>JAYTHK010000162.1:0-15529 GCA_043732665.1 Cytophagales bacterium | reverse complement strand
TCCTGCTCTCTGTTTCCTGTTCCTTGTTTTTCTCCTCCTCCAGTATCAATAATTGCAATTGCAGAACCTACTGCCACCACTTGACCCTGCTCTGCCAATAGCTGTTTTAGCACTCCTGCATGAGTAGACGGCACATCTGTATCAACTTTATCCGTCGCTACTTCAAGCACAGATTCATCCCTTTCAATGCGATCGCCTACATTTTTCAACCATTTAAGGATGGTTCCTTCCATAATACTTTCGCCCATCTTGGGCATGACCATTTCTACTAATGCCATAATACTCAAAGGTAGAAATTAATTTGGTAATTTAGTGATTTGATGCTGTAATTATAGTTTAGTGATTTGGTACTCTAGTACTTTAATATTGATTTGAGTATTAGTGATTTAATTTAAGAACTCTGGTGCTCCAATTGTTATTTATTTTAAAATAAAGTGAGAGATAAGAGGTGAAAAGTGAGAAGTAAAGACAACTGTTTTAACATATCTTTACTTTTCACTTCCCCCTTTCCCCTTCTTACCATATTAACAATCAAATCATCCAATAGACTTCCTCACCATATCCAGCAAAGAATAGGCTGCCATTCTGATATTCACCTCACGTTTAGTACTAAAAATAAGTTTTTTTGTAACCGTTTTTTCAGAATCGCTATAAGCCATCCAAACTGTACCGACGGGTTTGTCAGGTGTACCTCCTCCGGGTCCTGCTATACCACTTACTGCAATACCAATACTGGCATTCATTTTTAGCCGTACCGCTTTCGCCATTCTTATAACCGAGTTCTCGCTTACCGCTCCATACTTAAGGATAGCCTCCTCTGGTATATCCAAAAAAGAAGTTTTTATTTCATTGTGATAAGCGATTATCCCTCCCTTAAAATAATCGGAACTCCCAGCAATGGATGTAAACAAATGACTGAGATAACCTCCTGTACAGCTTTCTGCTGTGGCTAGCGTAAGTTTTTTAGTCCGAAGTAAATCCCCAAGAACTTTCTCTAAAGGCTCTT
Source organism: Cytophagales bacterium (assembly GCA_043732665.1). GTDB lineage: Bacteria > Bacteroidota > Bacteroidia > Cytophagales > Cytophagaceae > JANYCO01. The sequence goes on along the minus strand of JAYTHK010000162.1, from coordinate 14,523 downwards.
CCGTGTAACCATAAATATATTCAGAAATAATAGGGCGCAGCTTTTCCAGTTCTTTATTAATCGCTTCTTTTAATTGATCCGTATTTTCTCCAGAAGCGGTAAGACGCAATTTTACTTCCCCCAACGAAGGCAGGTAAGCCAACTTAATAGATTCTGGCAACTGCGCCTCCCAATCTTTTAGGAGATCCGCAAGATTCGACTCTCCAATACCAGTTGTTTTAACTAATTGATGTATAATGACAGGCGTTTTAAAATATTCTTTTAACGCGGGAAGTACGCTCTGCGTCATCAAGTCTTTCATTTCGTAAGGTACGCCTGGCATAGACATGAATATTTTACCATTTTTTTCAAACCACATCCCAGGCGCAGTGCCTGATCTGTTTGGAATATAAGTACAAGCCGTTGGTAAAAAAGCTTGTCCACGATTTAGTTCGGTCAATTCTCTTCCTCTTCTTGAAAAAAAATCGGTAACATCTTTTAATGCTTCCTCATGCAAAACCAATGCACACTTAAAATAATCCGTTAATACTTTTTTGGTAATATCATCATTGGTAGGACCAAGTCCGCCAGTAATAAGAATAATATCGGATCTTTTTTCGGCTTCCTCCAATACCTCTATAATATCAACTTTCTTATCGCTCACACTTGATTTTCGCTTTGTACGAATGCCTATTTTATCAAGCTCTGCACTTATCCATTGGCTATTGGTATCGGCAATCTGGCCGTATAATAGTTCATCGCCTATCGTAATAATATCAGCATATATATATATCATAAAAACACTTTCTCTTTATAAAGTAAATGTAATAAAAGAACTTGACGAAATATTTACTATCTTGAGCATTGAAGTCTATATTTTACGCAATATTTATAAGTTTATGAAGGTATTAATTATTGAAGATGAAAAAGAACTTCGCCGGTCTGTAGTCACCTATTTGAGCCACGAAGGGTATATTTGTGAATCAGCTGCTAATTTTAGTGAAGCTATTGATAAAATAAATGATTACGAATACGACTGTATCCTTGTAGACATAATGCTTCCTGGAGGCACAGGACTTGACATTGTAAGAGAAATAAAAAGAAGAAATATTGAGTCTGGCGTCATCATCGTTTCTGCCAATAACTCGCTTGAAGACCGTATAGAAGGACTAGAAATTGGCTCCGACGATTACCTGACAAAACCGTTTCACTTATCTGAACTTAATGCAAGAATAAAGTCCGTAATAAGACGTAGAAGTTTTCAAGGTTCAAAGGAAATTACCTTTAATGAAATTCGTATCAATCCTGATTCTCGTCAAGTTTATGTATCCGATAAAGAAATTACCTTTACTGGAAAAGAATATGACTTGCTTGTATTCTTTATCGCTAACAAAGCGCGCGTAATTCCAAAAGATTCTATTGCCGAACACCTCTGGGGCGACCACATGGATCAGGCAGACTCTTATGATTTTTTATATACACATGTGAAAAATATGAGAAAAAAATTAGTACAAAGTGGCTGCAAGGATTATCTAAGCACAGTATACGGAATAGGGTATAAATTTCAAGCGCACGACTAAAAATTACGCTTATTTTCTATCGTCCTTTTTTTTACTTCCGTCTTCCATCGGCATATTTTGTTCTTTCTCCTGCTCTTCAAGTTGGTTTTGCAACTCCATCTGATGCTCAGGTTCAAGCTTCTCTACTTCTTCTTTAGTAGGTTTAATAATTTGAAATTCTACTCGACGATTAAGGCTTCTGTCTTCTGCTGTTTTTTCTTCCACAATAGGCTTTTGACTACCAAACCCAATCGCTGCGATTCTAGTTTCTTCGAGATGCCCCTTCTCTTCAAGGTATTTCTTTATCGCATCTGCTCGCTTCTGAGACAAACGTAAATTAGCATCTGCATCCCCCTGCGAATCCGTATGGCCTGATATTTTCAGTTTAAAATAAGGATGGTCAAGCAAAAAATTCACCACCTTATCCAAATCTATTTCCATATCAGGAAGGATGTCCGCTTTCCCATTTTCAAATTCCAAATGTTCAAACGTCCATTTGTTGTATTTGATAGAATTGGTTTTAATTTCTATGCTGGTATCTCCATCAAGTGTAAATTTTTTCTCTATTCTAAAAAAATCGTCTCCCTGAATAATTAATAAATAATCATTTTTATCAATCAGGTCGAATTCAAAACTACCGTCTGGTCGAATAAATTTAGGTGCTACTTCAAGCCCATTGTCAAGATCTATAATGGAAACGATACCTTTGAAAGGATCCCCAGACGCCGAGTCTGTGAGACTTCCTCTAAGAAGAATATTCGCCATTGGCTGTGCCTCCATTGGCAGCGGAAAAGAAAACAAATCAAGATTTTTCACTTTATCTTCTTCTGAACGGGCATAAAACAAATCTTTAGACTTAGAGTCTATCGTAAAATAATATTCATCGCCTTTCCCGTTTACTAAAGGACCAATATTTTTAGGCTCTTGCCATTTATCTTCTATTTTTAATGTCTTATAAATATCGAACGTACGAAAAAAGTGTTCGGTAGAATCGAAATTTCCGAAATTAAAAAGCTGTCCATTCGAGCTAAAATAAAATACATGATGTGTGGGGTGATAAAAAGGACTCACTTCATTTCCTCTAGTATTAATGACAGGACCCATATTTTGAGCAGGCGCCCAACCTCCTCCTCTTATTTTATGTGTAAAGTAAATATCAGACAAACCAATGCCTCCTTTTCTGTCGGAAGCAAAGAAAAGAGTATCTTCTGTATGCGAAAGCGTAGGCTGAGAATCCCAATAAATAGAATTTACATTCGCACCTAAATTTCTTGGCACTGACCAAGTAGTATCGTCTTCCAAAGTAGTAACATATATATCGCAACTTCCCATACAGTCTCTACAGTCGTATTGAAATTCGGTCACCTTGCATCGGGCAAAATACATTGTTTTCCCATCGCGACTCAAACAAGCTGAACCTTCGTTGCAATCCGAATTGATCACTTTTGCAAAAGGCACCGCTTCATCCCAAAAACCATCATAGTTTTTGCTATAATAAAGATCTTCGTTTTCACGGTAAGACAACTTGGTTCGGGTTAGTTCTTTTTTCCTTTTTGTAAAGATGAGAATACTATCACTTATACTCATGGCAGGACCATAGTCGGGATAACGATAATCGTTTACCAACTCTCCCATATTTAAAAAAACACTTTTGGGAGGACGAAGTGTATCAATCAAGCGACGGTATTCTACTAATTCATAATAATATTCCAAGGGTACGTAATTGTCCGACTCCAGCGTAGTCTGCGTTTCGTACATTTTTAAAATATTACGATAGTTTTTGCCCGCATGATTTTTTAGACAAAGGCGGTATACATACTTTGATTTTTCCGATTGCTCCAACAATTCATAGAGATTACCCAATCTCCAAAGCATCTCACTATCTCGACTAAAATTTTCAATTCCGAAATTAGAAACATACTTCTCCAAAAGAGGAAGCAATTTTACATAGTCTCTACTCTGTTCGTGTTTTTTAATAATAGCCAATTCTTCGGCATTGTAGTAATAGCGAATCTTATTTAAGTTTTTAAAGTCAAATTGAAATTCTGACTTTTTAACAGAAATAGTGTCAAAGTTGGATTTTTTGACTTCACGAGTAAGGTATTTATTTTTCCCCTTTTGGCAAATAGCTATGTTTGAGATGAATAAACAGCCAATGATAAAAATTATATATAATAAAAAGCGTTTTTTCATTCAATCCTTCTATCGATTTTTCAGGTATTAAACCTATGGCACATGTATTGTGACAATCAAATGTAATTAATGCTAAATTGTTAACCTTTTGCAAACAATACCACTCAAAAGTACAAAAATGTTATTGAATTTCAAAGTGTTGATTAATTTGATAACCTTGCCAAACGGCCAAAATGGCTACAAATAATCCTTAACTAATCAAGGGATTAATCTTAAAAAATGTCAATTTGGCATTTTTACAAAAATAAAAATATAGTGACCCTCAAAATGGAAAATAACAACGTTGATCATAAAATTTTTATAACCAACATGCTTGGAGAAGATTCGGAAGAATTTATTCCACTTTTAACAACGGAAGACGAGGAAGGGATGAACAAAGAAAGCGTTCCAGAGATCTTATCGCTCTTACCAGTGAGAAATACGGTGCTATTCCCAGGGGTTGTGATTCCCATTACTGTTGGAAGAGAAAAATCTATAAAGCTTGTAAAAAAAGCTTATCGGGGTGATAAAACAATTGGTGTAGTAGCCCAGGAAAACTCTAAGCTCGAAGAGCCAGGAATAGAAGATATTTATAAAATTGGAACCGTTGCCAAGATATTAAAAATGCTCGTATTGCCTGACGGGAATACCACTATTATCATTCAAGGACAACGTAGATTTGCGGTAAAAGAAATAATCAGTTCAGAGCCTTTTTTTACTGCGAAAATTGAAGTACTAAACGAAGATTTCACAGACCTTGACAAAAAAGAATCAAAAGCACTTATTCAGACGCTAAAAGATTCTGCACAGAAAATTTTAAAACTAAATCCTGACATTCCTCAGGAAGCAAATATTGCACTTAGCAACATTGAAAGTCCTAGTTTTCTTACGCATTTTCTTGCTTCTAATTTGAATGCTGAAGTGAACGATAAACAATCGATTCTGGAAGCCAACAAAGGCTCTGAAAGAATTACCCGTTTGCTGGAGCTTATGGATAAAGATATTCAGATGTTAAAACTTAAACAAGAAATTCACAGCAAAGTGCATTCGGATATCAACCAAGAACAGCGTGATTATTATTTGCGTCAACAGATAAAAGTAATGCAGGAAGAACTTGGACTAGAAACGCAGGACAAGGAAATAGACAAACTAAGAGAACGAGGGAAACAAAAACTTTGGGTAGAAAGTGTAGCAAAACATTTTGAGAAAGAGCTGAAAAAATTGGAACGCTCCAATCCTTCTTCTCCTGATTACGCCACTACAATGAACTACGTAGATCTTATGCTAGATTTGCCTTGGGACAATTATACCAAAGATAATTTTGATTTAAAAAATGCACAAAAGGTGCTTGACGAAGATCATTTTGGCCTTGAAAAAGTAAAAGCTCGAATTATAGAATATTTGGCAGTATTGAAATTGAAAAATAATATGAAATCGCCAATACTTTGTTTGTACGGGCCTCCGGGAGTTGGAAAAACATCGTTAGGAAAATCGATTGCCAAAGCATTGGATCGAAAATATGTACGTGTAGCCCTTGGTGGTTTGCACGACGAAGCAGAAATACGAGGTCATCGCAAAACCTATATTGGAGCAATGCCTGGACGTATTATCAACGGAATAAAAAAAGCGCAAACTTCTAACCCTGTTTTTGTACTTGACGAAATAGACAAAGTAGGTGTTGATTATAAAGGCGACCCTTCTTCTGCATTGCTTGAAGTATTAGATCCAGAGCAGAATACCACCTTTCAAGACAATTACCTGGAAGTAGATTACGATCTGTCCAAAATATTATTTATCGCTACCGCCAACCGACTTGATACTATTCAGCCAGCTTTGTTAGACAGAATGGAGATTATAGAAATTTCGGGTTATACTTTGGAAGAAAAAGTAGAGATCGCAAAAAAATTCCTCGTTCCAAAACAAAAAATGGAACATGGCATAAAAACGAAAGAAGTAAACATCAGCAATAAAACACTTGTAAAAATCGTAGAAGGCTATACGCGTGAATCTGGCGTTCGTGCCTTGGAACGTAAAATAGCTGGCGTGTTGCGGAATGTTGCGAAAAGTATTGTGATGGAAGAAGAATTCCCAAAAACCATCGAACCAGCTCATTTAGTTAAAATTTTAGGTGCTGAAGATTTTGACAAAGAAATTTACGAAAACGAAGAGTTAGCTGGAGTAGTTCCTGGTCTTGCATGGACGAGCGTAGGAGGAGAATTACTTTATATAGAATCTGCTCTTAACCGTGGTCATGGAAAACTTACTATTTCAGGAAAACTAGGAGAGGTAATGAAAGAATCGGCCGCCGCCGCACTCTCTTATCTTAGAGCAATCGCCGATTCTCTAAAAATAGACCACCGTGTTTTCGACCAATTTGATTTACACATACACGTTCCTGCTGGAGCGGTACCTAAAGACGGACCTTCTGCTGGTATCACTATGCTCACTTCTCTGGCTTCAGCTTTTACACAGCGTAAAGTAAAGCAACACATGGCGATGACAGGTGAAATTACGTTGAAGGGGAAAGTTTTGCCCGTAGGTGGAATAAAAGAAAAAATACTCGCTGCGAAAAGAGCTGGTATTAAAGATATTATTCTTAGTAAGAAAAACAAAAAGGACATAGAAGACATCACTCCTTCTTATCTCACGGGATTACAATTTCACTATGTGGAAACGGCAGATGAAGTATTAAAAATCGCACTTCTTAAAGATAAGGTGAAAATTCCTATGGATTTGACGGTTAAAGATCTGAAGGCTGAAAAAGCTAAGGTTTAGTTGCTGGTTATTGTTATGATATAAATAATGTGTCATTCAGGAGGAACCTATTTATTAATAAACCCTAATTTTAGTAATTACATTTCTAAATAGTTAAAAGTCAAAAGTATCGGACTAAATATATGCTTTACTCATCCTTTGTAACGAGTTTCCTCCTGAATGACGCTAACTAATAGGTTGTATATATCTGAAGTGCCCTTATAACCGAACTACCTTAGGGTGAGCAGGAGCAGCATTAAAGCAGAAAATTGTAACTATTCGTAACTGTAATAACGAACAAGCGACAACATAATGACCGATTTTATCGTTCTGTTCTTGAATGCCAAATCAATTAGTCTTAATTTAGGCTTGTTATTTCTTTATTGTTTATTGATCCTTGAGAAAAATAGCTTTTAGTATTTTAATAGTAGTATGTCTGTCGCAGACATTTTCCTTTTCACAAACAGGAGGTAAAAATTCTTTCGAATTTGTAAATCTCCCTGGCAATGCACACGTCGCCGCTATTGGCGGTACAAACGTTTCTGTCTATGACAAGGATGTAAACATGGTTTGGCAAAATCCTGCTTTGCTGCGCGATACCATGAACCGTTTTCTTTCCGTAAATTATATTCCCTTTTTCGCATCGGTAAAAGGCGGTTCTATGTCCTACGCTCATAAGTTTAAGGCAATAGGTACCATCGCTGCTGGCATTCAATACATCAATTACGGAACAATGCCCCAGACAGACGAAACGGGAAACGACATCGGAACATTTCATCCTCAAGATTTGGCGCTGATGATTGCTAAATCACACACTATTGGTGCATTTTCTTTAGGTGGAACCTTAAAATATGTCTCTTCCGTCATTACTCCTGTCTATTCTTCTTATGCATTGATGATGGATGCAGGAGGCATTTTCCGACATCCTGTCAAAGACTTTACAATCGGATTGGTAATTAAAAATATTGGTTTTGCTTTAAAAAAATACGACAAAAATGCTCCTGCAAGAGCCCCATTTGATGTTCAACTGGGAACTACCTATAAATTTGAGCATATCCCACTTCGCTTTTCAATTACAGCCAACCATCTTTATAAATATGACATTGCTTACCTCGATACGAGTCAAAATAAAAAATACGACTTAAATGGAAAAGAAATTGTGCATAAAAAAAGTATCTCCGATAAAATACTTCCTCATTTTATAATTGGAACAGAGTTTTTACTTTCAAAAAATCTCCATGTTCGTTTCGCCTATAATTTTCAACGTCGTTTAGAAATGCGTTTAGAAAATAAAGCAGGTGGCACAGGATTTTCTTGGGGAATTATGTTTCGTATCAAATGGCTGGAATTCGATTTCTCACGCGCCACTTATTCTGTGGCAGGTGGAAAAAACTGGGTATCTATTGCGATGGATATGGATCGGCTATTTGGGAAAAATTAAGCCTCTCCTAATTATTACAAACCTTTATATCAATTATTTAAGTATTAAAATAGGTTAGTTCGATTTTAATACTTACCTTTAGGCATAAATAAATTAAATAAATAGTACAATGCAAGGAACAGTTAAGTTTTTTAATAGCACCAAAGGTTTTGGTTTTATTAAACCATCAGATTCAAGTGAAGATATCTTTGTTCACTCTTCAGGTCTTATTGACGAGATTCGTGAAAACGATCAAGTTAAATATGAAGTTGAAAAAGGAAAAAAAGGTATGAACGCTGTGAACGTTGAAGTGATCAATTAATTAAAAATTCTTTATTGAATATATATTCATTAAAATTTTGACATTAAGAAGAAAAATCCCCACCATTTGGTTGGGGATTTTTTTATGTACTGCCTCCCTATCCATTTGAGATTGATCAGAATGTGTGAGAGATTTCTCAATACTCTTGCTCAACATGCTTGCTTTTTCTATAACTCCTGTAAAAGAAGAAATACCACTCTCTGAATTTAAATGGTACACTGTACTCCTAAACTAGGTTATTTTATATAAGGCCTTCAAAACCTCATAGAATATCATACTCATACTTTTTACAATTTGAAACAAATTTATTAGCTTGTCGTAAGATGCTTTGTAGTATGATTATAGTTTTTTTTAAATTTATGTTGTGCCTTATAAACGATAGACTACAGTACCTTACCAACTAAATTAAATATTACACCTTATCACCTAAAACCAACAACGCCCCATGGGATTATTTGACAAATTAAAAGGAGAATTTATTGACGTCATTGAATGGATCGACAACACTCAAGATACCATGATTCATCGCTTTGAGCGCTACAACAATGAAATTAAAAACGGTGCGGCACTTACTGTACGTCCAGGACAAGTAGCCGTATTTGTAAACGAAGGTAATAAAGTAGCCGACGTATTCCAGGCTGGAAAATATATGCTTACTACTCAGAATTTACCCCTTATGACCACGCTCAACAGCTGGAAGTTTGGCTTTAACAGCCCTTTCAAAGCAGAGGTGTATTTTTTCAATATGAAAGAATTCGTGGATATGAAATGGGGTGTTAAAGAACCTATTTTATATACCGATCCTCGTTTTGGGATCGACATCGAAGCAAAAGCATTCGGCACTTATGGATTACAATTTAAAGATCCAGGTATGTTTTTAGAAAAATTTTCTTCAACCAACGGCACGTATACCGTCGACAATATTTCAGGTCAAATGCGCAGTATTTTGGTGATGGAGTTTTCCGACAAACTGAATGAAGCTGGCATTCCTGCCAACAAACTTGCAGGAAACCTTAAAGAACTTACCGAAACACTTCACCCGTTAATTAATGAAAGTATTGAGAAAAAATACGGACTTACGCTTCCTACTTTCCTTGTAGAAAGTATTTCTCTGACGGAAGAAGACAAGCGAAGAATAAAAATGATCAGTGAAAAAATGGCCTTGGGCGACAGCAGTACTTTTGTTCAGCAAGACCTTCTCGATACCATGAAAATCTCTGCCCAAAACGGCAAAGGTGGTGGTGGTGCAGACATGATGGGTATGATGATGGGTATAAACATGATGAATCAAAATAATATGATGGGGAATATGAATCAGAACAATATGAGCCAGCAGCAAAATAAAAACAATATATCTCCACCGCCGCCTACCATAAGTTATTTTTTGGCAGTAAACGGTCAGCAGTCTGGGCCTTTTGATATAACCGCTCTTACTCAGTTTGCAGGGCAAGGACAATTTACACCGCAATCAATGGTTTGGAAACAAGGAATGGCCGCTTGGACAGCTGCAGGACAGCTGCCAGAACTGGTAGACGTATTTAACAGCGTTCCTCCTCCACTTCCTCCACTGATTGCATAATCGCTACACTAGAAGGATCATGTGGCAATAGTTAACCGACCGTAAACAGCAAATTTGACGGTCGGTTTCTTTGTAATACTCAATTTAAAATGACATAAACACCTTTTTAAAATGGAAGAAAATTCTGCCGTTATTAGTGCATTAGGCAACTCCGCAGGATGTAAAAGTTGTGGTGCAGTTTTGAAATTTGCCCCAGGTACCAACTCCTTGAAATGCGAGTATTGTGGCTTTGAAAATGAAATTACTGTTTCTCAAGAAGCGGAGCCAATCGTAGAACTGGACTTTACTCAATTTTTAAGCAGCGAATTAAACGCCAGTAAAAACGATACACAACAACTCTCTACGGTAAAATGTACTGGCTGTGGTGCTGAAGTTACGCTCAAACCTAATGTAACTTCAGACGAATGTGCGTTTTGTGGTACCGCGCTTGTGTTGACGAGTGCGAGCATTACTACGCTCATAAAACCAAAATCAGTACTCCCTTTTAAAGTAGATAAAAAACAAGCCATCGAATCTTTTATGAAATGGCTTGTTTCTCTTTGGTTTGCTCCCAGCGATCTTCGAAAATATGCTTCTGCAGATAAACTAAATGGAATGTACACCCCTTATTGGACGTACGATACAACTACAGATACTCAATACAGCGGTGAGCGTGGAGTGAACCGAACAGAATATTATACCACTACCGATTCCAATGGCAAGACGGTAGAACAATCCAGAACAGTAACAGACTGGTACTGCACCTCTGGAGATGTGAGCAATACATTTGACGATGTACTTGTAAACGCTTCTAACTCTCTACCAAGAGAACATGTAGACGCTCTGGAACCTTGGGATTTGGAAAGTTTGGTTCCTTTTAATGAAAATTATTTAGCTGGTTTCAGAAGTGAAAGCTATCAAATAGGATTGAAAGATGGCTTTGATGTGGCGAAAGACAAAATACAAACAACGATAGACGCCACAATACGAGGAGACATAGGAGGAGATGCGCAACGTATCAATTCCAAAGATACTGATTACAAAAATATTACTTTCAAACACACATTGCTTCCTCTTTGGATCAGCTCTTACAAATACAGAGAAAAATCATTCCGCTTCCTTATTAACGCTAGAACAGGTGAAACGAAAGGCGACAGACCATACAGTGCTGTAAAAATTATATCCGCTGTTATCACAGGGATAGGAGCATTGTCCTGTTTTGCAATAGACATTTATGCAGGAATTGCTGCGGTGATTATATTCGTGGTGTTATTGTTTAAGGTGTTTAAGTAAAAGGTGAGAAATCAAAATAAGAAAATTACTCCTTACTACTTCTCACCTTTTTTGAATGCTTTATTTAGAAGCCGCCCACTTGCGAATTTCTGTTCTGAACCAAGCATCGGCTTCGTCCGTCCATTTATAATGATCACGAATGTATTCTACGGTATCTTTCTCTACGTCTGTATATGAATTTCCGTCTTTTACAGCTTCAAGAATTTTTTTTGCATCTGCGGTAGAGATTCTTCCGTCACCCGCACCTTTAACTGATTCGTCAGCGAGTTCTAATAATTCGCCGTCGTATTTTTTTCCATTAATCGTTTTGTAATATCCCATAATTATAAAATGTTTAAGGTTTATTTTTGATAATACTAGGAAATATTAGAATACAAATCAAGCGCTTAACCTAAATTTTATTTCATATTCGTGAACTGAACCGGAATTCCATAGTCCTTAGAACGCACCAAAGCAATTACCTCTTGCAAATCGTCGATCTTTTTTGCTGTTATACGTATTATTTCATCCATTTGAGCAGGTATAACCTTCGCTTTAGAATCTTTTATGTCTTTAATGATTTTCCTACAACCTTCTTTGTCTATACCTGTTTTTACCTTCATTTCTTTTTTTAACATAGCGCCAGAAGGATACGCCTCTTTAGTCAGATCAAGTGATTTTGGGTCGATTCCTTGTTTGGCCATACGGGTGATGAGAATATCAATAATCGTTTTCATACTCATGTCGTTATTCGTTGTCACTTGAATAATACTGTCTTTCTTATTCAATTCTACTTCCGTTTTTGAATCTTTCAAATCATAACGGTTTTGAATTTCTTTGATTGCCACATTCACTGCATTGTCTAGCGTTTGCGGATCTACTTTACTTACAATATCAAAAGAAGGCATAGTTATTTTTCTTTATTTTAATAGTACAAAATTAAGAGTATTATTCTTAATATTTCCATAAAAATACATAAATTAAGATGCATTACTGAAATTAAGTACAACTTTATAACGAAGAATACCTTGGAGAAAAAGTATAAATTCAAAGACCTCAAAATTTTTTCGTCTACTGAAAGTATGGTTGGAAATACTCGAAAATACAGACTGGTATTTGAAAACATGGAGACCACTTATCTCTATTCCGAACTTTCATTTTACAACAAACTTTTTGACGAAGAAGATTGGACGATAAAAGTAAATCTGAAAGCTTTCCAAATCAAAAAAGAGAAACGCGAAGAACTTTGTGATCTGATAAAAGACATCACTGTCACAAAAGACCAAAATATTGTGATGATACGCGAAGGCTGGGGGAAACCTGACCCTGGCGACTATTGGGCTCGTGGCGACTACGAGTGGGAAGCTTACATAGACGGCGAACTCATTAGCACTCAAAAATTCTACATTGAAAACGGTGGATTAGTAACCGAAGACAGCAACCCGTATCTAAACTTGCAGTCTGTAAAATTATACGAAGGTCCTGATGCTGGAAAAATTAAAGACAACCGCAAATACCTGATAAAATTCAGTGCTAAAGAAACAGAATATCTTTGGGTAGAAGTCAACGTTGAAAATCAACAAAGCCAGTCTTGGTATTGTGAATTATTTTTCAACTATTACAACGACGCAGGTCAATTCAAAGGCACTACTTCGGAAATGAAATACATCAACGGTGCCGATAAAGAAGTGACTATCCTCTCTGGTTGGGGCTCTCCGATTAAAGGTACTTGGTACAACGATCGATACCGTTTGGAAATTACTTTTATGGATCAATTGATAGCGGTTGTTCCATTTGAAGTAGGAAATGAATTTGTAGAAGGCACAGGACCTGTACTTAAGGCCAATGAGGCAATCAGTATCGGCGGCTCTACTTCTTCTGCCATCAAAAAAGAAGAGTCTTTAGAAGAAGTTATGAAAGGACTCAGCGACATGATTGGATTACGCAATATCAAAATAAAAGTAGCCGATTATACCAGTTATCTGAAATTCTTAAAACTCAGACAAGATCAAGGTTTTGAAGAATCGCAAAAAATATCGTTGCACTCTGTATTTACTGGAAATCCGGGTACGGGCAAGACTACAGTGGCTAAAATGCTTGGCCAGATATACAATAAAATGGGATTACTTTCTAAAGGAAAAGTAACCGAAGTTGGGCGTGCCGAATTGTTAGGAAAATTTATTGGACAAACAGCTCCGCTCGTAAGAGATGTAATAGAAAAGGCACGTGGCGGAATATTATTCATCGACGAAGCCTATTGCTTAATGCGTGAAGGCGATAGTACCAATGACTTTGGACAGGAAGCAATAGAAGTAATCTTGAAAGAAATGTCGGACGGAAAAGGTGACCTTGCTATTATCGTGGCGGGTTATCCAAAAGAAATGAACCATTTCCTCTCGGCCAATCCTGGTCTGCGTTCTCGCTTTAACTTATCTTTTAATTTTGACGATTACCTTCCTCAGGAATTAATGGAAATTGCAAAATATTCTACTGCGAAAAGAAGTGTGGTACTTTCTGGAAACAGTGAAACCTATCTTTACGAAAAATTAATTGACGCTTACCGAAATCGTGACAAATCTTTTGGCAACGCAAGATTCGTAACTTCTGTGATCGACGAAGCGAAGATGAATATGGGTTTGAGATTAATGCGCTCTGGCGATCCTGTTTCGCTTACTGCAGACCAATTAAAAACAATCGAATTAGAAGATGTGAAAGCTATTTTCAAATCTTCTGAACGAGGATTGCCCGATATTATGTTGGACGAGTTGCTGCTGGCAGAAGCCATGAGTGAGTTAAATTCGTTGACAGGAATGCAGGAAGTGAAAGAAGAACTTCATGAGATCGTAAAACTTGTTCGTTTTTATCGTGAAACAGGAAAAGATGTATTGAATAAATTTTCATTGCATACTGTATTTACTGGAAATCCAGGTACAGGAAAAACAACGGTAGCAAGAATTGTAGCGAAAATATACAAAGCACTTGGCATCTTAGAACGCGGTCATATTGTAGAAGTAGACAGACAAGGTTTAGTAGCCGGCTACATCGGACAGACTGCGACCAAAACAATGGAAGCGATTGACAGTGCTGAAGGGGGCGTATTGTTTATAGACGAAGCGTATGCACTAGCAAGCGGTGGAGAAGCTGATTATGGAAAAGAGGCAATTGAAACGTTACTCAAACAAATGGAAGACCGCAGAGGTCGATTTGTAGTAGTAGTAGCAGGCTATACTGACAACATGGGCATATTCTTAGAAACCAATCCAGGCTTGAAATCCAGATTTGACAGAACTTTACAATTCACCGACTACAATGCGGATGAATTGACAACAATTGCAGAAGTAATGTTGGCGGTAGAAAATTTAAAACCTGATCCTGCCGCACGTGAACATTTGAAAAATTATTTAGCTCATCTCTATTCCATTCGCGATAAAACTTTTGGTAATGCACGTTCGGTAAGAAAGGTTATCAAAGAAGCGATAAAAGATCA
>JAYTHK010000161.1:0-15531 GCA_043732665.1 Cytophagales bacterium | reverse complement strand
TTCGATCCCTGGCAAATGGTAGTGGTATCTGCTTTTACAACTAACGTAGCGCCCACTACACTGATAACACTAATGGTTACGGTGTCGGTAGAAGGAGCTGTTGCCGTACTCACGCAACTTTTGTTGGACGTCATCACACAGCTTACACCGGCACCGTTGACTAGATTTTTGGCAGTAAAGACTGGATTGTTAGCCCCTGCAACCGTACCGTTTATTTTCCATTGATAAGAAGGTGCATTGCCTCCATTGAGCGGAGCGGCAGTAAATACTGCAGAATCGTTGGAGCATACGGTCGTCTTATTGGCGGAAATAAATAGCGAAGGCGTGGTAGCCGCTAACTTATGTACCGCTATTTTAGCAGAACTGGCTGGGGAATTTTGAATACAAGGCAGGCTGGAAGTGACGATGCAATACACAGTATCCAGATCATTAAAACTGTTGTCTTTGTATATAGAATCGTTCGTTCCTACTGCTGTGTTGTTTTTCATCCAGTTGTAAACAGGAACCCCTCCATTTACGGGGATAGCAGTGAAGAAAAGAGAATCGCCATAACAGGAACTTTCTTTGCTGATGTGAATACTAACGGAGGCTATAGGTTTAAGAGCGTTCAAACTATTGGAAACGGTGGGAAGTCCTGTGGCACATAAACCCGCAGGAGTAACCAGACATCTGATAGTATCTAAATGAGAAAGACCAATTCCATAAAACTTACTGGAGTCGGAGCCTTGTAGTATTTTATTCACTTGCCACTGGTAAACAGGGCTTGCTCCAGCACCTGTAACTGTTGCCGTAAAGATAACAGTGCCTGTAGCACAAATAGGATTAGTGTTGGAAGCAATCACAACGGTGGCATTGATAGGAGAAGGTGTAAACCGGTATACCGTATTTGAAGAAGGTAACGTCTTTAGCTTGCTGTCGTCTAAACTAATAATAGGATTCGTTGTATCTCCAGAAAGAAAATATCCGTTCGGCTGAAAGCTTCCAGCCTTGGTATCTAACATACCTAGTCCTACAAGCGCTCCTTGGGTATTGGCAAATAAAGTGGTATCCGTTGTATGTCCATCGCCAAAGTGATATTCAATAGCATTGCTGCTTTCAAAGAGTCGAATCTGCACGTTCATGGAATCATTGGCCAGAATAGAATCAATGTATTTAAAGCCTGCATTTTTAAACTCAATGGAAAGCACTCTATTAGGGCTTGCACCCGAAAGCAGGTAGCTTATTGTTGATTTCGTCGCATGGGAAGATAAACCGCGGTCTGCCATATTCATGCCATGAAATACATCTCCAAAGAAAGAAATAGTAGGCAAGGTATCGTTAATAATCAGGTGAGCGTTGGCTCCCACTCCTACCAGTTGGGTATTGAGTTTGGCGAAATTTTTAAAGTAAAGCGCACCGTTGCTTTCTACGGTGACCGAATCGTATGTTTTTCCCATGAAAGTAAAAGGGAAACCTACTTTTATAAAAAAAGTGGTATCGTCCCAAGTCCTTGCTCCATTTAAAGAAGTAGATCCAGAAATAGGAATATAGGGTGTATAGGATTTACTGAAACAAAATGTCTGAGCCTTCGTGTTTGCAGTATTTGCAAGGAACACAAAGCAGACTATACCTGACAGGCAAATTGTTTTAAATAGCTGATAAAAACCGTTCATTCTAAAAAAAGCTGGAAAGTACAATTGATTAAGAAAGTAAAGGTACTAATTAAAAATCCAAAATATGGGTTTTGTATGTTTAATTTATTATCGATAAGAGGGTTATAAATATTATTTGAAAGTTTACATTTCTTTAATAAATACAAACATATAGAAAGTTATTTATCGCCCTTCAATAATTCTATACGATAGGGTGTATAGCATAATCGTATGAAAAAAAATAGTAAAAGCCAAAACGAAACAGGTTGAATAAGTGCAAAAAAAAAATCC
Source organism: Cytophagales bacterium (assembly GCA_043732665.1). Lineage (GTDB taxonomy): Bacteria > Bacteroidota > Bacteroidia > Cytophagales > Cytophagaceae > JANYCO01. The sequence continues at coordinate 13,609 of JAYTHK010000161.1, read as the reverse complement.
GTTCAAAAGGCTCGAATAGAATTTACTATGTTTATTATAATGTCCGTATCTGATTTTTAAGTACTTTTGGTTTATCTCTTTACCATAACTCATTTTAGGATGATTAAATTAAGGCTATTTTTAGCACTACTATTAATTTTTACTGCTTTTATTACCACTTCTCAAGCGAGCATTGATTCTACTGAAGTAATTTTGGAAGAACTGCAAAGCGAAAGTTGTTTGGATAATAACCAGGCACTAGTTGATTTAGACCAAAAAGTGGCCTATATCAACGGTTTGTATGAAAAAGTACTAAGCGAAAGCCGCTTTAGCGATGTCATAGATGCCAATGTTACGGTAGATCTTCCCAGAGGTATTAAAAAAACAATAGGGGGACGTGATTACGTCGTTTTGGTGGATACCATTCATGTAACCCCAAAAGGAGCTTGGATAAATGTGTATTGTGTACTAGAACTTCCCTGGAACGGGAATAGAGTTTATTTTTCTGCGGATCATATTGAGCTTACTCCTGGTGGGCTAACGGGGGCTTTTAACCTCAGTTTAGTGAAAGAAATTCCTATTCCTTTTGGTAAAAATACATTAACAATCCTTGCCGACAATAGTGCTACTTATGTAAAGTTTGCCTGCGATGGATTTCAAAGTTTTGGATTCAAAGCCCGTTATGATTTCAGCCCTGATATTTTAATTCCCGAGGATTCAAACGGTACCGTGAATAAAAATGGAAAAGTATCCGCTACTTTTGCTGTTCAGGGAACAGACCTTTCGGATATCGTAGCTCAGGTAAGCATTAATCCTTTTCAGGTAAAAGGTCTTGATGGTTTTGGTTTTTATGTAAGCGAAGCGATATTAGATTTGTCTGATCTGAATAATCCGACAGGTATAAAGTTTCCTAATGATTACCAGCCCGTTTTGGATTCTTATGGAGTGCCCGCCTTATGGCAGGGCTTCTATATGCACGACTTGACGGTTAAAATTCCCAATAAATTTAAAGGCAAAGATCTTCCACGCACCGAAATCGGAGTGCAAGATTTAATTGTGGATCACCAAGGTGTAACGGGTTTATTTTTTGGCAAAGGATTGATTCCGATTGAAAAAGGAGATTTAGGAGGTTGGTCTTTTTCGCTGGATTCTCTTGGTGTACGGATACTTGTCAATCAATTGGTAGGCGTTGGCTTTAACGGGCAACTCAGAATACCAATCATGAAGAACGATGAGCAGCTTGCTTATGATGGCAGCATCGAGATAAATAGCAATTACCATTTTGGTGTAACGACTCAAAGCCAGATCGAATTTCCTCTTTGGGCGGCGAAGGTAGAACTGGACTCTGGCTCGACTGTTCAAGTTGATGTTGACGGCGACGATTTTCGTCCCAAAGCCATCCTGACAGGAAAGATTAGCATCACGGTTTCCTTCGGTAAAGACAAAGGAAGTGGAAGCTCGGTGCCTGGTATTTCTTTTGAAAAACTAACGGTACAAACCGTTTCGCCCTATCTGTCTGCCGAACGGTTTTCGCTGGATAATATAGGCGGAGGAGGTTCCACCGTTTCCAAATTTCCTATCACACTAAATAGTATTGGCTGGGTAACGGAAGGAGATAAAGTGGGTGTGTCCATTGACATTGCCGTGCATTTTACCAAGTCAGAAGACAAAGGGTTTTCCGGTGAGGCAGCGTTGCGCGTTATGGGCAAAATGTTGGACGACGGCGTACACAAAAGCTGGCAGTTTGATAATGTTTACCTCGATAAAATCAAAATCGACATTGACAACGATGCATTTAAACTAAAAGGAGAGCTTGATATTTATAGGCAAGACCCTATTTACGGAGAAGGTTTTAAAGGAACGATCGATGCTTCTTTTAAACCAGGAATCGACCTTGGAGTAACGGCACAGTTTGGTAACGTTAATGGTTTTCGATATTGGTATGTAGATGCACATCTAGTTCTACCTACAGGTATTCCGATTTTTACAGGAGTTGGTATTTATGGTTTTGTGGGTGGTGCTTACTATAAAATGCGACAGGATATGTCTTCTGCCAGTGCTCCAGAACCAGGCGCCAGTATTAATAAAACAGACGGTAGCGATCAAGCTGGCGTATCGCTTTCAGGAGCTGCCTACATACCAGACGACAAAGTAGGACTTGGAATCAAGGCTGGGGTAATCGTTGGACTAATGCCTGACGCAGAACCGGTGAATGGAGATGTAACTTTTGAAATTCAATTTAATTCCAGTGGAGGAGTGAACCTAATAGGTTTTTATGGAGACGTATACATCATGACTCCAATGACCAAGCGTGACGGCACTTCTCCTATCCATGCCGGCTTTGGCATGTACTTCGATATTCCTAACAGTATTCTTCACGCACAGATGGAAATTTATGTTAACGCTGGAGTGGTACAAGGTATTGGACAAGATGGAATGGCGGGCTGGTGTGTGCTGCACTTCTCTCCACAAACTTGGTATGTATACGTTGGTACACCTGACAACCGCATAGGAATCTCGCTCTTCGATGCACTCAAGGTAGGTGGCTATTTCATGGTAGGAACCGAAATTCCAGGTTTCCCTCCTCCTCCAAAAGAAGTGTCGGACATCCTAGGGGTGAGTCCTGAATCCCTGGATATGATGCGGGATGAAAATGCTCTCAAAAGTGGCGGTGGTTTTGCCTTTGGAGCTTCTTTACAGTTTGATACTGGAGAAAAAACATTCCTAATTTTTTACGGACGTTTCGATGCAGGAATTGGCTTTGATATTATGCTTAAAAATTATGGAAACAACGTTCATTGTGCAGGACAAACCGAGCCGTTGGGAATGCACGGGTGGTATGCTTCTGGACAATTGTATGCCTATGTGGAGGGAGAAATAGGGCTGACTGTTAAGGTATTTGGTAAACACGAAAACTTGCAAATCCTCTCCCTTGGAGTAGCCGCTATTATACAGGGAAAACTTCCTAACCCAACTTGGATGCAAGCAATGGTAGGTGGCAGGTATTCTGTTCTAGGTGGTTTAGTATCGGGGCATTGTAGTTTCAAATTAACAATCGGAAAACAATGTGAAATCGTTGGAGGCAACATACTGTCTACGGTACAAGTAATTCAGGATTTAACTCCTGCCGAAGGCACTGCTAACGTCAATGTGTTCAACTCACCACAGGCTACTTTTAATATTCCGATAGAAAAAACCTTTGAGCTTCAGGATTATGACGGCAGTACCAGGTATTTCAGAGCAAGAATGGATTTCATGAAAGTTCTTGATGACACCCAGTTACAAGATGGTAAGATAGAAGGCAACGCCACACACGATGTTTATGTTTTTGACACCCATGATATCCTACCTCCTCTTAAAACCATTAAACTACAAGTACAGGTAGTCTTCGAAGAATATACTAATAATGCTTGGAATCCTGTATTTGTAGACGGTCAAATACAGACTGAATATAAAGAAGTATCTTTCAAAACAGGTGCCGCACCGGATAATATTCCGCACAGCAATATTGCCTACAGCTATCCTATACTAGGTCAGTTCAACTACTTGAAGAACGAACATCCACAAGGGTATATCAATCTTATCAAAGGACAACCGTATCTTTTTGACAGCGATGGAGGTCAGTGGAATTATGAATCTAGGGTTACTCCTATCGGCAGTGATAGTCCCGTTAAGTTTAGCTTGTCTTACGATGCACCTAGTAAACAAGTGAATTATTCAATGCCTCAAAGCATACAAAATGGACAGTTGTATTTATTTCAATTAATGAGAGTTCCAGCACAGGCAAACGTTGCGGTAGATGCGAACGTGTCTACCACCGCAACTACTACTAACAGCGATGCGGGTGACATGACCGTTCAGACTAAAACGGCACAAGGTACCCGAACGAACTTGCAGGAAAAAGAAATATTCAATACTGATTTTAAAACTTCTTTGTACAGCAGCTTCCCTGAGAAAATGAAAAGTTTCAATTATTCTGACGGTGCTACATGGCCAATATCTAATGGGATACATGAACTTACGACTACTTTAACAGGAGATGAACTCTTCGATAAATTTGAACTGGACGGCACTACCAATGTGCAGCCTCTTGTCGCTTTCCGTGCCTTACTTGGTGATACTTATTATCAGAAAAGTATTTTCCCAATGGTCTACGACAGCTATCCGCTCAACGGGAATATTTACATTTCCGACTGGCGCAATCCAAACGACAACAGCAATATGGGAGTGCCTCCAGTAAAAGGTATTTTCATAGGTCAGTCAGACCATAATCGAATGGTATCGGACGGTGATGTGCAAGGAGGCAATGCAAGTGGTTTTTCAGGGTATTGCTCCATTGTATATTTTCAGGTATACTACTACTACATGGATTATTATGAGTTGAAGCAAAAATGTGCGAACGTGGCTTTTGGTCAGGGTTCAAATCAACGTCTCGACAAGCTGCTCAACGGTCAGTTTCCTTCTATACAGGCAGGGAAATACGATATGGAAATAAGTTACGTGATGCCTGGAACAGGAGAAGTTTCCAGTACTTATAAAGTGGTGATTAATTTAAGAAACTAGATAAACTAGATAATTTATTCAAAAAAAAATTAAACATAATACAAAGCCTTGAAATTTAAAATATACATATTATTACTTTTGATGACAGGTGTTTCGCTCGGTGTTTTTTCGCAGGGCATTAAAAAAGAAAAGCAAACTACTCATCCGGATTCTACTGCCCCAAAACCTAAAATAAGAGTAATAGGAAAGGCTTATAAAGATTCTATTGTTATCCGTTGGGCGGCTACCACACCAGTATCCTGGTCGAATTGCAATACGTATGGAGTAAGAGTAGAACGTTATACTTTATATAGAAATGGACTAGCGTTACAGGGCGTTAACCGCGATAAAAAAATACTGGCAGAACAATTAAAACCCTGGCCGTTGTCAAAATGGGAACCAATAGCCGATAAAAACAACCTTGCTAAAATAGCGGCACAAGCTATTTACGGGGGTTCGTTTAACATCAACATCAACCAAGATAAAAATCCAGGAAAAGAAAAAACGCCCGACCTGATGACTATTGTCAACATGACACAGGAATTGGAAAACCGTCATGGATTTACCTTACTAGCAGCCGATCAATCCAACGAAGTAGCCATGGCCTCTGCTCTGCGTTGGGTGGACAACACTGTTCGTCCCAATGAAAAATATTTATACCGTATTTTTTCACTTGTTCCAGATACCATGCAAAAAATTGATACTGGTTATGTCTTTCTAGATGCTTCCGAAAGAATAGAGATTCCAAAGCCTAGGGAACTTAGAATAGAGTCTGACGACAAACTAGTAAAGCTGTCTTGGAATAAAAAATTTTTTGAATCCATCTTTTCAGGGTACATAATAGAGCGTTCGGACGACAACGGAATTAGTTATAAACGCCTTGATCAAGCGCTTTACATCAATCCCTCTCCAAAAGAAGGGCATACTGCAGAACTCATGTATAAAGTCGATTCGCTTCCTCAGAATTATAAAAAATATTTTTATCGTGTGAAAGGAGTAACCCCTTTTGGTGAAATCAGTGCACCTTCTGATATGGCAAGTGGTATGGGCAAAGAAAAAGTAAGAGGCGTGAATCCCAACATTGCATCGGTGGAAAATATTGGCAACAAAGTATTGAAAGTAAAATGGAAATACCCTGCTGAATTTGAAAGTAAGATCAAGGGTTTTATTATTTCCAGAGCTCGTTCTACAGATTCGGTATACCGTGATATTGTGACGAGTCCTTTGGCTCCAACGAATAGGGAATACACTGACCCAAAACCTGGCAAAGTAAATTATTATATAGTAAGAGCCATTGATGTAAGCGGTAACATAGCCTCATCCTTTCCTGCCTTCGGACAATTGATCGACAGCATTCCTCCTCTTCCTCCTGTGGGCGTTAAAGGATCTATTGACTCCAATGGCATCGTGACGCTGCATTGGAAAAAAGGAAAAGAAGATGATATTTTTGGATACCGTGTTTACAAAGCCAATAATCCAAAAGAAGAATTTACACAAGTTACCAGGGCTACAAACCGCGATACTCTGTACCGCGATACGATTGAGACTAAAACCCTGACTAAGAAAATATACTATCAGGTTATGGCTTTGGATCAGAATTTCAATGCCTCCAAGTTTTCACAACTACTGGAATTGAAAAGACCGGATAAATTTCCTCCTGTCCCTCCTCGATTTATTTCTGTCCTTTCTTCTGATACAGGGGTGTACCTTCATTGGAACCACAGCTCCAGCAACGATGTAGTGAAAGAACTTTTGTATAGAAAAACGGATACTGAAAAAAGCTGGGTATTAATAGCGGTTTCAGACAGCAGCAAAAAAATAGATCATTTCACGGACAAAAAACTAGTAAAAGGAAAAGATTATTATTACACTTTAATTGCTGTGGATGATTCCAAACTGGAGTCTGAACCGGATATGCCTATCACAGGAAGATTGATAGACTTGCACATACGTCCAGCCATAATTAAAATAACAAGTCAGGTAGACCTTACCACTCAATTAGTCCAACTGAATTGGGTTTATAAAGAACAAGGTATTAATCAGTTTGTAGTCTATCGCTCGGAAAACAGTGAACCTTATCGTATCTATAAAATATTACCAAAAGATGAATTTTCTTTAACAGATAAAAATATTAAAATAAATACGGTGTATAAATACATGATCCGCGCAAACTTTGAAGGTGGCGACAATTCTGCGATGAGCAAAGAAATAGTGGTGAAATATTAATACAAGGGTAAAGTAAAATATAAAGAAATGAACGCCTATTTTTTGAATAAATGATTGGAATAAAAAAAATATTGCTACTGGTAATGTTAAGCTGTACAAGCTTTGCTTACTTGTATGCACAGAATTATCCTGTGACGGGTACTCTACAGTTGAAGCCTCCTTATTCGCTTTACCTCTCCGACTATACACTTATAGAGGAAGATAAACTGATTGTAAACTTATTGCTCAACGATCCTCTTGATCCAGTAAGAGACGTAAAACTAAAACTAAAACTGGAAAGTCAGGATGTAACATTAGAAACCAATCCTGCTTGGATGCCTCCTCCTATCACACTTAACAGCGGCTTTCAGGACAGGCTTGTAGGAGCTGATCTTGTAGAGTATTTCAATGCCAATAATCTTCAATTTACCAGAGGAATCACAAAGCAAGATTACCAGAGGAAGAGTGCGATTCCAGAAGGGTTTTATAAAATTAGTATAGAAGTATACGACCGCACTTCGGGCAACCTTATTTCACAGCCCATCAGCGCTCAGGCCTGGATTGTTTTAAATGACCCTCCAAGACTTTTACTTCCTGCAAATACTAGTATCGTAAAAGCGAACGATCCTCAAAATTTACCTTTTCGTTGGATGCCTATGAACAGTGGCTCTCCGAACTCTTTCTTTACCACCGAATATCAATTTTCGCTGTATGAAATATGGCCTGCTACCCGCAATCCAAACGATGCGGTAAATACTACTCCTCCTATTTTACAAATAGATGCACCGACTTCTACTTATTTTTATACCATTGCAGATCCTTATCTGATGCCTGGAAGAAAATATGCATGGCGGGTACAGGCAAGAGATTTGGGCGGGAAAGATCTATATAAAAATCAAGGGTACAGCGAAGTGTTTTCCTTTACTTGGGGTGTGGAATGTAATACACCTATAAATGTAACCAGTGAATCCGTATCCAGCGATCGTACCAAAGTATCTTGGGACAGTCAGGACAATGCTACAGGCTATACCGTACATTACAGAGAGAAAGATTCCACGAGTGCTTGGTACGAAGTAACTACCAGCATCAACAATGCATTTCTGACAGGTACTAAACCTGAAATGAATTACGAATTTCAGGTGAAAAGTTCTTGTAGCGCCATTGGCAGTGACTATGGACAATTGTATTATTTTTTGACCCCACAAGCTACTGGCTATCTACAAAAACTGAATTGTAACGACCGGGGTACTTTACCTCTCATTACCAATAAAGACCCATTGGTTTCTGCAAATATTGGCGATCAGTGGACGATTGGTTTGTTCACCGTAACACTTACTCAGGTATCAGGAGGCAACGGCGTATTCAGCGGAGAATGTCTGGTGGACGTGCCCTTTTTAAATGGGGAGATGGTGGCAGGGTTTACCAATGTAAAAGTAAATACAAATAAACAGGTTTACGACGGCGACATGAAGGTGTTAAGTGTTAGCTCCTATATCCTTCCTCCTGAAATACGAAATGCTCTTACACAGCAACTGGCCAACATAGACAAGCTCGTAAGCGATGTTAATGGAGACTACAAAAAAGCCGAAGACCTGCTGACAAATGCCAAACAGATAGTAAGTAAAGTTGATAGTGTTGCCAAACAAATATCGACAGTATTGAAAAATGATACCAGCAGCGGAAGTCAGAGCAACTCCGATCTGCAAAAGAACATCGATAAATACAAAACCAATGTCACCGATGGCTTTAAAACCATTCTAAAAGGAGCTACGGATACTACAGCGGGGAAAGATTTGCTAAAAACCGGTATCGATGGAATTAAAGATGCGGTAGGAGTGATCAAAACTGTAGGAAGTGACGTTTTATCAGGAGGAGTAGATAAGCTGAAAGAATTGATTAACGAAATATTGTCCAAGGAAAAAGATTCTACAACAGTTAAGAAATCTAAAATGCAATTGCGAAAAGATTCGACATCTGCTGTATATGAATCAGAACGACTTAAACTACTTAATAAGGATCTTCAAAATAATAGTTCCACTGAAAATAATGATGACGACATAGCCTTCGTGTCAGATATGTATATCATTGAAAATTTGGATGACAAGTTTGTGGAAACATACAATAGCAATAGTTTAGCTGCTTTTTTAAGCTTAGATAGAAAATTACAATCTACTTCTGCTACCTTGTTTTATTATGCTTACTATCTTGAAAAAATAATTGAAAATCAACAGCCTGAACAATTGATAAAATTCATTGAGGGTTTAAAAGTAAAACTAGGTGATGATTTTCTACAAATAGAGAAACTAATATTAGAGGGAAAGTTTGATGATGCTAAGGCAATCCTTGATAAAGAAGTAAAAGATATTTTACTAGAATTAACATTAACCAATTTTGAATAAATACTAAACAAATGAAGTTTAAAAATATTTTTCTGCTACTATTTCTTTTTTGGTTTTTCTTTCAAGGATTTTCTGTGAAAGCTAATAATCTTGATAAAGATGTTGAAAATTGTATACACTACATAGATTCGGTTATCGCTTCGAATAACTACACAGATCATATATATCAGGATGAATATGTATTTAATGTTAAGTCTGAAGGATGGATCAATACTGGATATGTAAGTGGAAAGTTTGAAGATCAATGGAATGATTACCTAAATGTCCTCGCATCAAATGCGAATGGAGTCAAAATTTTTGTAATGATTCATTCTTCTACTTATCCTTACTCTTCTGATGAATATAAAAAATTTATTTCAAAAGTATATAATGGAAGTAATTTATCCTCTGGTGCAAAAAATAAAAACATTCTTGTGAGTTGTAGCATTCGTCAATCAATATTATATGTAAATCTAAGTAAAAAACTATATTCAGAAGATGATAGAAAATCAATAACTGATGGTAAAATACCTTTAACGGAATATAAAGTAGAAATAGCTACTTATGGATTAGCACAGGGAACGTATGTAAAAGAAAATGTTCCTCAATTAAAGCAACGTTTTGAGTCTTTGTTGAATCAAATTGTTAAATCACCATCAGTTGTTTCTTCTCAGCCATTTTTGAATAAAATTAATACTCAAATTATTACTGACAATAATGGAAAATTTGAAAACAACATTAATAATATAATTTCGGAATTAGGTCGAGTTTTACCTAAATCCCAAACAAGCAGGACTATTAATGTTAAAATATATAACCCTAATAATCCTGTAGGCTATGCGGACTATATGGTAGGCACTAAGCCTGAAGATGCAGGATATGCCATCACAAATGACCAAACTTCTAGTGCGTCAAGTTGCAGTAATTGTAGAACTAGCAAACTCAATATCAATATAACCGATGAAAATGGAATTGTGTATAATTTCAATGATGTTCCCATTAAAGAACAATATATAATCGCCCAAGATCAAACAAAACGTTACATACAATTTATCTTATATGGTATTGCTGTTAAAAGTGGCAATTGTTTTATGAGGACAAATAGCGCTGTTAACCTTGCCATTATGAGGGATGCTCATATTATGGAAGATGCTTTACCATTTGATGTGGTAGCCTTATACATAAATGCAGGATCTACTTTAGTAGGAGGTGCAACCATGATAAAACCTGTTAGATTATTAATTGGACTAGATTTTTTGATAGGCGCAACAGGGACATATTATTTCGCAAAAGAAGATCAGACCACTTTAGCATTGATATATGCAGGTGGTACAATTCTGTCTGGAGCTGGACTTTTGGCAAGTACTAAGTCTCTTATTCCTTTTAAGTCGGGAGTGGTTATTAATGATGATGCTGCCATTGCAGATGCTAAAAAGTTTTTTGAACAGTATGACGCTAGTGCTCAGCAATATATTACACAAGAAGGAATACTATTAAAATATGATGCTTCTACTGGTAAGCTGGCAGCGGCAGATATAAGTAAGCAGGATAAGTTTGTTGTTTTAGATTATCAGATAAATAAAAAATTTAAAGCAGCTGATAACGATTTTTTAAATTATGCAAAAACAATTAATAATAGTATTAGAGATAATTTAATTAAACTGGCCAGAGAGGAATTTGATGCATACGGAGCAGAATGGATTAAAATTAATCCTTTTACAAAAAAGGAAATGTTTAATATGAAAACAGGAGGGTATGTTGTAACTAATACACAACATAATAACATTTATTCTCATGAATTTTCAATGGCTGAAGCATTCGCAAATGATGGTAAAAAAGTAAAACTATTAAGTGAAAGTGCATCATCTGGAATAAAGACGCCAGATGCAGAAATTATAGGAGAAGGTATTTGGGATTTCAAAAATATAAGTAGAGATGCGAAAACTGCAAATTTGCAAAAAAATATTCAAGACTATGTACTTGGTACAAGAAAACAAGCTGATAACATGTCTTTAAATCTACTTGATAATCCTAATCTGACAATGGATATGGTCAATAATGGGGTTAACGATGCAATAAATACAGCAAAAGCAGGAGGTATAACTTCATCCTTACCTGATAAAGTATCAGTAGTATACAAAAATGGTACTACAAAAATTCTAACAATACAAGAAATTGAAAATGGAGCGAAGTTCTGAACAGTTTAAAGAAAATTATATTAATCTATTTTTGGTTCAAAAGCATCACAATGTAAATTACGGAATGTATGCTTATGGATTGACCATGTTTAGTTATCATAATAGAAGTAATGAAATAGATTATAATCCTATTAAAAATTTTAGTGGAAAAGAATGGAATAATGAATTACACAGACGAATAAATTGGGGCGCAACTGATTTAGATAATATTGATGATGTTGAAACTTATTCAGCTAAATTTGATATAGAAACTAGTTTAATAGATACAAATGAATATCTTATTAAAAGAGCCATTGAATTAAATAGACCAGATTGGAGTTTATTTTATTTAATAGGTAATATTCAAGGTCGTCTAAATTATAATGGAACAATAGTAAAAGAATATGAGATTTTTACAAAAGAAGATTTTATAAGATGTTTAAGTTATTTATCAATTCATTTTTTTAATAAATATAAAATTGATCTTGAATATTTATTTAATTATTTTGATGAACGAGGACTCAAGTTGAAAATAGAAATTCACAATAACGAATTTTCTATTTATTTGTATTGATTTCTGCTCGTTTACCTTCTAATATAGTAGGGAGTAGTACAAATTATTCGTTGCTGCATTCTTTAAGTTATAAAGGTAAGAATATTTCCAATGATACACATGAAATTGGTTAACGCAGTTAAATTTGTTGAGTAATGTTTAAAGTTTTAGTAAATAAAAAAAATGATTCTTTCTTAAAGCGAATCATTATACCAAAGAGTGAAGGTTATAATCAATCAACATGGATAATGATCACAATAAAAGGTAAAGAAGAATTTTTGTTACAACGATTTGAAAAAGAAATTGAAGTTGATATGAATGAATGGGAATGGAAAACTAATTATGGTTATCCAGCGGCTTTAATGAATGAATTTCTACGATTAGATTTTGAAGGAGAGGAGATGACTACTACAAATTTTGATATTTAGTTTCATTATGGCTAGTGTTGATACGGATGCCTTTCTAAGCAAAGACTTTAATCTATCATAAGTTCGTAGTATTCAAATGTAATGAAGCCAATAAATATTTATCTATTAGCTATTGAAAAAAACGGTTCTTATACTGATATGTGGTATTTTCGCCCTTGTTGGAGAAAAAGCTCCAACAAGGGCGAAGGCTATGACTTTTATTATAAGTATCTATCAGTTTTTGTATGTCTTCTGGGTCATCCCAAGTAGCTATGTCTATTTTCATTTTAACTAATCATTTTACGTTTAACATTATATTAATTAACGAATGGAAAATTTTTCTAAATTACAGTAAAATATAAGTTAGGAAAAATAAATAGAAATTACTAACATTAAACAATGAATAAAAAAGTAAATTTATATGAAAGTCGTAGATTGCATAATCTTAGGTTATAGTATGAATGCTCTTGGCATAGGAAAAAAATTAAATGAGGAAAAAATCTCTTTTTTAATAATTGATCTAAATGAGAATAATATAAATGATTATGTCAGGATTGGAAAAATTTTGGACAAACAATGGTCTTCGGGATTTGAATTTTTATCGTATTTCAATACAAATATATTTCAATTATATAATAATATTATATCCACTCAAGAGGGGATATTTGTTGATAAGGAAGGTGATGATTTTATAATTAAAAATGGAAATGAGTTTGTAAAATCTACAAAATTGATTTTTTCTCCCGCTGGAATATCACCGCCAATAATCAACGGAAATCATTACATAGGAAGCAATTCAGTTATTGATTCTTACTATTACAAGAATCAAAATGTTGCTATCGTTGGTTCTAAACATGCTTTTTTTGAGCAACTTTATGCTGCTAACAAACATAATAATAATGTTACTGTTATTAATTATACGGATACATTTTACCCATCACCTTTATACGAAAATATAAGCTCAGAGGAGCTATCAAAAGCTACTGCAATATACAAAAATGCTGTTGTGGGAAATTTTATTATAGAAGAAGAATTTATTACAATTGAACTGAATATAATAAATGAAAGGGTAAAATTAAAGTTTAATACAATTTATAATGGATTAGATTTAATTTACAAAAATGTAGAGGAACTTCTTTTAGATAAATCAATAAAAAGGGGAATCATTTTGGCTGGCATAGCTTCTGGTGTTGAATATTATGAATATGAAAAATTATTTAACGAAGGATATATACTGGGAGAGTCATTGTTTAAAGCTATATAGAGGCGGGGCATTTCTACGATAGAGATACAGTAAAGTGTTTCTAATAAGAAACATTACAGATTTGGTTAGCTTTCGCCGTTTTAATAGATATTTTATTAAAGAGT
>JAYTHK010000160.1:0-5165 GCA_043732665.1 Cytophagales bacterium | reverse complement strand
TGATATTTAGTTTAGTGTCTCCTATATGGGAAGAGCGAATGGAGGCAGAAGTCGTATTTGGCCCCATGTCCATCTCTGGCATTTGCATGCTTGTTTCTGGCAACATTGACATATTCATCGACATCGAATTGTAATTCATCATCGCCATTACTGTTATCTTATCCGTCAGACCATACATAAGCATAAGCATATGCATATCCATACTCATTTTCCGTGGTGTCATTAAGTAATTTTGATAAATAAGAGCATCACTTATTTTAGTACTTCCAGATAGGTTATCGTTCATGTTTACATTCATAAACCGATAAGAGGCCATCCATTCTCCTTTCTTGTGAATATGACTCATCATTATGCCAACAGGAGTGCGATCGGTAGGACAGCAGAAATAATTACAACTACTGCTTTGAGCGAACGTTACTGATGATATAAACCAGAATACTACTACAAGGAGGAAAGACCTTGTTGTTGTGGTTTTCATTCGTATTTTAATTAGAAAGTTGTATTAAATAATTATCAGACTCATTCTCTCTCCTGAAATAATTCATCGTTAAATTTTCAATACTTTAACTTGACAATAAAACAATAATCAGGTTAAAGCAACTCAGTCAGTGTGAATTCAACTATATTCTTGAGTTCACATGAAAATAAAGTGATAGAAATATTTAGGAAAGAGTTATCCTAACTGAGGTGGAGGTATTGGCTGTTTCAAATAGACAGCTGCTGTCTTTTTAAAATAAAAATAAAGAGACCGTTTGTTGATTTGTTTGTATGAAGCGAAGGAGTAAAAATAACTTTCGGGTTGAATTTCTTCTTGCAATACTTTGCAAGAATTCCCTGTATTACTTTGGGTATCCTGAGCAGAAGCTTTATTTAATTGTTTTTTCAAATAACACTTTCCATCACAGTGCAACATAGGTTTATCTTTGTTTTCACAAAGTACTGTTGAAATGTATTTGTAATGAATAGTGTAATCAATATAAGGAACCGTAAATCGAAATGGATTTAGCATATACATAGCCAAAAGCAAGTAAACAATTATGGATCTGAATATGGAGTTTTTATTCACTAACCTAAATTCATTTTTATAAAAGTACAGATAGGTTTGCTTAAAAACAATGGATTTGGATGAGTTTTTTATTGTTTCAATGTTTTTATCTTGAAAATTCACTTTTGTGTATACTTACTCACTTCGGTAAAGTCAACTGCAATAGATAAATTATAAAGCTGTTTTTTATCTATTGAAGTTCGCTTTAGCGAACTGTTTATATATTTAGGATAAATTAAATTTAATTCATAGTTCAAAACTCAACATTCAATATTTCTTGAAATTTTCTTGCTTTTTATAATTTAACAAATACCTTTGTAAAATAACAGACATAAAAATGAAACAACAATCACTACATAAAACATCCGCAGTCATGGTCACCCCTAAGGTGGTCATGGGTTTGGTATATTTATGTTTGTGAAGTAATTTATAATCTCAAATTTAAAAAAGGCCGAACTTAAACAAGTTCGGCCTTTTTTATTTATACCCTTTTATACAATAATAGATATGGAAACGATGAAAAAAGAGAAAAATACAGAGGTAGTTTTACTACTAGCTTTTGCTGCTGTGTATGTATTATGGGGTTCTACATACTTGGCTTTACACTTTGTGTTGGAATCTATGCCGCCCTTTCTAATGGCCGCCTTTAGATTTATGGCAGCAGGTTCAATTATGCTTTTATTTGCAAAGCTAAATAAACATTCATGGCCAGCAAAAGCAGAAATTAAAAAATCAGCGTTGGTTGGATTTTTATTGCTTGTACTTGGAAACGGTGGAGTAGTATGGGCGCAACAATATATTAGCTCTGGTATCACAGCACTCCTTATTACTATAGAACCAGTATGGGTAGTGCTACTCTTATGGTTGCGAAGCACAGAAAACAAACCAACACCAGTAGTATGGTTTGGAATTTTTCTTGGAGTCGCTGGAATGTTTGTATTAATTGGACCGTCAAGTTTTGGATCCATCGAACAGTTAAATCCTTTAGCTGTTATAGCATTGCTCCTTTCATCCATTAGTTGGGCGGTAGGGTCAGTTTACGCATTAAAAGCAAAGCTTCCCTCCTCTCCTGCTATGAATACAGGGTTTCAAATGTTGGCAGCAGGAATCTGCTTGTTTATCATCGGTACAAGTAGAGCTGAATGGACAAGCTTTGAGTTATCAGAAATTACCAACCGCTCTATACTTGGATTTCTTTATCTAATTATTTTCGGTTCTTTAATAGGATTCACTTCCTACAGTTACATCGTTAAAAATGCGAACCCAACCAATGTGTCTACATACGCTTATGTAAATCCAGTAATTGCCGTATTCTTGGGTTGGTGGATAGGAAATGAACGAGTCGGGATACAAACCCTATTGGCCGCCGCATTACTGGTATCTGCAGTGGTACTAATTATTATGAAACCCGATATAAAATTCAATTTTCTTTATAAAAAAATCAAGACATGAACTCATTTATAAAACATAAAAAACAACCTCTTTTTGCTGATAGAATGAATCATATTCCTAAATCGTTTATCACAGAGATTCTAAAAGTAACTTCACAACCTGATGTAATCTCTTTTGCAGGAGGCCTTCCTAATCCTTCATCTTTTCCTTCAAAAGAGATTCTCGACTCAGCAATAGCTGTATTGACCAAAGACTGTAGTAGCGTATTGCAATATGCTGTTTCAGAAGGTTATCTTCCCTTGCGGGAATATATTGCTAAACGTTATATCGAAAAAGGAATTGAGGTTAGCCCCGAAGAGGTTTTAATTACCAATGGTTCGCAGCAAGGGTTAGACCTTTGCGGGAAAATATTTTTAAATGAGAACGACAAAGTATTGATGGAAGCTCCTAGCTACTTAGGAGCAATACAGGCTTTCTCTGCCTACCAACCAGAGTTTCTTTCTGTGAAAATTCAAAACGACGGAGTTGACACTAAACAGCTTTCCGAGTTGTTATGGGAGCATGATATAAAATTATTTTATGGAATCCCCAATTTTCAAAATCCAACAGGTATTTCTTATTCTGATGAAAAACGAAAGCAAGTTGCGGAGTTGCTACAAAAAACGAATACAATTTTCATTGAAGACGATCCTTATGGAGAAATAAGATTTTCAGGTGAAGCGTTCCCTCCTATTAAAAAGCACCTTCCTGATCAAACTATTTTATTGGGTTCTTTTTCAAAAATTGTAGCTCCTGGGTTGCGTATGGGATGGATGGTAGCGAAGAAGGAATTTATTGAAAAATTAATTATTGCAAAACAAGCCGCCGATCTGCATTCTAATTTTTTATCGCAACGTATTCTATATCGTTTATTAACGGACTTTGATATTGACAAACATACGAGTCGGATTAGCAAACTGTACAAAAAACAGAAAGACTATATGATAGAAATGATTCAAGCATATTTCCCAAAAGAAGTTCAGTATACAAATCCTGACGGAGGAATGTTTATCTGGCTTACGCTCCCTGAATATATGGATGCACGATTACTCTTGGATGAAGCAACCGTATTGAAAGTCGCTTTCGTACCAGGGCAAAATTTTTTCGTTAATAAAGAAGGGGGAAATACCATTCGATTAAATTTTTCTAATTCACAAAAAGAAGAAATGGAAGAAGGAATAAAAAGACTAGGTGGATTATTTAAAAAATTTATAATTCCTTCTTTGCCCTAAATTAAGTAGGTGAGAAGTAATAATAAGAACAAACAATTCAGTATTGTGAATCTTTACGTTTTACTTCTCACTTCTTTCCTACTTATAATCAGCTTTTTTAAATCATCCGATTAAACTATTCCAAAATTAGACTTTATGTATTTAGCCCGCTCAGAGTCTATCAGGATACTGTAATTTAGTAAGTTTACAGATTCAGATCAGACAAAAATATATAATTAATAAAAATATTTTTCATTAATTATATATTTTTTTTATAGCCAATTACCTAAAAATATTCCTACAATCTGCAATTAAATTCATTTCCCAGGCAACCGTTTAAACAATAAAGCGGTCTATTGTAATGAAGTGTTTATTAAGATATTTCAAACTACTGTAACGTTTTAATAATTTTCAAGTTTTACTATCATGAACAACCTATTACAAACCCTCTAACTATGAATTCGAAAAAGACAATTCTTTCTATCCTGCTACTTTTTGTAGTATCATTTTTAATGAGTCAACCTATCCAGCCAAATATAACCTATGTAAATCCTTCGTGTAATGGCGGTGGTAGTGATGGTTCCATCTCAGCAGCACCTATGGGAGGCGTCGCTCCTTACAGTTATCAATGGAAAATTGGTTTCGCTGGTTCTGTTTTTAGCAATAGCGCTAGCATTTCAGGACTAAGTTCCAACTTTTATATTGTACAAATAACTGATGTAAATAATAATACAGTTTCAGATTCTATTACTATTAGTAATAGAATTAAGGGGTACGTTTATAATAATGCTCCTGCAAATTGCCCCCAAAGTGATGGCAGTGCAAAGGTAACGATTCTACAAGGAGGTAATGCTCCTTGTACGTATAGTTGGACAAACGGAACTTCATCAAGTATAGCTACTAACCTCAGTGGTAATACTGACACATCTGTGGAAGTAACGGATGTAAATGGATGCTCTGTTTATTTTCAGGATCCTGTAACTTATAATTATACGGCTACTATTGGAACAGCTCATATTGATTCCTACTCTCCAATAACTTCAATTATACCACTACTCCTGAACAATGTCCTCTAAACAATGGTACTATAACTTTAAATCCATCTGCGTGTGTTGCACCTTATACTTACTATTGGAATACTACTCCTGTACAAACTACCACTGCTATGTAAATTAGGAGCTTCAGTGTTCACAAGATTTATGAGTCGCTTTATCACCTTAGCAGATCCTAATCCCTGATGGAAGTCTCCGTTCATTCTTGGCTGGGCGGGAATGCGGGGAGTGGTATCTTTGGCTGCCGCACTTTCGATCCCATTGCTGCTTGAAGACAACAAGGCGTTTCCCCATCGCAATCTGATTATTTTCATTACGTTCATCGTTATTTTATAGGATTAGGTATTATATTCTCTAATTGCATTTAGAGTTAAAGGTAGTGCTAACATAAAACCACTTATAATGCTGTTGAAAATAGAATTTAAG
>JAYTHK010000159.1:0-5176 GCA_043732665.1 Cytophagales bacterium | reverse complement strand
TAAGCCTTTATAGCCCAACGCAACTTAGCAGAACGCGCACGAGGATTGTTGTATATTTCTTCTGGGGACGGCCGAATTGGCTGCGCAGCAATTTCACTATAAATACCGTCACGAAATAAACTCTGAAAATATTTTTTAACACGTCTGTCTTCTCCCGAATGAAAAGATAGTATTGCTACTCGTCCTCCTTTGGCAAGGCAGGACGGAAGTTTTTCCAAGAATTTTTCCAATACTCCAAATTCATTATTTACCTCAATCCGTAGTGCTTGAAAACATCTTTGACAGGATTTTTTAACAGCATCTATACGTGTATCTTTTGGAAGAAATTCCAAAGTCTCTTTGATGATTTCTTTCAATTGTGCGGTTGTTTCGATGACTGTTCCTTTTGAGCTTTTAGCTATAATTGCTTTTGATATAATTTCGGCATAAGGTTCATCTGAATTTTCAATAAATAATTCTTCCAATTTAGATTGGGAAATATTTTTCAAAAGTGCCGCCGCAGACTTCCCGCTTTTAGGGTTAAGCCTTAAGTCTAACGGGCCTTCAACTTTTAGTGAAAAACCTCTTTCTGGATTATCTATTTGCATAGAAGAAACACCTAGATCTGCCAATACAAAATTCAGAGGACCTACTTCCAATGCAATTTGATCGATGCCTGAAAAATTCATTTTTTTAATAACTAAAACATCTGACCCATAACCCAAAGACAGAAGACGATCTCTGGTGCGAGGCAGTTCAAAAGGATCTACATCCGTGGCATACAAAAGTCCTCCAGGAGCCAAACATTTAAGTATTTCTAAACTATGACCGCCATAGCCAAGTGTAGCGTCTAGCCCAATTTGTCCTGGTTTTATTTTTAGAAATTCCAGTATTTCGTCCACGCAAATAGAACGGTGCATACCCGCAGGTGTACCGCCTTTCTGCAACACTTTTTCAATATCTTCAGCGTATTTTTCAGGCTGAAGCTCTTTGTACTTCTCTTTAAAGGATTTTGGATGCGTTCCTTTATATCGTATACGGCGAGGTGGTTTTGAATCTGGATTATCCATTTTGTAAAAATAACAATTTTTTGTTGGTTTTGTATTTTTACAAAGTATGCTGTCAGAATATACAAAATAGCGAATGAATATAAACGACCTTTATTCATAATTATAAGGCAAAAATTAATAATGATTAAGTATAATAAATACGATTGTTTCTTTGAGTTTGAAAGTTGGTTGCTGGACAAATCTGCTTTAGACTGCTTGTTGTATAACTTTTATATTAAACAGAAGCTTCAATTCTTCTCCAACCACAATACTGCCAGCCTCGGTCAATAAGCTAAAATCCAATCCGAAATCTTTACGATTAAATTTTTAGGTTACTTCAAAGCCCACACGGATCTGTTTATGGAGACCTTGGCACGTGCCGGTAAATTCTATC
This sequence comes from Cytophagales bacterium, assembly GCA_043732665.1. GTDB lineage: Bacteria > Bacteroidota > Bacteroidia > Cytophagales > Cytophagaceae > JANYCO01. The sequence continues at coordinate 3,754 of JAYTHK010000159.1, read as the reverse complement.
CCTAGGGTTATTTTTTTTGTTACTCCGCAGAGGCTTATGTCGTCATTGAGTTCATACTTATCCTCTTTCTTTTTTAAGATACTCATGAAATTGATTTTCGGGAATTTTCTTTATCTAAAAATAACGACGACTTTAAACGCATATCGCGTTCTGTATGATCGGTGCTAATACTTTTCGCGTCAATCTCAACGCTTACTTTTGCGTTATTAAAATCATCTGTTTTGTTTTTTACTCCGCCGCTAAAGGTTTTAAAAACGCAGGAGATGGTTGAGATCATTAAGTGTTTTACTTTAAACTGCATGTCGGAATGATTGGGCAATATTTGTCAAATGGTAAAAAATCACATCTTGATCCGAATGCGGGGGATAAAAGGATAATTATGTATTAAATAATTAATGCTTATTTTTGTTAAATCAGTTGATTACTTAACCATACAGACTTATTTAGCATGAAAAATGTAAAACCATTCCTTTTAGTATGTGCTGGCATCCTTTCAATTGACACATTTGGTCAATGCAATAAAAACTTTCAGTTATCCTGGTCGGATGAATTCGATTCCACTGTGGTTGATACTAGTAAATGGGTAGTTAAAGAAGAAGGTGGAGGTTTTGGTAATCAAGAGATACAATATTATCAACCGAAAAACGTAACTGTTTCGAATGGTTTGTTGCACATAAAAATGGCTAAAGATACGGTTGTTGATGGTACCACAACCTATTATTACACTTCAGCTAAATTGGAAACAGCATCCAAGGTGAATTTTTTGTATGGTAAAGTGGAAGCTCGGATAAAAATGCCTAATGCTCTTGGTTCTTGGCCAGCTTTTTGGATGTTAGGTTCTAATATTGGCATTGTTGGCTGGCCTCATTGTGGTGAAATAGATATTATGGAATGGGTGGGTCAAGGGCCTAACGCTGCTACTGGAAGTATATTCTTTGACGGTGTCTGGCCTAAGAATCATATTAGCACACCTTATAATATACCTCAAGGGCAATCGTTCATTACCGATTATCATACGTTTGCAGTTGAATGGGAACCAAATGAAATTCGTTACTATTGCGATGGGAATATCTATGTTACGTATAAGAACACCAGTATTGCTCCTGTAGAATGGGTTTTTAACCATGATTTTTTCATTATACTGAATTGCGCCATTGGTGGTACTGGTGGAGGATCTGTTATTAGCTTCGTTGCCCCTCAATATATGGAGGTGGATTATGTACGTGTGTACTCATTACCGAAAACTGCTGATTCTATTACTATTTCTGGACCGAAAAATCTAATGACGCATAGTCAAAACGTGTTATTTAAAACTACTTATTTTCCAAACACTATCTATACTTGGTCGTTACCAAATGGTGCTACTATTGCAGATGGTGTGGGAACAAATTCCATTCATGTAAACTTTACTTCTGAAGGTGGAAAAGTGAAAGTAATAGCGTCTAATTCCTGTAGTACATTGGCTGACTCTTTGTCGTTGAGTTTACTTGCGGATACCTGTATTATTATGTACGATAATTTTGACGACACCATAAATGTAACGTATGATGCTACAGGAACCTTAATGGAAAAATTTGCGAATCCTTTACAAGACAATCTTAATCCATCGGCCTATGTAGCCCAATACGATAGGAGTATAACTGAAATGTATGATGTATTAGGGGTTGATAATATAGCACTCGAAACTGCACTGGAATATGAAAATAGCACCAGAGTATTTTTTATGGATATTTTTACCAGTGCGCCAGTAGGAACTCAAATTACATTGCAACTTGAAAATAGTTCACTTAATGCAGGTGCATATCCACAAGGCCGTAGAAGTAGCTTCGTTGGCATTATAAGTCAGCAAAATGAATGGCATACAGTGCGGTTTAACTTCAGCCAAATTATTAGCACTGCAACTTTGCCTAACCAAGTTGACCATATAGCACTATTATTTGATCCAGGACACCTAACGGCGAATGTTTATTATTTGGACAACTTCAGAAGATTAAAGGTTTCTTCTGATTGTCCTGCATTAACTACTGGCATTATAGATATTGAAAAAGAAAATTTGATTACTATATATCCTAATCCAGTAAACAGTGTTCTATATGTTAATCAGAAAAATGAAAGCCAACAATTTTCTATTTATAATTATTTAGGTGCAAAAATAATTGAACAAAACGGCAATAAAATAGATGTCAGTTGTCTGCCGAATGGTATTTATTTTCTTCAAATAGAAAATAATACGATGAAGTTTGTGAAACAATAATTCCACCTTTTTAGCAAGGGCATTCATCGAGAAATTTCCTTTTGTCAGTGCAAGCATTCACGTCAATGCTATTCAAATAAGGAATATTTGCTATGCAAGCGATTCCTTCAGAATGGGATTAATCTTAATAGAGCATCGACTATGTTATCCCAAAGCTCCGTAGGCGCTATAGCTAGATCCTCCAAGCATATTGCTCCTATGGAGCTTTGGGATGGTGATAAATTATATTTCTATTAAGATTAATTCCCTCTGGGGAAATCGTGCTCTATTAAAAGACTAGTCACGATTCACTCTCCAACAACAAAAGCTAAAAAATATTTTTCTGTTCCGTTTTCCTTATTTGAATAGCATTGGTCAGGGGACCAGTGCAAGGTGGAGGATGATTTTTTTAATACTGCGTATTCGCTTGGTTTCGCTCATTGTGTCAAAGGCTGTCGCCTATGCTCCCTAAGATTAATGGAATAAGTACTAGGTAGCCACTCGGCGTTGTCAAAAGCGAATGCCTTTTTCGTCTTAGCCAGTTCAGGAAAGTTCTACCCCATGACTAATGTTATTTAAATAACACCAATTATTCATACCCTGTAGTCCAAATAATTATTTGGACTACAGGGTATGAATAATTGGTGTTATACTTGGTATTGGACTTTTTTATTAGTTTAATCAATTAAGAGTCAGACACTAAAAAATCTGCTCTTTAGATTTCTACCTTCGGTCGCAGTAACAATTAGTTGTTATTGATAATGATATGCTTAATAGTTTGAGCACCACCGTCTACTATTACTTTAATAAAGTACATACCGCTTGGTTGTGCACTCAGGTTAATGTTGGTTGTTGTGTTAGTAGGGTTAATAGACAATAACTCATTGCCTAATACATTAGTTACCAAAATAGTAGTTTTTGCATTCGCTGCAGTTGTTACCACAAAACTGCCATTGTTAGGATTTGGATATACCGTTACATCATTATTAGTGCCATTGTATTGCTCTATACTCGTAGCACAAGCGGAAACGGATTGGGTAACTAATGCTTTATTATAACAGCCCATAGAGCTTTTACCTGTTACTGTATACGGGGTAGTAATAATAGGCGAAACAGTAATAGAAGAAGTTGTGTCACCAGTATTCCAAAGATAAGAAGTAGCGGTGCCGTTAGCTGTTAACATAGCTGTATTTCCCACGCATAAATTAGCGGTATTACTATTTGCCGTAACGATTGGTAAAGCACGTACTGTTATATTTGCAGAAGGGGATGTTACAGTACCTATGCAACCAAGAAGATTTGTAATGGTTACGCTATCTTTGCCTACTGTTTTGACAGTAATAGATTGGGTAATACTACCATTAGACCAAAGATAAGAAGAACCTTGTGCTGCTGTTAGGAGCACGGAATCTCCAATGCAAATATTTGGACTGCCAGTTATCGTAAGTAGCTGATAAGAACTACAAGAATTGTTATGTGTACCTGTTGGGGCTATCCAATTTGAAGTAACACCATTTAAGG
>JAYTHK010000158.1:0-15583 GCA_043732665.1 Cytophagales bacterium | reverse complement strand
CAAATGCAACGCTTGTATTTGATGTTGAGTTATTAGGTGTAAAATAATTGACACAACTTTCTTCACCCTATAAGCGTTTTATAATGCTTATAGGGTTATTTATTTTAATAGGGTTAAGAAAGTAGATTAGTATGAAAAAAAGTAGCCTCTTCTTTTTTTTAGTTTTCCTATCGGCAACACTCCTTGCTCAGCTAGACACTATTTATTGCGCAAGTGGACTGAAATATGTTAGGCTTCAGTCAGGAGACGGAGTGAAGCCATTAGACGGTCAGGAAGTGAAAATATGGTATCTTGGAAAACTCATAAATGGAGAAATTTTTGACGAGCTTTCAAGAAAATCTACTTTTATGTTTAAGATTGGTGATCCTAGTATTATTAAGGGTTGGCACGAAGGTGTTAAATTGATGAGCAAAGGTGAAAAAGGTATTTTTATTATACCGCCCTTTCTCGGCTATGGTAGTAAAGGATTTAAAGATCCTTACGAAGAAAAAGAATATATGATTCCTCCCAATGCTACACTCATTTTTGAGGTAGAATTTATTAGTATAAAAAAATGACAAACTCTTCTGCATTAGTTTTCAGGCAATATTCAGAAAAGTTAGAAAGTGTTTATGGTTCGCAAGAAGCAAGGTCTATTGCATTTTTGCTTTTAGAAAATGTATTTTCTCTTTCTCGCTCCGAAATTTTATCCGATAAAAAAATAGCTCTTACAGAGAATGTTACTATACTAGATAGTTATGTAGAAAGACTTCTTAACGAAGAGCCGATTCAATATATACTGGGTCGCACAGAATTTTATGGACACCAGTTTGAGGTCAATTCTTCGGTGCTTATTCCTAGGCAAGAGACGGAAGAATTAGTACACTTGATCATTTCTGAACATAAGAAAAAACATCCCATATCTATTCTCGATATAGGAACAGGGTCTGGTTGTATTGCTATTGCTTTAAAAAAAGCGTTTCCAGAAGCGAGTGTATATGCAATCGATGTGAGCGAAAAGGCTTTGGCAACGGCGAAAAGGAATGCTTTACTAAATAAAGTAGAAATTAATTTTATTGAAAACGACATTCTTTTAACAGATGCTGTTATTCCGGAAACGACTATCGTAGTGAGCAATCCCCCCTATGTGTTGCACTCAGAAAAGAAGTTGATGGGAAATAATGTTTTGGAGCATGAACCACATTTGGCATTATTTGCGGACGAGGACAATCCACTTGTTTTTTATAAAGTCATTACTGAGAAAGCAAAAAGATACCTGCTCCCTAAAGGAGAACTTTATTTTGAGATTAATGAACAATTTGGAAAAAAAACGGTTGAGCTACTTGTTCAGTCAGGGTTTCGAGAGGTGCAGTTGCTAAAAGATCTTAATGAAAAGGATCGAATAGTAAAAGGGGTGAAAAAATAATTAATAAGGTAAGCGCTTGAATCTGTTGTAGGTCTGTTAATTAGGTTTTTCTATCGAGCTCTTTTTTGAAATCACAAAAAAACTAATCAAGGTGCAAATTCCTCCTACTACAAGTGTGAGCACTAACTGCGAGCTGTGCAAAACAAATGCGTAAGCCACTCCATTGTCTTTGCTTAAACCATAGAACAAAGTAAGTCCTAATGCGACAAAGAAATGGAAAGAACCAGCTCCTCCCGATGATGGCACTGACATTCCAATCGCTCCAGCGATCAGAATTACAAGACCAGCCAGTGGCCCTAGATTTGAAGTAAAAGGCAGAGAGAAAAATACAAGGTAGGTCATGAAATAGTAGGCCATCCATATAAATACGGTATGAAATATAAATTCCTTTTTTCCTTTAAGTTTGATAAAACTAAGGTACGCTTCTTTAAAAAGTTGAAAAGCGAAATTTTTAATTTTTAAAAGAATAGAATTATTTCTAAAAATAACAATCAACACAAGAAAGAATATTCCTGCGGCTACAATCCAAGGAAAGTAGAGTGAAATCAAACCAGGTTCTTTGCCTTTCAAGCCGTCTTGAATTAGGAAAATGAATTTGTCATATTCTAAAAAAAGAGAAAAAATAACCAATAAACCTAAACATAATAAATCAATTACTCTTTCTGCGACTACAGTAGCAAAAGAAGAGGTCATCGGTACTTTATCCGCGTTGCTCAATACCACGCAGCGCATTACTTCGCCTCCTCTTGGTATAAATATATTTCCAAAATAGCCAGTCATAACGGCTAAAAAGGTATTTCTAAGACTAGGTTTGTAGCCTAAAGGTTCCATCAACAAATTCCATCTACGTGCACGGCTAAGGTGCGATAGTAGAGATATTCCCATTGCCAATACTATCCAATAGAGATTGGCATTTTTTATTTTATCCCAGATTTCCTTTGGGTCTACAAAAACAAAAATGACCGCTACCATTAAAATGGCAATTATCAAGGAGAAAATAATCTGGTAAGATTTTTTCAAAATAAAAAATTAAACTTGTTTGTTCTTATCGTTTACAAATACTCTTATTGGCGTCCAGTTGGCGGCTACTTCGGGTGTAGTAGAGGCGAAGCTCATAATAATCAATTCATCACCAACTTGTACTTTGCGGGCAGCAGCTCCGTTCATGCAAATAACACCACTGCCCTTCTCGCCTTTTATAATGTATGTTTCTAAGCGTTCGCCGTTGTTGTTATTTACCACAAGTACTTTTTCCCACTCTAACATTTGTGCAGCCAACATAAGATCTTCGTCAATGGTTATACTGCCTTCATAGTTTAGCTCTGCTTGTGTAACTTTAGCTTTGTGAATCTTTGATTTTAGAATCTGAATATTCATTCTTGTATTAGTCGTTGTTGGTGCAAAGCTAGTATTAATATTTTGAAAAAATAATAATACTAGCAGACAGGAACAGTATATAGGAAACATTAACATTAACTTACATACTCTTATTTTCCAGTTCTCTGTTCCTGTTTACTCAATTTTCTATCATCAGATTATCAATCAAACGTACACCGTCTAAAAAAACAGCACTGCATAAAGCGATTTTTTTGTGTGCAGTCAAATTTTGTATAGGCTGTAGTGAAAAGCCGTCTGCTATTTCAAAATACTCTGGTTGAAGTTCATTGTATTGAGCAAGAAAAGAAGCAACCGCTTGTTTGGTTTTTTCTATACCTTCTTTACGAAGCATCGTTTTAGCCAAAAGGAGTGATTGATTTATTTTTGCGGCAATTGGTCTGTTTTCTTTGCTAAGACGTTTGTTGCGCGAAGACATTGCTAATCCGTCGGCTTCTCTTATGATAGGACAAGCATGAAGGGCTATTGGAAAGGAAAGGTCGGTTACCATTTGCTGAATAACCAGAAACTGCTGTAGATCTTTCTGCCCGAAATAAGCGTGGTTTGGCTTTATGATGTTAAATAACTTGGAAACTACGATTCCTACGCCTGAAAAATGACCTGGGCGAAAGGCGCCTTCCATTACATTTTCCATGTTTCCGAAATTCATTTTCAGAATTGGTTTAGAAGGGTACATTTCTTGTTCGATGGGAGCAAAAACAGCATCACAGCCTGCTTTTTGTAGCATTTCAATGTCTCTTTCCAAGGTACGAGGGTATTTTTCGAGATCGGAAGGATTGTTAAATTGTATAGGGTTTACAAAAATAGAGGCGATGCTTATGTCGTTGTCCTTTCTGGAAGCTTCTATCAAAGAGATATGCCCTTTGTGCAAAGCGCCCATGGTGGGTATTAAACCGACGGATAAACCCTCTTTTTGCTTGGATGAGCAAAAAGACAGGGTTTCAACTACAGTTCTTAATAACTTCATAAATTTTGTATTAGTATTCAAAATCGGCAAAATACGAGTTATAATTTAAAAACCTTGAATTTTACAAAAAATATTTCTACTTTTGTACTCCCAAATAGAGGAAATATCTAACCCTATACATTTGTATTATGAGCAAACTCAAGATTTTGTATGTTGCCTCTGAAATGAATCCCTTCCTACAACAAACACAAGTAGCCGATTTCGTACGAAAACTTCCACAAGCTATGCAGGAAAAAGGTATGGAAATCAGGATTTTAGTTCCAAGATTCGGTATCATTAACGAAAGAAGAAATAGATTACACGAGGTAGTCCGCCTTTCAGGTATCAATATTTCCGTAGGTGAAGAAGAAAAACCCCTGATTATCAAAGTGGCATCAGTGCCTAATGCTAAACTTCAGGTTTATTTTATAGATAACGAAGACTATTTCCAAAGAAAATTCGTCTTTGAAGACGGAAATAATAAATTTTATCCCGACAACGATGAAAGAGCAATTTTTTTCTGTAAAGGGGTAATGGAAACAGTAAAAAAACTAGGATGGGCTCCTGATATCGTGCATTGTAACGATTGGATGACAAGTCTTATTCCTCTGTATATGAAGACGAGATATAAGAAAGATCCAATCTTCAAAAATGCAAAATCGGTACTTTCTATTTACAATACTCCTTTTAGTTATAAATTTGAAGCAGATATGTTGTCGAAAGTGAAAATGCTTGATATTGATGACAATATGTTGTCGATGCTTAAAACTTGCGATTATGAGGGGTTTGTGAGAACTGGGATAGAATACGCAGATGCAGTAATAAAGGCAGACGATGAGTATTGTATTGCTCTTACTAAGCTGTTTGAATCTATGAAGAAAAGCAAAAAAATAAATAGTTTTGAAGAAGAAGATTACAAAGAAAATTACTTTAATTTTTACAATGAACTTGTTGACTAATAGAATTATTTTCGTAAAAACAGGATTGCTTTTGTTTGCAATCCTGTTTTTTTTGGGTTGTAAAAAAGCAAAAAATGAGTTAGGGTTAAATGATCCTAACAAACTTCCTACAAATACCTTTTTTACAGATACGCTTACTATAAAAACAGAAGTGATATTAATAAATGATTCTATAAATACAACCAACGTGGCGTCTGATACGAATTATTATATGATGACAGGTGCCTATTCGGATCCTTTTCTTGGTCCTACGGCAGCGGAAACATATACTCGGTTACATTTGGTGAATGAGCATGTGGAATTACCCGCAGCCACAGCAGATTCGGCTTATTTGTATTTGGAGTATAATTATTTTTATGGAGATTCAACGACAGCGCAGACTATAAATATTTACAAACTTACCGACCTTATAAAACAAGATACTATTTATTATTGTACATCGCCAGCACTCAATTATAATCCGACACCAATAGGTAGTGTTTCTTTCCAAGCCTCAGCTGGTGTTGGTAGTGTCTTGAAAATTAAAATCACGGATATGACTTTTTTACAATCCATACTTAATGCTTCAAAAAACAATAGTGATTTTTTTACAGATATTCCAGGCTTAGCATTTATTCCAGCAAACCATACCGCTGGTGCTATTATTAGAATTAATGGGAGTTCTGTTCAGAGTTTGTTCCAAATATATTATAGTCAATATGGTACCACTAGAAATATTTATAATCTTAAGTTTGCAGGGACTGCCAAGAAATTTTACCGTATCGTCACGGACAGGTCCAGCACAGCACTCGCACCTCTTCAGAGTAAATATCAATCTATAAATACTTCTAGCACTGCTAATCTATGCTATATTCAGGCTTGTGCAGGAATTCGTACCAAAATAACCATTCCTTATTTGCAAAATTTAAGAACGAAATACCCAAACCTTGCAATTATTAGCGCTATTTTGAATGTTGCACCCAAAATGCTTACCACTGGGCAATATAAAACTAATTCTGGATTAGTTTTGATGAGAACGGTATACGATGCACCCAATAATCGGTACTCAATTTTAAAAGGAGTTAATTACCTCCCTTACTACGTGCAACCAGACGATCATAGCCAAATAGCCAATTCTTTGGTTACAATTGCAGTACCCGACTCTGTTACCAATGTGTATGCTTTTTCTATTAGGTCTTATATGCAAGCTGTTTTGTTAGGTCAGATTGCAAATAACCCGATTATAATCTCCCCTTCTTCCTTGAATTTGAATGTGAATAGAATGGTATTTAACGATAACAGTGGCAGTAATCTTCCAACTGAAGACAAAGGAATTAAATTAAATCTTTACTATTCTGTAGCAAAATAAATTGGGTTACTATCTTTGTACAAAAAGTATATAGTGTATAATTTTTTTAATTGATTATGTGTGGAATAGTAGCATATATAGGGCATAGACAAGCTTGTCCTATTATTATTAAAGGACTTAAAAGGTTAGAGTATCGTGGGTACGACAGTGCAGGTGTTGCTCTAATCAATGGAGGCTTAAATGTTTATAAGAAAAAAGGCAAGGTAAGTGAGCTGGAAAAATTTCTGGAAGGAAAAGAGTTAATCAGTACTATCGGTATGGGGCATACTCGTTGGGCTACACACGGCGAGCCAAACGATCGAAATGCACATCCTCATTATTCCAATAGTAAGGGTATTGCCATCATTCACAATGGTATTATAGAAAATTATGATTCTCTGAAGAAAGACCTTCAGATGAGAGGACATAATTTCCACAGCGATACCGATTCCGAGGTATTCATTCATCTTATTGAAGATGTTTACGAAAACAATCAATGTAGTCTTGAAGAAGCTGTGCGTATAGCCCTTACAATGGTTGTTGGTGCTTATGCGATTGTAATCATGTCGAAAGACCACCCTAATCAGCTTATTGCTGCAAGGAAAGGAAGTCCGCTGGTGATTGGAGTAGGCAAAGACGAATTTTTTCTAGCCTCCGATGCTACGCCGATTATAGAATACACGAATGAAGTAGTTTATCTCAACGATTTTGAGATTGCGGTTATAAAAGATAACGAACTTTCAATAAAAAATATAGAAGACGTAACCACCACTCCTTATATCCAAAAATTGGACATGGAGTTGGACTCTATCGAAAAAGGAGGGTACCCACATTTCATGCTCAAAGAAATTTTTGAGCAACCACGTTCTATCACAGATTGTTTAAGAGGGCGTGTTATTTCTTCTCAAGGTCATTTGGCATTGGGTGGCATACGTCAATACGTCAATAAACTAGTCAACGCAGACCGTATTATTATCCTTGCTTGCGGTACTTCTTGGCATTCAGGGTTGGTAGCAGAATATATTTTTGAAGAATATACGCGGATACCTGTAGAAGTAGAATATGCTTCTGAATTTAGATATAGAAATCCTGTGATACGAGAGGGAGACGTGGTAATTGCGATTTCTCAATCGGGTGAAACAGCAGATACTTTGGCGGCTATAGAACTTGCCAAATCAAAAGGGGCCATTATTTTTGGCGTTTGCAATGTAGTGGGCTCTTCCATTGCGCGTGCTTCTCATGAAGGTGCTTATTTGCATGCAGGCCCAGAAATCGGCGTGGCAAGTACAAAAGCATTTACGGGTCAAGTTACTGTGCTTGCTATGATGGCGATAATTGTGGCGAACAAGAAAGGAATAATTACCGAAAGTAAATTTCAGGAATTATTAATAGACCTTGAAAATATTCCAAAGAAAATAGAGAAAGCGCTTTTGCTTAATGATTCTATAAAACTTGTAGCCGAAGAGTTTAAGGATGCTAAAAATTTCCTATACCTCGGAAGAGGGTTTAATTTTCCAGTAGCACTGGAAGGAGCATTGAAACTAAAAGAAATTTCCTACATACACGCAGAAGGTTATCCTGCTGCGGAAATGAAGCATGGTCCGATTGCCTTGATCGACGAAGAAATGCCTGTGGTGGTGATTGCCTTGCACGACAGTTCTTATGAAAAGATAGTTTCCAATATTCAAGAAGTACGTGCCCGTAAAGGTCGTGTGATTGCTATCGTAACAGAAGGTGATACTCAGATCCGTGAGATGGCAGAGTTTGTAATAGAAGTGCCAAAAATCAGCGAAGCCTTGTCTCCATTGGTATCGGTGATTCCGTTGCAGCTTTTAGCTTACCATATTGCCGTATTGCGTGGTTGCAATATAGACCAGCCTAGAAATTTAGCGAAATCGGTGACGGTTGAGTAATTTCAAAAGAGGCTAACCGGGCTCTGTGATTACAAAGAAATACTATTGTTTGACCAACTTATAATTTCTAACGCTACTGTTATAGGTAATCTGCAAAATATAGACTCCTGCAGCATATCCGTATCCCAACGACACTGTTTTCTGGTCAAACAAGGTAGTGCTTAACATTTCTTTGCCACTCAGCTCCAATACTTTTACTTCTACTGGATTGCTGGAAGTACCGTCAATAGCTACTCTTGTTTCGTTCCCAAATGGATTAGGTTCTATGAGCACTATAATACTATTAATACTCACTTCTTCTATTTCAGAATAGAAAGCATGTTCGTCTTTATCCACTTCTTTTAGTCTGTAGTAGGAAGAGCCAGAATATGGATTAGAGTCTGTAAAGGTGTATTCACTAATAGAACTGGAGTTGTTACAATTTAGACTTCCAACAGTTTCAAAATGCACTCCATCTTTACTTCGTTCAATGAAATATAGAGCACAGTCCGTTTCATTTGTAGTAACCCAATTTGTTTTTACAATAGAATTTTGAGCTTCAGCATCAAAGGAAATCAGTTTGATTGGAGCGGATACACAATTGTTTAGTACAGTAATGCTAGCGGTTAATTTACAAGTAGTATTGGAGGGAAGTGTGGCCGTAACGGTATAACTAGTATTGGCGCTTACAGAAGATGTTGGGTTGCTGATAGCCGCATTCGACAAACCAGTAGTAGGAGACCAAGCATAAGTATAAGCAGGTGGGCCAACTACAGGACAAGTGACTACATACTTGTTTCCCATTTGACGGGTTCCGTTTATTGGCGCAGCCCCTTGATAAGCAAATGATACTGAAGAACTGGTAGTGCCGACGCCAACCTGTGTAAAAGTGGTCGCATTAACAGAGCCCGCAAGTGCTACTCCACCGTTAACATAACTTCCTACCGCTGTGCCTTGAGGTACAATAGTACTTCCAAAAACAGAAATGGTATCTCCATCGACTACAGAAACAATTTCAGTAGCTGGTATAGTGGCGGTACATGCGGAAGGCCAAGGGCTGCAAGCTGGCCAGTTCCAAGGGTTTCTACCAGGAGAAGTATTTAGTCCTTGGTATAAGGTAGTAGAAGAAACATTGTTTATTTTGAAATCCATGAAAAAAGAAGCATCCCAATTGTATATTCCTAAGGCTCCGTAATCTAATTTTAAATTACAGGTATTTGGTTTTTGATTGGTAAGCACCGCATGAAGCTGGGTATTGCAAGAGGCTGCGACCTGCGTTGCAGTGAGCGATTCTTTAATAGCAGTAACTGGAACAATGAATATATCCTGAATAGCCCTGCAACCAGGAGTAGATTGCTGGCTTACTTGTACGGTATATTTTCCATCTCTTAGACCTGTGAACGTATTCGTGAGTGCGGTTGAGTTGACGGTTGTGCTGGTTTTAGCAGGAGCAGGGCCACTAATAACATAAGTATATGGTCCGGAAGCGATACTTACATCTACTTTGACAGAACCGTTTGCCATTCCTGTGCAACTGTTTGAAGTAGGAGTAAGAACAAGTCCCATACTACAACTGCTGCAGCTAGCCTGTGTGGTTATAGTGACACTGCATTCAGGTTGAGAACAACAAGTGGTGGCTGCTCCGTTAGAAAGTTTTGCAGCACTCCAGCAAACGATAATACTATAGTTGTCGCTTCCTGCTGTTGAGGGTGTTACGGTATAGGTCATTCCAGTGGCACCTGCTATATTAGTACCGTTTTTTTGCCATTGATACGTGACCGAATTCGTTGGCGAATCAACGTCTGCTGTAAGTACCACACTTTGCCCTAAACAAATTGTTTTAGGTCCAGAAGTTTTTATAACAGTATAAGGCGCCTGGCAATCGAGTTTACAACCTGTACCACCAACAGCAAACTGACCGTTGAAAGCAGGGTCATCTTTGGGCAGGTTCAGCGTGATGGCATCTATGACAGAACCCATTTCATAACGAAAAGAAATAAAACTATTTGCATCGGTGTCTACTCTATTGAAAGCAGTTTGTACCGCTGAAATAAAAGCCGTTTTTGCAGCGGGTACTGCGTTTATTTCAGGATACATTATTAATAACCTATTTATGGAGGCAAGTACAGTATCCCATTTTATTTGTGCATCGTAAAAAGAATAGAAATGCCAGTTGGCAACAGTACCGCCGCAGCCAGCAGGGTAATGAGAAACAGCATAAGGCTTATTGTTGTCTAGTACAGCAGTAATCGAAGCTACCCGTTGGGCATAACAAGAAACTCCACCGCTATAATAATTTACCGCCCAGTTATTATTCGTAGCGATACCTGCTGGTAGCGTGTAGCCTGCTACAGATATGGCGTTGCTGGCATTAGGCCCTAAGTTGTAGGCCACCGCTTGAGCAGCGTCTACACCATAAGGGTCGGGAGACGCTTGTTCGACAGGGGTAAGGTCAACGCCATTCATATATTGTGCTCTTCTATAGATGGACATATCGTAATACGTTTTATTCATACTCGCCATTTCAAGGTTTGAATTGAATAGTGGCTGGTAGGTAGTAGCAGGACCTGGGTACCTTTGTGGCACGTAAGGTGAAATAGTTTGATAACCAGTTAATGTATTTTGGTAAGGACCGTCGACACCGTTTTGCGATACTGCCCAGCAATATCCAGCACCAGCACAGGTATTACTATTACAGCCTCTTGGGTAGATACATGGAAGTGCTACATTAGCGCCTACCGATACGTCATAAATAGTAGGAGGTAGTAGTACGCCGTTATAAGTGGCGAAGCCATTTTCTTGACCCATAGTAGCAAACCATTGGTTGATACTCATTCCATCTCTTCCCAACGTATTGCGGTAATAACTCCAGGCAACTGCCATTGCAATAGCGTATGAAGGGCGGTTCTGAGGAATTACTAAATATACAGGATCTGAAACGCCGTAATGGTCAAAATAACCTTGTCCAAGTAAGATCTCACCTGTTGGTTTATAACAAGTAGTATCAAATGCTCCCGAAACAGGAATTGTTGGACATCCCCATTGGCCGCCAGTGGGCAACTGAGCATGCACAGTGTTAAGGATTGACGGGGTAACGAATACAATAATGTAAATTATTTTTTTCATTTCATTCAATATAAGAATATCAATAAATACTATAAACTATCCATTAGTGTTAAATATGAATCGCTTAGCTATATATAGGTTAATATTTCGGGTGATATAAATGAATAGGTTAATATTTTAAAAAAGAAGCGTATTTACTGGCTTTTATTCCGATATCTTTGGAACGGTATAATTACTTTTCTTTTGTGCTTAATTATCAATAAAAAGATGTTTTTAGGGTTAGAATATAACGCTTCTGTAACGCGTATTTTAAAATTAAAGGAAATGCAACGAAAAGATTTTTTAGTTTATAGTTATATCCGCTGATTTATCAAGATGAAAAAGGATATTTTAGGTGTTATAATGTGGAATTCTAAAGTAATAAACCACGCTATTTTTATATTTAATTATTTAATAATCAAACTTATATATAATTATTAAAACGATATACTTGCAGCACATCGCTACCTGTATTATTCGAGAATTATATCAATATCTATCTATTTTATTGTCTTTAAACCATACTTTCCGTATCCTCTATTAAGTATAGATATGCAAGAGTTATAATTTGAACGCCATCAACGAATTAGATATGAATAGAACAGCACTAAGAAAGAGTTTCACGAAGTTGGGTTATCTGTTGGTTATTTTGCTTACCACAAGTAATTTGTTTGCTCAGTCACCTTATTCGATTGCTCCTAAATGGTTCTTCGGAATGAAAGCAGGAATGGATTTTACTGGGGGTGCACCTGTAGTTATGAATGGAAATCCCTCCGGTCTTGCAGGTTCAGGACAGGAAGAATCTTCTACCATGTGTGATCCAAGTGGGAATGTAATTTTCTATACAGATAGTTATACTTTGTATGATGGTAATAATAATGCTGTACAAAAAATAAATGGAGGTACTTCTTCCACCAACTCAAGTGTTTGTTTTCCTGATCCTGCCAGTCCGACGACGGATTTTTATTTGGTTACAGCCAATCAAGATTCATCAGGAGGAGGACTTTATATCTCAACAGCTAATTTAGGTATCTATTATTACAAAATTCATAAAACAGGTCCTGGTACTATTTCCGTTACATCGGGTCCAAACTTGCTTGCATCTAGAGCTGAGGTGACTGAACAACTTTGTGCTGGTACGGATAGTAATGGAGGTTACTGGGTAGCAACGCATCAATTAACTGGAGGTAACCAGATTTGGTCATGGAATTTTACAGCAGGAGGAGTAGGTTTAAAACAAGTGAGTTCAGTAGCAGGAACAGAAACAACCACTGGATATAACGGCTCAATGAAAATAAATCGATGCCAGGATAAAATAGCAACCATAAGTAAAACGGGAAATGTGTATGTCTATAAATGGGATCAGAAGACCGGGATGGTGACCTCTTTATTGGCCTTTACGACAGCTCCTACTTTTGGATACGGTTGTGAATTCTCTCCTAATGGAAATCTTTTGTATTATAGCGATTTGACGGGACACTCATTGTATCAATTAGACCTGACCACGAATGCTGTAACTCCATTAGCAACAAATAGCTCAAATACGGGTGGTGGCGTTAACGAAATGGGAACACTTCAATTGGGACCAGACAATAAGATTTATGTGACCAATGTAGCCTATTTTGTTCAGCCAAATTATATTGGTGTAATCAGTAGTCCAGATGTTTCAGGTGCAGGTTGTTTATACAGTGGCACTGGTTTTATTTTGAATAATTCTGTTGGTAACTATCCCAGTATCTACCGTGGTATAGCCAACGAAGCTTGGATCAATCCAACACTTGCCATTGATACCACTGGAAATTGTAAAATCATTGGCTTTTCTTTTAATTTTAAAACCTATTTTGGTAGTAATGTAGCGATCAACGCCAATTCAGAGCAATGGAATTTTGGCGATGGTAATACTGGTACGGGCGTTGCTCCATCGCATACCTACGCTAGTGGAGGCTCTTATACAATTACCTTGAAAGTTACAGACGCCACCTGCGGGAAAGTATGGACGGTGAAAAGAACGCTTACAGTAAACAACTGTCCTACTGGCTGCGCTACGGATGCTGTTGCACCGACTGCTGCAACTGCAGATAATACTACAATATGTTCTGGTGCTGTTGCGAATATTTTATTGAATGCGACAGGTGGTTCTGGTTCACAACTCGAATGGTATACAGGAAATTGTGGAGGTACATTCGTTGGAAACGGAAACAACCTTTCTATCGCTGCTCCTATTGTTAACACTACTTATTATGTAAGATGGCTATCGGTTGCATGCAGCAATTCAACATGCGTTACGGTTACGGTAACCGTAAAAAGCCTTCCAACCGTTCCAACTACAGCTGCTGTAGACCGCAATAATTTTTGCGACAACGATGCAGGAAATATCAAACTGTCGTATACTGGCGGAACAGGAGATAGTCTTGTTTGGTACAGCGGAAGCTGCGGAGGTACAAAGATTGGCATAGGAAATAATCTTAGCATTGCCTCTCCTACTGCTTCCTCCAATTATTATGCAAGATGGGAAAGCGGGACTTGCACACCTTCTAATTGTCTTCCTGTTAATGTTGTTGCAGTAACAGCACCTACGCCTTCTATCACAGGCGTTTCGAGCAGTTGCGCCAGCGTTAATTCGATAGCGTTTTCTACTACTGATAACACTGATGCTGGCAATACCTACCTTTGGTCCTCCACAGGAGGAATTACCATTTCCTCTGCAACAAACACAGCTGGAATCTTTGCCAATATTGGCACTACTGCGGGAACTGTTAAAGTAACCGAAACAGTAGGGACTTGTTCTACTACCGTATCACAAGCGGTGTCCATTATTCCACCTACCTCTAACGTTACAGTGGGAATAGACAGAAATATATGCGTAAGTGCTTACACCCTCAATGGCAATAATCCTGCTGTTGGTAATGGTACGTGGACGGTATACAGCGGTAGCGGCAGTTTTAGTCCTGACGCCAACACTTACAATGCGACAGTGAGTGGATTGAGTAACGGTGCCAACAAATTTATATGGACGGTAACAGGTACTTGTGGGGCAAACAGCGATACACTAGCGCTTACTTTAGGAACGAATGGTCTAAGTACAATAGCTTCGACGGCTAACGATACGCTCTGCTTTGGAAGCCCCAGAGATATTAAAGTTAGTACCTCTGGTACAGGCTCTGGCGATTACACTTATATATGGACAAGTTCTGATCATAGTTTTAGTTTGTCCACGATTGCTAACACTGCTGTAGTAAATCCAGAAGGAGAAGCTACTTCTTATTATTTAACAGTTATCGATAATAAAAATACAGGCTGCAATTCTGGTGATACATTAGTAGTATACGCCGTTCCAAGCCAAGAACTAAAAATACCAAATTTAATTACGCCTAACGGAGACCACAGAAACGACTATCTTGAAATTATGGATACCAATGAAAAGAAAATCTTGCCCGGCTCTCTTATAGAAGTTAGCAATAGATGGGGAGAAGGAGTCTATAAAAGTAGTAGTTATGACAATAGTTTCAGCGGAGACAATCTTAGTGACGGTATCTATTATTATTACATAAAATCTGGCTGTGGCAGCAAAACATACAAAGGTTGGTTGCAGATTTTACATTAAAAGTGTGCTATTAGTCCAATGTTGATAAGTTCTTTTTCTTAGAAAAAGGATAGTTTTCGTATCCAAATCGTTAGTTCTTTTTATTTGGTCTATGAAAAATAATATCGCACTAGTTACGTTCTATAATCAGAACAGGAATTGAAGGTCAAACTGAGTATATTTACTTTACAAGTTTAAACTTGCAGGTTATGAAGTACACAAAAGTAGAAGAACATAGAGGAGAATACTGGCTAGTCTATTTTACCGACAACCAAACAAGAAAGCAAGGAGCGTTGCTTTGTTATAAAACAGAGGGCAAACTACCTTCAAATGAAAATCTTCTTTTCATAGAGGAATACAAGGACAATATGCTTCTGGACAAAAAATGGATGAAATTACCCGAGCCAGTGCTTGTGTAAAGCATTGATTTATTATTAAGTATAAAATATAATAGTTTAAGTTATTTAAAGCTGGTTGAGAGTTCCGGAAGCACGAGGCAGACGCCCGTTTGCCGCTTCCGGTTTTTTTTTTGATATGGAATTGTAGAACTTACTATCTTTGAGGCACACATGATTCTACTGAAATTCCTAAAACAACAGAACTGGTGGTACTTAACACCTTGTATCGTTTTTCTGTGCTTGTTTCAATACGTACATATAAATTCTCTAGGGTCGCTTGCCTTTGCTACAGGGTTTCTTATTTGCTACAGTCTCAAATTTGCTGGCAAACACGATAATCTATTAATTGATCAAATTAAATTAGCGTTTTACTTTATCTATTTTACATGTACATTTTTCTTCGCCAGCGTTATCGTACAATACTTGTTTTATTTCATATTATTTTTTCTGTATTTTTATACAGTACTGCTTTTCTATAAAAAGGAAATGGAAGCGGAAAACAGTAAAAACTAAAAAGACCTTTCAATAAAAATCTATAGAACAAATAGTAAAAAGGATTATTAATCACACGAC
>JAYTHK010000157.1:0-5189 GCA_043732665.1 Cytophagales bacterium | reverse complement strand
CAATCTGTACAGATGAAAACTCAGCTCAGTTAGCAGGCTTTATCCTTATTGCAACCTCTGCTAGATGGGATTGTCCAACAGAGATTGGAGGATGTAAAGGTACTTTCCTTCCTAACAATCAGGACTTGAATGCACAGTACATTCCTTCTCCTACAGAAAAAAGCAGTGGCTTAGTAGTACTAAGACTTACCACTACTGCTGGAAACGGAATCTGTAGTCCGGTATCCGATGAAATGAACTTAACAGTGATTGGTATACCTAAAGTAGATGCTGGTCTGCCTCAAACTGTTTGCGCAGACACTTCTGGTATACAATTGAAGGGGACGATTACTCACCCTACCATTAATCCTAAAGGTTATTCATGGGTATCTCCTACTGGAGGAATATTTGTCCCTAACGCATTTGTAGCTAATCCTATATATATACCAGATTCTACAGACAAAGCAAATGGAGCCGTAAGTTTAACACTGACCTCCACTAATAACAGTTCTTGTCAGCCTTATTCTGCTAGTGTAACTACTACAATAACGGCTCAACCTACAATTAATGCAGGGATAGATCGAACTACTTGTGCCAATGTAACAAGTATAGTACTTAACGGAACGATGACTTCTGCTGGAGGTGCTACATGGACTTCTTCTGGTACAGGTACTTTATCCGCTCCTTCCGCAAATGGACTTAACATTACCTACACACATTCCCTACTCGACGATACTGCAGGAAGTGTATTACTAACCATTACTACTACCTCAGGTCTTAAATCTTGTAGAGCAGTAAGCGATCAAATGAAACTTAACATAAACCCATCGCCTATCATAAATGCAGGTGTAGATCACACGGTCTGTGCAGACAATGTAAGCGTTGGTCTCACGGGTACTGTGTCAGTGGCAACTGGCGGCTTATGGACGTCTTTGGGTACAGGAAATTTTGCTTCCAATACGAATCTGAATACAACTTATACCCCTTCGTCAAACGATACGACAAGTCATTCTGTAAAACTTGTACTTACTTCTACAGGAAACGGACTCTGTTTACCAGAACAAGATACAGTAATACTAACTATTGTTCCTAAGCCTATTGTAAAAGTAGGCAATGCAGTAGTCTGTACTATTGTAAACGGCGCTCCGCTGAATGGACTTGTTGCAAATGCTGGTGGAGGTATTTGGACTACTGGTGGAACGGGGACTTTTGCTTTGAATGCAGCAACATTAGCAGCAACCTACTATCCATCTTCTGCAGACGCTCTTGCTGGGTCTGTTACCTTAACCCTTGCTTCCACAGCCAATGGTACTTGTAATAGCGTAAACAATAGTTTGAATTTGAGCATAAGCCCTATTCCTATGGCGAATGCAGGTCCAGATCAGTTTGTTTGTCAAAATATAACGACAACGATAAATGCTAAGTTGGATCCTTTGGCTGTTAAATACCAATGGCGTCAATTAAATGGCACACTAATAAACCCACCAAGTGTTTCTGAAAATGTAGTTGCCTCTAAAGATACAGGCTTTGTACTCACGGTTTATGACTATAAAGGTTGCGCTTCTGTAAACGACACCATACTTATTCGTACCTTCCAAATGCCCACACTAAGCATCGCAGGTACAGTTTGTTTGACAAATAATAATGTCATTAACTCTGCTGCAGTGCCAGGATTGCCACCTGTACCAGGTACTTACCAATGGTATAAAAATGCAGGTACATTAACGGGACAAAATACGGCGGTAATTCATCCTACGGCAAAGGGTACTTATTTATTGACCTACTCTTATGGAGGATGTACTGCTAGCTCTAATCCGCTTACGCTAAATCCTTCGCCAGTAGTAGCAGGAATAGACAAAACAAACTGTGTAAATAATGTAACTATATTATCTACCTCATCAGAAGCAGGAGATACTTACAGTTGGACCAGTAGTGAACCAATAATTCCTCCATCTACTAATTCTAGTGTTAACGTACAAACAATTAAGGTTTTTGATACTCTTGCTTACTCAGTCAAGGTAACAAACGTCTTCCTATGTTCCACTTCTGATAGCGTTTACCTGATCTCTGTTGCTAGCCCAACAATGACGCTGGCAAACGATACGCTTTGTGCTAATCAGACTGTTATATTAGATGCCACTCCTAAAAACTACGGACCAGGCTCGACACCTCCGACACCTCCGATCGAATCTTATTTCCCTACTTATGTATGGACAAAAGATGGAGTGGTTATGACTAATACCAGCAAGACCTTACTGGTCACTCAAAGTGGAAAATATGTTGTAAATGTAACCATTGGAGATTGTAACAATAATAAAGATAGCTCTAGCGTGATATACAATCAATCCGCCGTTGTTAGCTTACCTCAGAGTACTAAGTTCTGTGCAGAAACGGATAGTTTTGCGGTATTGAACGCAACTGCAAAACCAGTTCCTGGCTACACGTTCTCGTACCTTTGGAGTCCTAATGGTGATACTACTGCGATAACGGATGCTAACACAGGCGCCTATTATTTCGTAACGGTAACTAGTAAAATCGGTACAAGCTTCTGCCCTATAAAAGATAGTGTTTTGGTGAAAAATATTTGCGCACCAAGAGTATTTGTACCGAACGTAATGACACCTGATAAAGACGGAAATAATAAATACTTCAAAATTTTCGGTGGTCACTATACCAACTTCAGCATTGTGATATTCAACAGATGGGGTGAAGTAATTTTTGCTTCAGAAAATTTAGAAGACATGCAGAATGTAGGTTGGGATGGAAGATACAAAGGCGAGCCTATGCCAGAAGGCGTCTATACTTGGATCATGAAATACGATGGAGAGTCTGACGAATACAGAGGTCCTTATAAAAAAGAAGGAGAGATTTTAATACTTAGATAAACGAGTAGTAGTGTCAAAGCAAAAATGAAAAAGGTTTTATAGTCAATAAAAAAGGGGAGCTTAATAACTCCCCTTTTTTATTGACTATTTCAAAATCAACTTAGCAGCAGCAATTCTGGCTTTCTCGGTTAAATCAAATGCGTAATAAATATTCATCCTATTATAGTGGCTAGAGCACCTCATTTTTATGATGTTTATCATCCGATGCATTAGCGGCAATCAATCCTTCGTAATATTTAATCACAGGTTGAAGTGATTCATAAAAAGGTAAAGGATCTGAAGTATAAGTTAACGAAGCAAAGCCATTTCTGATTGAAGTAAGCATATCTTGATGCCCTAGAAAATTAGCACACCGATTACCTTTTAGGCCTTTACGTTCGAGAAAATGCTTAATCCGACTATTAGAGAAAGATATTTTCCCATTTTTAAAAGTTTGGTTAATATTTGATTCTTACATTAAAGTATAATCTCAAAACTAAAATTAATAAAAAAGAATGTCATAAACATATTAAAAAAACATCCCAATTCACTATAAACAAATTTTTTAGCAGAAATATCAAATCCAAATAAAAGTATAAATTATGGTAAAAATTTAACTTGTGAAAAAATATATTATTCTGAGCAATTTGAAACATGGTAGAGTTGCCTATAATTCACATTTTTTTTTCTACCTACTTATTCGTAAAATTACATTCCAAAACATACGTTATTAAAACAATTATGGCAAAAAATATTAAATCAGTAGCGATTATTGGCGGTGGTCCTGCTGGTGGTTCACTGGGAACACTTTTAGCTCAAAAAGGGTATAAAGTTGGAATTTTTCACACCGATAAAAGACCTCCGCTTATTGTAGGCGAATCATTGCTTCCTGCAGTAATTCCAATGTTGCGAAAATTGGGAATAGAAGATGAAGTGAAATCATTCAGTATATATAAACCTGGCGCCACTGTTTGGCTGGGACACGACGAAGTAATTACGTCCTTTTTCAGTTGGGCAGACGGCAGACTTCCTGATTATGCCTATAACACTCAAAGAGATTTATTTGACTTAGCAGTATTGAATGCTTCTGAAAAAGCTGGTGCAAAAATATTCAGAATGCCCGCTAAATTAGAAAAAGGAACTGAGCCAAATACGGTACAGTTATCAAAAGAAACATTAGATAAAACAGAAGGTTTTTTCGGTGAAAAACCCGACCTCATTATAGACGCAAGTGGCAGAGGAAGAATACTTTCCCGACTTATGGAAGCACCAGTAAAAATGGGTGGCCGCAAAGATGTGGCATTGTTTGCGCATCTTGATAAATGTTTTATGACAGACCCAGGAAACATACACGTAGACAGACATACAAGAGGTTGGGGATGGAGAATTCCTTTGCCTGGGAAATTTTCTGTAGGCATTGTTATAAACCCAAAACACTTAGAAAAATTTGGCGACGATCCAGAAGCTCAATACGATAATTTCATACGAGAAGAAGCTGGATTAAAAATTTTCACAGAAGGAGCAAAAAGACTTACACCTGTAGTAAAATACACTAACTATCAATTAATCTCTCAAAAAATGTATGGTCCAGGTTGGGCAATGGCAGGTGATGCCGCAGGTTTCATCGATCCCATTTTCTCTACTGGATTGTACTTGAGTATGAAAGGTGCTTTCGAATTATTTAAAGCGATTGAAAGTGAAAACGAAAATTCGATGCAAAAATACGAAGACGGCAGACATTGGGAATTAAAAATGTGGCAAGGTATAATCGAAAGCTGGTACAACGGACGATTATTCAGTTTATACCGTGCAGGTCAGAAACAAAAAAGCAATCCAATTGGTGCCGCTATCGCGCCACACGTGCAAAAACATTTGACCCGCATATTCACTGGCCAAGCAGTAGACGATATTTATAGCCGAAAACTATTTGAATATTTAACCGCATTTGGTACCGTAATGAGAAACCCAAAAGATTTAGTGGTAAATTAATTTTATATATTTACAAAAATATATTTCATAGAGACGTATCATAATGCGCCTCTATCTTTATAAAGATGCTACAGAATAATGCATCTCTTCAGATTATTATTCTGTAGCAAAAGTCGATGCGGGCAACCCTTCTTTATTAAGAAGACTAGCCTCCGAACCATTGCGCCAAGCATAACGAACGAATAATGGTCTTTCTATTTTATCACTATACACTACAACGGTATTATTTTCTATTTTCGCTGTTGCTGGTACATATTTTTTATCCGCTCCTGCGATCTCAAAACCTTTCAATGATAAGTCTTTTGCGACCAAACCATTTTCAGCATACTCAAATTCCAATCGAATTTTAGTTGATTC
>JAYTHK010000156.1:0-5206 GCA_043732665.1 Cytophagales bacterium | reverse complement strand
TATGTAGTGTAAGCAAGATTTTGTTCAACATTCTGTTTGCTATAGGTAACATCAGGTTGAGTAGGCACCGTACCTATGTTGTAAAGAAGATTGGTTTGGTAAGTAATACCTGTCTCAATTTTAATAGGATACTTTGTAGGAAGGTAAAAACCAACCATCGCCACTAACCTGTTCTGGTTAAGCATTTTGTTAAAGTTTACATATCTACCCACGCTAATGAACACCTCGTCCCAAGCATTAATATAAATAGCTCCTGGTTCAACTTTTTTCTTATTCAAAGCAATTTGCACTCTTGACTGCCAACGAAGACGACCTGCATGTGTACTTCCGTATCCTTGACCTTGTGGATTAGGGTAAAAACTATATCCTTCTGTAACATCATCGAAATAATTTTGTGATGCAGGATGTCTGTTTCCTTGTATTCTATATTCAAATCTTATTCTATTCACTACTTGGAAACGACCATAGTTATTGTTGAAGGTAATTTGTGGACATATTCTAAACTCAGGTTGAACGGTAGCTCCAGTATTTGTATTTTTACCCGCAACTTGTGTTTCAGGTGTAGAGTAAACCGAGGCATCCGTTGGAGCAGTATACGTTTCCCAAAAGCCAATTGGAGACAATGATAACCTTACTTGACCTGGTACAATCCAATAATGAATCCAAGGTCTGTAAACTTGTTGGTAAGGATTTTTAAATATATTACCATGAGCACCTCCAACCACATAACTAGCATCAGACATACGACGGTATTGAAGATCAAATTGATATTGCCATCTTTTATCTTTTGATAATGCTCCTTGGAAATTGATCTCCGACCAAAATGATTTTCGGTGGGTGTTGACTCTAGGATGCTGAGTCAAGTCTTGTGGAGATACAGGCACAGGTGTTTGAGCAATAGCTGCAATATCAGATAGTAACAGCAACCCTACAGCTAACAGAATAATAGTAAAATTTTTCATTTTTTTAAAATTTGTTTAGTTTTCGTGATGCAAAGAAAGAGCTCTATTATTACCTAAAGATTATTCCAATGTTATCAAAACATTAAATCGATTAGAAAAAAAATACGCTATTGATAACTAGCATTTTAAATTATTAAATGGCTAAACAATGTTAATTAAATGGGAAATAACACCAATCTAGATACTTTTATTTGGTTTTCGCATCACTCAAAAAAACTGTATAAATACTTAATGATGCGCCTAAAATGAATACGGTTATCACTAAATGCTGGCGCCTTACTTTTTTATTAACATTATTTTTTTTCTTGTTCCATTCCCCAAGAAATTATTTATAAACAACCTTGTCCAACGTTTTATCTTATTCCGTGATCTCCTACCATAATAGGTTTAGTATTGCAGACAGTTCGCTTTACCAATTTATTTATTTCAAGGTCCTGCAATTCTTTGAGAACGAGTACTTCTAAGCAAGTGTACTCAGAATCAAAAGGCGTTTATATTTTGCAGTAATTATTGAGGATACCGTAATCACTAGCAAGGTGATTTTGAATTGACATTTCACCCTCCTTGTATTGGAAAAAATAGAAATAAATATGCAAATCGCTGCTTCAGCCTTGCGGAAGTCTCACTAACGAAATGCCCAACTTAAACACCAAACTATAGAGCACAGACGAATTTTATCAATGAACTTCTACGAAGCTACTACTCTTTTATTGTGCTTATACTAAAATAATTTCCTTTCAGTTATAAATAAAACCCAGATACTATGAAAGGCTTCTTCAACATTCTATTCGGTTTGATTCTTATCGTTTTGGTAGGATGCCAGAACAATTCAGAAAAACTTATTCAGACAAAGATTTCAAACGTAGACAATACCATTCTATTGTCTCAACCTCATAAATCTAACAAGCACGGAAGAGCCGTTTATGCCAGTCAATCAACTATAAAAGATATTGAATACACTTCAGAGACTAATTTACCAATAGAGCTTAACACAAACGAAAATCTTAAATTTTCTTCTTTATCCGATGAAGTAGCACTTGCTCAACTATTTTCCGAGCTGTCAGAACCAACGCAACAGTTCGTCATAAATCCTAAAAAAGACACTTTACTTGTCTGTGCGAAAGGAACGATCGTTGAAATAAAAGTAGGTTCACTGGTATACAAAAATGGCAAACCTGTTTTGGGCTTAACAAGGCTTGAAGTAGCTGAATATTTAAATAAAACAGAATTTGTATACGCAAGTTTAAGCACCAACACCAATAAGGGCGAATTACTTGAAAGTGGTGGCACACTTTTATTAAAAGCCTATTCAGGAAAAGAAGAAGTTTTCATCGCCAAAGGAAAATCAATACAGTTTCAAGTTCCCACCAATACAGTCAAGCAAAATATGGAATTATTTTCGGGCATACGCGACGTACATGGAAGTATGAAATGGTACATTATAGGAACAAAAAAAAATAAAAAACCTACTAGGAAAATAGTTAATGCAAAAAATAAAACCCAAAAAAATCAGGTAATTATAGAAGAGCGAATTTTGGTAAAGTATCAAAACGGAGAAGAAATTTATTCTAAAAATTATTCAAATCCAGAACGAAACAGTTTTTACAAAAAAGAAAAACTAGACAGTGTTTCTGTTTACTTTGAAATTGACGAGAAGAATACTATTAAAAAAAGCTGGTCAAAAAGAAACGTACAAAAAGGGATCAAAAAACCTTCTTTCACAAGTTGGAGAAAAGGTCTTTTTAATCGAAGAGCATACGATATTTTGGCTGAGGGCTTAGAGGATGATTCTAAGATCAATTTAAATAAAGTGTATTATTTGAATTCTGGATTTCCAACAATTGACTGGTTTTCCTTAGACGAAACCTGGTTGAAAACAAAGAAAGAAAAAAAGAACAGAGACAAAGTTCTTACTGTATCCATTCAAAGAATATGCGTTTACTCCGATACATTAGAAAAATTATTTCTCGAAGAAAAACAACAAGACCTTCAGAGAATAGAAACACGCCTTTCTATAGAAGGATCAACAAATGTAAAGGAATCAGAACTTCAGTATTATATTTTCAATACCGCACTGCTTGGCTGGATAAATGTAGATCGATTTCTTCCCATAAAAGGCGCTAAAGGTAAATTTGTTTTAGAAAATACGAATTTAGAAAACAGTAAAGTAAGCCTTGTGTTTAAAAATCACGATACTGTACTTCCTGGTTTTGTAGAAAACGGAAAAGTTAATTTTGATCATATTCCATTGGGGGAAGACGTTACGATTGTAGCCATCAAAATAGAAAAAGGAGTTCCTATGCTGTATCTTCAAGAAATCAAAACAGAACGTGGGAAATTTAATCAGCCTATTGAATTTAAAGCGATCAGTTTTGCTAATCTTAAAGAAGAGATGAAAAAAATTAATGGAGCAAATAAATAGCCCATGGTTTAAACCGTGGGCTACATAAAATTAAATTTATCGCTAATACTACTTCTGAAATTTCAACCGAACAATTTCTTTTTCAGTAAGAAATCTCCAATTTCCTCTTGGTAAATCTTTTTTTGTAAGACCAGCGTACATTGTGCGATCAAGTCGTTCTACATCGTAGCCTAAGTGTTCAAAAATTCTACGGACAATTCTATTTCTACCTTCGTGAATTTCTATACCAAGTACTTTTTTAGTTCCTTCGCCGTAAGCAATTGCATCCACTTTCACAGGACCATCTTCCAAAACAATATCGCCTTCTTCTATTTTATTAAAATCTTCACGATCTAAAGCACGGCTAAGCTCAACCTGATATACTTTAGTTATTTTGTTGGAAGGGTGTGTTAGTTTTTCTGCTAACTCACCATCGTTTGTTAGAATAATTAAGCCAGTAGTATTTCTATCCAATCTTCCTACAGGATAAACACGCTCTGTACAAGCACCTGCTATCAATTGCATCAACGTTTTACGCTCCTGTGGATCGTCCATAGTGGTGATAAAATCTTTAGGTTTGTTGAGTAGCAAATAAACAGGCTTTTCTCTTTTCAATGTACCTCCATCGTATCGGATCACATCTCCAGGATTAACTTTGTAACCCATTTCGGTTACTACTTTTCCGTTTACTTCTACGAGTCCTTGAGAAATTAATTCGTCTGCATCTCGACGAGAGCATATTCCAGAATTAGAAATGTATCTGTTCAAACGAATCAATCCGCTTGTATCTTCTTCTAAGCTTTTGTTTTTTAAAACAGCAGAAGAAGTTGTTGTTCGTCTTTTATATCTTTCGGAAGTTTTATTTTTATCGAAACTTTTGCTTTTGGAATCTTCAGAATCTTTTCGGAAGGGTCTTTTTTCTGCTCCCTCTTTCTTAAATTTTTCTGGAGTTTCTCTATCTCTTCGTTCTGGCTTATCTTTTCTACCGTCAAATTTTTTGCGATCATCAAAAGTTTTTCCAGTGCTAGTACCTGTGCGTGGCTTCTTTCCGAAGTCTGATTTTGCTCCAAATGCAGGTTTTTTTCCAAATGCAGGTTTTGCTGTTCCTCCAGATACGGGTTTAACTCCTGCTCCAAAGGCTGGTTTTCTATCTCTAGAGCCAGTTCTTTTGCTATCGCCATCAGTTTTTCCAATGCGGTTAGTTGCATCAGTTGCATTACGGCTTTTTTTAAGTCTGGATCCTGTACGAGTATCTGGTTTTGATTTAAAATTTCGAGGCTCAGCTTTCTCAGCACTCTTATATTTCTTTCCAGCGCCTGCATATCTATTTCCTCCGGAAGTAGTTTTTTCTTTTCCTCTTGAAGAATATCCAGGCTTATCATCGGGGGAGTGTTTTTTTCCAGTTTCAGTTTTCTTGTTTCCTTTAAAAGCTTTATCAACTTTTTCAGCCAAAGGATGCTTTTTATCCCGCTTATTATCTTTCACGTGCTCTTTGTTTAAACTGTGCACCTGACGGCTTACACAGCATGGTTTGTTATCTCAACAATCCGTATTCCGTCTAACATTATTGACGAATCGTTTTACTATTGCTCTGGTTCGATTTTTTCTTCCGTAGAAGACGAATCCTGAGTATTTTCTTCGGCCAACATTGTACTTGCTACAAAGGCCATATCGTTCTCTTCACCAATTGTATTTTCCTCTTTGGCAAAATCTTTCGGATTTGGAAGGTCTTTTAAATCGTTGATACCAAAATATTCCATGAATCTATCGCTGGTACCGTATAATACTGGTCTTCCGACACCATCAGATTTTCCTCGTATCTCTACTAATTCTTTCTCTAATA
>JAYTHK010000155.1:0-5249 GCA_043732665.1 Cytophagales bacterium | reverse complement strand
CAGCATTATAAGTGGGTTTATGTTAGCACTACCTTTAACTCTAAATGCAATTAGAGAATATAATACCTAATCCTATTGCAGTATTAGGAAGAAGGCTTAGTAGTTCATCTACATTTACCCATATCAGAAGGAAAATTATGATGCCTGCAATGAGTTGCAGAATAGAATTTCTTTTGTAGAGGTCGTCTATTTTTTCAGAATCATTATCCTTACAAGCAACAGATAATATTGGAATGGAAATTTGAGAAAGACCTTTTCTTGGAATTTTCACTACTGTCCCAATAAAAAAAGCTAAACTGTATACCGCAACATTCGTTAATCCTTCCATTGAGCCAAGCCATTAAGCTGTCAATTTTCAGTACAATCATAGTGCCTGCAACTCTGGTTATTAGATATAACACTTATGTTCCAAGTTCTTTTACAAGGTTCTTGTTTAAAAAAGCAAAATTGGGTTTAAGGTGTAATAGATTTACTTTCCTTATATAAATAAAAATAATCACTAAGGACAAGGCATAGGTAAATACATATAAGTAGACCATTCCTTCTAAATTGATTATTTTAAAATGATATAAAAGAATGATGGCTGTAAACATTACCCTTGTTAGTATTTCTCTTATAAACGAGGTAGTTTTGATATTGAAATTTGCTCTTAAATAAGCCTCTAAAATGAAAATATACATCATGAAAAAAGTAAGCGGCAGTATGAAATTGAGGTACTCGACGAGCAATGCGGATTTTGACACATAAATGGATTGCCAAAAGTCTTTTAAGAGAAAAAAAGAAACTACAAAAATTAAAAAACTAATCAATGGATAAGTTAGAATTAAAAATAAGAAGCCATTATTTTCCTTTTTATCGTCCTTGAAGTAGTTGAAAAATCGGTCAGACAGACTAGAAGCTCCGAGTTGAGTGAAATAGGCAAAAAGTAGAGGGATGTCAAGTATCAATCGTAATAGACCAATTTCTTCTGGGATAAGGAAAACAGGAAATAACCAAAGTGTATTTATTGTGCCAATAGCAATACCTATATAGCTAATTAAGGTATTTTAAGACTTTGTCTGATAATTATCCCCATTTCGTTAATTATCGCTAACGGTAGTTATTTTATTATAAAGTTCACTTTATTATCTTAAATTTGGCGTTTATAACAAAATTTATAATGCTAGATCTAAATAATAAATCAATTTTAATAACAGGAGGAACTGGATCCTTTGGTAAAAAATTTACTGAAACGGTATTAACTAAATGGCCCAAAGTAAAGAAAATTGTCGTTTATTCAAGAGATGAATTAAAGCAGTATGAAATGGCCCAATTTTTAGGCAACGGAGTTGGAAGCCCTATGAAATATATCCTTGGAGATGTGCGAGATGGTGAGCGGTTGAAAAGAGCGATGGAAGGGATTGATCTTGTTATTCATGCGGCAGCTCTTAAGCAAGTACCGGCAGCAGAAGAGAACCCGATGGAATGCATCAAAACAAATATTTTAGGTGCTGAAAACATTATTAACGCAGCGTTGTTAAATCGGGTGCAAAATGTAGTAGCCTTATCTTCCGACAAAGCAGCAGCACCTTCCAATTTATATGGCGCCAGTAAGTTGTGTGCCGAAAAATTATTTATAGCTGCCAACCAGAACTCTTCTAAAAATGGTACTCGTTTTACCTCTGTGAGATATGGCAATGTTATTGGATCTAGAGGCTCTGTATTGCCTTTTTTTATGAATAAAAAAGCCTCTGGAGTTATTCCTGTAACACATCCAGAAATGACTCGTTTTAATATATCAGATAATGAAGTAGTAGCGTTTATCTATAAGGTCATCGAGAATAATGAAGGAGGAGAGATATATGTCCCAAAGTTGCCCTCTTTTAAGATTGTCGACTTGGCGGAAGCAATAGCGCCAGAATGTAGAATAGAATATACAAGTATTCGTCCAGGAGAAAAAATTCACGAAGAAATGATCACAGAAGTAGATTCGATCAATACCTATGAATGTTTGGATCATTATGTGATTTTGCCTTTTTATTTATCTTCAGCAGCAGCAGAAGAAAGAATAAAAAAAGATTCTGCTCAAAGAGTAAAGCGAGCATTTAAGTATTCTTCCGATACAAATAAGGAATGGCTGGGAGTGTCGGAGCTCAGAAAAATAGCCGAAAGTTTGAAATATTGATTTTGTTTTATGAATGAAAGAGAAGCAGGTATAGATCGTCTCTATCCGTCTATTTTTGGAAGGATGGCAACACGCTATTATTATTTACGTCAGCTTCGTCAAAAAATAGAAGAAGTAATAAAGAATTTCGTTGCCTCTAGTCCCCAAAAACTTATTTTAGCGGATTACGGATGTGGCAACAAGCCTTATGAACCACTTATTAAACCCTATGTAGAAAAATATATAGGAATTGATTTGCCCGAAAATAAGATAGCAGATATTCATATTTTACCTACAGGACAAATAAGTTTGGGTGATAAAAGTTTAGACGTTGTGCTATCTACACAGGTGCTTGAGCATGTAGAGAATCCTATATTCTATTTAAAAGAAGCGAATAGAGTTCTAAAAGAAAATGGACAGTTAATTCTTAGTACACACGGCTATTGGATGTTTCATCCTGATCCAACCGACTTCTGGCGTTGGACGTCAACTGGGTTACAAAAAATCGTTTCAGAAGCTGGTTTTGAAATCGTTTATTTCAGGGGAATTATAGGACGTTCTGCTATGGGTTTGCAATTATTTCAGGATGGAATTCTTTTTAAGTTACCAAAATTTTTGCGTCCAGTTTTAGCATTGATGCTTCAACCGCTAATTATTTTTTTTGATAAAACTACTTCGCAACGTACCAAAGATAAAGACGCTTGTACATTTATATTGGTGGCTAAAAAGAAAGGTGTATGAATCTTTGTATCGTCAGACCTAATAAGTATTCCTATTCCGAAACGTTTATAGACAATCAAGTTAAGGAGTTACAGCCGCAGTTATTGTTGTACGAAGGCTGGCATCCATCCATGCTTCCTGATGGAAAATCCTTCCTTCCTTTCCCATTAAATTTTTTATCGATAAGAGGTACGTTAAGGAATCTTACACCACGCTTTTACCATAAATTGTATTCTCTTTTTTTTGATAAATTTTTAAAAAAACACAACATCAATGTGATGCTCGCTAACTATGGTCCTATGGCAGTGGCCTTGATTGATATATGTAGGAAAGCTGGTATTAAATTGGTGGTTCATTTCCATGGTTTTGATGCTACTACTTATGAAGTAATAGAAAGTTATCGGGAAAGCTATAAGGAGATGTTTGAAAAGGTAGATGCGATTGTAGTCGTTTCAAACGATATGAAGCAACAACTGATAAGCTTAGGAGCCAAAGAAGGAAAAATATATTTGAATCCGTATGGAGTGGATATTAAAAAATTTGATGGGGCTAAACCAGAAACTAAAGGTCGTATATACATATCAGTTGGTAGATTTACGGCTAAAAAAGCACCACAACTTACTATCAGGGCTTTTGTAAAAGTAGCGCAAGTATTTCCTGACGCGCGTCTGATTATGGTAGGAGATGGTGAGCTATGGGAAGAATCAAAACGATTGGCAAAAGAGTTAAGTATTAAGGAGAAGATTGATTTTAAGGGAAAAATGTCTCCAGAAGAAATTTCAGAGTTGTTAAAAGAAGCTAGAGTTTTTGTACAACATTCGCTGAAAGCAGACAACGGAGATTCAGAAGGAACACCCAATACAGTATTAGAAGCTTCAGCTACAGGTTTGCCTATTGTAAGTACATTGCATGCAGGTATAAAAGACGCTGTAGTTCATAATGAAACAGGCTTTCTTGTAGAAGAAGGCAATTGGGAGGCAATGGCAGATTACATGATTCAGTTGGGGAAAGAGGCTAAATTGGCAGGAGAGATGGGGAGGGCCGCTCGTAAGCATATTGAAAAAAAATATGAAATGAGCAACCAAATACAAAGCTTAAAAAATATACTTAACTAAACACAAAATGGGGATTGTTGTTCGTCAAAGTATTAAAAATTCAATAGTATCCTACGCTGGAGTGTTGATAGGTATGTTGAATGTTTTGTTTCTGTACAATAAATTCTTGTCGACCGAACAATTGGGGCTTTATACTGCACTCACAAGTTTCCCTCTGGTTTTTGCAGCGTTTTCAAATTTGGGTACTCCTCATGTTGGAGTTAGATTTTTTAATCAGTTTGCAAATGCAAATAATGGACACAATGGTTTTTTAGGATATTTGTTACTTGCTCCTCTGATCGGTTTTGTTATTTTTATAAGTATTTATGCGGGATTTAGAAAGAATTTTGAAGGATTGTACATTGAAAATTCTCCCTTATTGCTAAAGTATTATTGGTGTTTCCCAATAATAACATTTTTGCTACTGTATATGTCATTACTGGAAACGTATAGTAGAGTTCATCTTAGAATCGTAGTACCCACTATCATTCGTGAATTCTATTTAAAGATTTTTAATTCTGTTTTAGCAGTTCTCTTTGGTTTCCACTATATCAATTTTGATCAATTAGTGATAGGAATAATAGTAGCTTATTTTTTTTCTGTGTGTTTTCTTTTTATTTACATCAAAATATTAGGAGTCTTATACCTTCGTTTTGATTTTAGTTTTATAAGAAAACCGGTATTTAAAGAAATGTTGAAATATGGACTGTGGACAATGGTAGGTGGTGCTGTTGCGGTAATTACCCCACACATAGAAAAACTAATGCTTCCTGCATACAAGGGTGGTTTAAATACAACAGCGATATTTAGTATTGCGCTAAGTATCGCCATGGTTATAGGCATTCCACGTAATGCCATTGTCTCAATCTGCGATCCTTTGATAGCAGATTCATGGAATAGAAAGGATACGAAGTACATTGAAGAGATGTATAAAAAATCGGCCTTGATACTGCTTCTTACAGGTCTTTTTTTGTTCTTATTAGTTTGGTGCAATATAGATTCTATTTTCGATCTCATTCCTAAATCGGAAATATACAAAGAAGGAAAATTTGTAGTGTTGATCGTAGGGCTTTACAGCCTATTTGATATGGCAACAGGACTGAATTCGGAAGTGCTTAAAAATTCACCTTTCTATAAATATGACTTCATTTTTTACATTTTTAGATTTGCATTGTTGTTGGTCGCAAACATAATTTTAATTCCTATTTATAGTTATAACGGTGCAGCTCTGGCAATGTTGGTTTCGGTAGTGATATATAATTTATTAAAGTTGATTTTTATAAAAAAGAAAC
>JAYTHK010000154.1:0-15783 GCA_043732665.1 Cytophagales bacterium | reverse complement strand
TTGCAAAATAAATTTGCCTTTTATGGAAGAATATCCAATGTGGGAACAGACGGATACCGCAACAACTCTGCCGCCAACATTACAAGTTATATGGTAAGTGGTATTTATTATGGAAAAAAATCTTTGTTGAAAATAAATTCATTCGGCGGCATGGCTCATTCAACACTCGCCTTTAACACTACCGAAAAATCTATTCTCGACACAAATAGAACCTATAACCCTCTGGGACCTGAGAACAAAGACCAATTTCAACAAACCTTTCATCAAGTTCAATACACTTACGAGTTTAATAAAAAACTAAATTTTGTTACTTCTGGTTACTTCGTAAAAGGGGATGGCTTCTTTGATTTATCTTTTACCAACTATCCATACAAAAGTTTGAACATGCCAAACTTAAGTCCAACAGATAGTACTACAAATGTATTGGCGAGTTATAAGCTAAATCAATCTTTTTATGGCATCATGGCTTTCCTAAATTACACTACACATAAAATGAAACTAAACTTTGGCATACATGGCAATATGTTTCAGTCGAAGCATTATATGCAAGCCAAATGGATACAAAGTTCACCTCCAAATATAGGAGTTAATTATGAGGCCTATAATAATACAGGGCACAAACAGGAGCTAAGCGCTTTTGCTAAAGTACAATATGATGTTACAGAAAAAATACTTTTGTTTGCAGACGCACAAGTCCGTACGGTTGCCTTTCAATACAAAGCACAAGACAAAGCGATCTTCCGAGACACTTTTAAAGTAGACAATATGAATTGGTTATTTTTTAACCCTAAAGTTGGCGCGAGATACGATGTTACAAAAAAAACAAGTTTCTACCTGAGCGCAGGAAAAACCACTCGTGAACCTACTCGTATAGACTATATGGGAGACGACCACGCCAACTACGATATTAAACAAAGCGATGTAAAACCAGAAACGATTTATAACCTGGAAGTAGGGAATGAAATTCATTCTAAGAAGATAAAATTAAATACTAATATCTATTTCATGGAGTTTCGCAATGAAATAGCGGCTACAGGAGCTTTGAATTATTTTGGCTATTCCATTCGAAAAAATGTACCTCAAAGTTTTCGTCGAGGAATCGAGTTTGACTGGATGTGGCAAATAAACAAATACTTTGCCATAACCAACACTTCTGCCTTGAGCTATAATAGAATTAAAACCTATACTGCTGATTTCGAAATATACGACAGCAACGGAGTTGATACCTATACTACAAAAACCATTACTGCAAAAAATGCCATACCCGTTCTTACTCCAGCAGTCACACTGAATCAAGGAATTCGCTTAACACCATGGTCATGGTTGTCTTTGGATGTAATAGGGAAATATGTAAGCAGAATGTATTTAGACAATACAAGCGATAAAACATTGTCTACTCCTTCTTTTTTCTTTGTGGATTTAAGACTTGGCGTAAAGCTTAATTCATTGTTTAAAATAGGAGAACACAGCCTAAGTTTTCAACTCAATAATTTTACCAATACAAAATATTACAATTCTGGCACTCCAAATAATTTCTTTAACCAAAGTGGAAGTGGCGCACTAACGAGAGTTGTGCACCCCTCCTACTATCCTGCTGCAACAAGGAATTTCTTCGTGACACTAAATATGAAATTTTAATTACCAACTTTTTCTTATATTGTAATTAGATGAAAATAACCATTGCACTCGATTGGACTCCTAATGCTAACCATGCTGGCCTCTACCTTGCATTGTTAAATGGTTGGTACAAAGAAGCAGGGCTCGATGTAGAGCTTATTCCTCCTGAAAACAATCAAGATGAAATTGCCCCTATTGAAAAGCTTTTTAGAAAAAAAGTCTCTTTCGCTATCGCTCCCAGTGAAATGATTATCAAGTCACACCAAAACGGCTACAAAGAATTATTAGCAGTGGCGGCTATTCTTCAAGGCAATCCAAGTGCTTTTGCAACCTTAAAAAAGTCAGGCTTAGACTCCATCGAAAAACTCAATGGAAAGAAATATGCTGCATTAGAAATTCCATTTGAGAAACCTATTATAAGTCAACTAACCAAGGGCAATTACAATTCAGTCTCTTCACAAATTCTTGATATCTACAAATTGCTTTTTGACAATAATGTTGACTTTGTTTGGCTCTTTAAAAATATCGAGGTGGTAGATGCAAGATTAAAAGGAATTGAATTAAACCTATTTAACCCAGAAGATGCAGACATTCCTTATGGTCCTTGCAGTTTAATGGTTGCAAATCGTGAGTTTATAGTGGACTATTCTTTTCTTGTACAGAAATTTTTTGAAGTTACGTCAAGAGCTTATATAGAAGTTGCTGGCAACCCTGAACAATCTGCCGAAATCCTCCATCTTCAGGGAAGAGAATTTTTTCCTGACAAAGAACTTATCCAAGAAACAATAAAAGCTTCTTGTCTTTACTACTTAACCGAAAAACGAAAATGGGGCGTCATGAATAATGAGCGCTGGGAAAATTATCTTGCGTGGCTAGAAAGAAAAGAGCAAATTCGAAAGTCCTATTTCAACCATTCCTTGTTGTATAGCAATGAGTTTTTGGATGTGTAATAATAAAAAGAGAGGCTTAAATTAGTAAGCAAAGTGATATATGGAAGAATGGAGATTTCAAGCAAAATCAATTACAAAATACAATCCTCTATTTAGGGATGGGAACGGGCATTTTAAAGGGGAAACCTGGACTTCGATTTGCGATTTAACAAAAGCAAACAGCGATGAAATTGATCCTGAATATTTTATTATTGAAGACAATTACGCGGAATCAATATTACTGATTAATGACTATGTTAATTCAACTCCCTTTCTTCATATAAAGAATCTTTATAAACATCCCAAAGAAGATGATTTATTTGAAAATGACAAGAATTTAAAAAAGCTATTCAGATCCCTTAGAAATGATTCAAAAATTGACACTATATCTTTAAGGGAGATTGTTAAATTAAATTTAAGAGAACATATTAATTGTGAGCTGTTTTTAGATAAACAATCAAATACGGTCATTAGGTTTGGATTTGATTTTTATATGTATGTAAATTCGGATATAGAATTGGAGACTATTTTCAATACAATAGAAAAAACGTAGGTCTTTATGTAATGAGATGAAACTATACTGCCCCTTAAGGTATCTTTCGTATAAAACAGACAAGATGTTTAAAGTAGTAAGTTAAAAGAGAACACTGAGTAGACTTCCTACCCCATTTTTAATTAAGGCGAGGTATTTAACCAATCTACGCAACACTAATTTTAGCATATTGCCTTATGGCGCTCAATTCTCCTTTCTTTTGATTTCCTTCTTCCTCAATATCAAAATCATCTTGTAGTCCTAGCCAAAATTTTGCTGAATTACCAAAATACTTAGATAATCTAAGCGCTGTATCTGCAGTAATTCTTCTATTACCTTTTACTATTTCAGAAATACGTGTCTGTGGAATTCCGATATCCTTAGAGAGTCGATAAGCACTAATTCCCAGAGGAAGGAGAAATTCTTCTTGAAGAATTTCTCCTGGATGAATGTTTTTTAATTTTTTCATTTTACAATAATTTAATGATAGTCTATTATTTCAACCTCTTCTGCGTTGTTGTTCTTCCATTTAAAAATTATACGCCATTGATCGTTAATCCGAATAGAATAAAAAAATTTAAAATTTCCTTTCCGTTTTTCAAGTCTATTCAAAAGAGGAACTTGCAAGTCCGTTAGATTTTGAGAGTTATTCAACATTCTCAACTTTCTCTCGGCAGTTTCCTGTATTTCCGCTGATAAACCTCTCACTCGCTCTCCTTCCCGAATTTTCTTTGTGTCTTTGTTGCCAAATGAAGCTAACATACTATCGATTTACGTTACTAACGTTAAAAGTAAGTGATTTGTTTAAAAAATAGAAATTGTTACTAAAAATGTCTATAACTTTAGCTCTTTCGCTACAGGCAAATTGTTTCATCGAACTCCAAGAATGATATTGTAAATTAATTAATTAATTTACAATATCATTCTTGTCTAGCATTCAATCTTAAAACTCTAGTTAAAACACCCCTTTCTTCCATTTTATAATTGCTGGTAACACCGTATACAATCATGTGTACAATTTATTCCTGTAAAAAATATTACCCTAATTTTTATTTACACTCCTATCGGCACTACTCCTTCAAACACACGCTCAGCAGGACCGATCAAATAAATTTCATTAAATCCTGCTTCTTTTTTTTTAAAAGAAATACTCAGCGATCCTCCTAGCGTTTGAATTCGTATAGGGCTTAACATTCCTGAATACGATGCTGCCAGCGCTGCTGCAGTAACTCCTGTGCCACAAGAATACGTTTCATCTTCCACTCCTCGCTCATACGTTCTTACATGGAGTAACTCTTTCTCTTTTTCTGTAAAATTCACATTCGTACCTTTTTCCTTGAAACGGATATTGTTACGCACTTTACGGCCTTCTTCAACAACTGGATAGCTACTTATCGCTTCTACCGCCTTTACATAATGAGGAGAGCCTGTGTTCATATAAAAATGATCGTCATTATTTTCTACCTGATCTACATCGATCATTTTTAAATGCACTAGCCCTTTTTCTATGTAAGCATCGTGTGCACCATCGATTGCTAAAAAACTAGTGCTGTCACCAATTACTCCCAGATCGCGCGCAAATTGGACTATACAACGACCTCCATTTCCACACATAGAACTTTGCTTTCCATCCGAATTGAAATAAACCATTTTAAAATCGTAGCCTTGTTCATTTTCCAATAAAATAAAACCATCTGCCCCAATACCAAATCTGCGATGGCAGAGTTTTTCAATCAGTAATGTATTATTCACATCAAAAATTCTTAAACGGTTATCAACCATTATGAAATCGTTGCCAGTACCTTGGTATTTGTAAAATTTCAGTTCCATAATATGCTAAAATGAAAGGCGTACAACTGTTATACAATCGTACGCCTTTGAAAGTTCTTTTATTCTCTAAATGTAAAACCCAGAGCGTTTACATTTTATTACTACTAATAGAATTTATAGCGATTGTCCTGTATGTCCGCTATTTTTTTCAACGCTTCGTCTATCTGGTAATCGTCAGAGCCTGCACGTTGTATTTCTTTTTGAGTTTTTTGTTGATTGTAATCTGCTACTTCTGGAGCTACTTGAATTTTTAACAATTCTAACATAACTACGCCTGTTTCTCCTTTAAAAGGTGCTGTTTTTTTGGTTGGTTTCAAACCAAAAGCTTTACCGCAGGCAACAGGATCATACCCTATTGTACCAATAGAAGAAGATGCAAACGTAACCTCTGGTGCTATACCTGTAAGCGCTTGTGTACCATAATCGGCAGCTATTTTAGAATAATCTCCAGTTAATTTTCCCAATTTATCGATAATTTGATCTGCTTTTAACTCGTTTTTCACTTTTGCTGTTACCTCATTTCTAACGTCGTTTACCGAAGCTGTACCTTCTTCTCTTTTCGAGAGAAGGATAGCGACTATATACTGGTCTTCCATTGTGAAAACAGTAGATACAGAACCTACGCTTGCATCGTTGTATGCCCATCTTACTATTTCGCGTGCGTTTCTCAAACCTGTAACGTTGCGTTCGTTTTTGCCTGCGTTAGGAAAAGTATAATGTTGTAAAGAAGGATTTTTTTTCAGTTCTGCCATATACGACTGAGTATCTTTGACAGCGGTAACAAAAGCCGTTGCTTTATTGTATAGAACATCCTTCGTAGCGTCTCCAGCCGTAATGAGCTTTTCTACAGAGCCAATTAAGTATTTAGGTGTTATTTCTTTGATCTTTTTAGCTTCTGTTATTTTTATAATATGATAGCCAAATTGAGTTTCAACTAAGCTTGGCAAAAGTCCTTTTCCTTTAAACTTAAAACAAGCCTCTTCAAAAGGTCTAACCATTGAGCCGTTGTTGCTGAACTCACCAAGGTCACCACCTTTGCTAGCGGTTCCATCTGTTCCGAATTCTTTAGCCATTTCTTCAAAAGAAGCACCGCCTTTTATTTTAGCCAAAACTTCATTTGCTTTCACTTCAGCCTCCGCCTTTCCTGCATCAATTCTAAAAAGAATGTGGCTTGCTCTCATAGAAGCAATAGTGTCATTTTTAGAGCCTAAAGATTTGAAGATTGCATATTTACCATTAGACAAAAAGGGGCCATAAACAGAATCCTTCACAAGACTTCCATTTGCTCGTATTGGCTCTGGCAACTCCTTTAGGCTCATGTATCTTGGCTCTGCTGGAGCGTCTGAGTTTCCTCCGATGAACGTCGTATCGTTTTCTGCAATTTTAAAATTAACAGCGATTTCTGCTGCTTCTTTTTTCATCGCTAGGCTATCGTCTGCTGAAGGAATAAAATTAAAAAGTACATAATCAATCGTTCTTCCTTCTTCTACTTTATAATTCGCTTTATTTTTTTTGATGTAATCTTCTAACTGATCGTCGTTTACTTTAACTGTCGAATCGTTTACTGTAGTATAAGGCACAAAGACGTAGTTAACTTCTGCTTTATCGTTTTGCTCCGCGTACATTCTTTTGGCTTCTTCCTTGGTTATGTATTCCGATTTTTTCAAAAGGTTTACATACTTTTCTCTGATTCTTATTTCAGGAAGTTTT
The DNA here is from genome assembly GCA_043732665.1 of Cytophagales bacterium. Taxonomy (GTDB): domain Bacteria; phylum Bacteroidota; class Bacteroidia; order Cytophagales; family Cytophagaceae; genus JANYCO01. The sequence goes on along the minus strand of JAYTHK010000154.1, from coordinate 9,165 downwards.
CTCTCTATAAGTCTCCATTTTGCTTGAATTTCTGGCTGAACCTTATCGAAATTAGCAATAAAATTTACAACATTATTTTTGTCAAAACTTTGCTCTCCACCAAAGGCACTGATAATTTGAGCATGAATAAATTTACCTTTTACCATATCCGACAATTCCTCATCTGTAACCGAAAGTCCTAATTTCTCAAACTCTGGTTTATAGGTAAATCTTGTGATTAATTCATTCCATGCTTGATTCTCCATGCCTTGTTTTTCGTTCTCTCCAACAGGTTTTTCTGTTTGAGTAACGTATTCTTCTTCCTGAGTATTTAAAGAAGTTTGATACTGACTCAGCGAAATATTTTCACCGTTTATTTTCCCGATTCTGTCTTTCCCAAAATTAAAAACAGAGTTATTACTCATTATATCTCCACCTAACATAAAAAGTATAAGTGCGACGCCAATCACTCCAGCGATGACGCCTGATTTTTCATTGATTTTATTAATTAAAGCCATTTTTTTCGTGTTAAAAGGTTCGCAAAATAATTATATTAACCATCAAAAACAAAGAGATTAGAAAATGTTGACCATTATGTATATAATATACTTATAATAAATAAGTTACATCTTATACTTTCTCTTTTTAAAACTGCCTCCAGAGGTCTTTGTTTCCTTAAGAGCGTCTTTTCCCTGTTCCGTTTTCTTTTGATTTTTTTTTCGAACTTGATACCACATAAGTGTAGCAAGTGCTAACATAAACAACCAATAGCTGTTCGCATAACCAACCGTCATGGCTTGATGTATGCCGATCAACATAAATAAAATAGCAAAGGAAAATAGTAGTGAATCAAGCAGTTTCATGTGTTATTTTAAATTTATCCCTGGGCTTGTAGGATTAAGAATTTTATATTTGGAAAAATCTTGTTTCGCTTCAAGACCTTTGCCGTGCAATACTCCATCTTTTGTCGTGATAATTACCTGTTTGTCTTTTTCAATGTAGATACGTTCCTCCATTGGCAGCCAAAAGAGCTCTTCGGTATTCATTCTTTTCCCTTCTTCTAGATCCTTGATAACGACATCTCTCGACACCATGTACTTATTTAGATTTTTATAGAATCTTGCAAAATTTGACGTAAGCGTAGACTTTATGACGCCGTCTTCATAAAATTCTACCAAAACGCCGTTAGGAAATTCTCTGTTTCCGCTTTGGAGTTCGATTTGTTTAGAAGTTCTAAGTATTACTTTGGTTTCAGCAGAATCGCTGTAGATTGTCTCCGAATTATCTATTTCCATTAATGGACCAGTGTAAGGCTTCATCTCTTCCATTGTTTTAGAAGGTTTTAAGCACCCAGACAAGGCAATACCAATGATAATGAATAGTAAGGCTTTATGAATAGAAGATAAAAACATCGTTTTAGCTTGGCAAATAACTGTTTAATATATTTTACTTTTCGTAAACCATTTTTGATTTATTAGACAGCTCACATATAGTTTAACGTATTGCTCTTTTATACCGAAAGTATTGACGTTTCCTCGCTGACCAACCACTAAGGCAAAATTTATTTTAGGCCGAACGGGCATCATATATTGTTCTGCATTAGGCCTTCTATTTCTTCCTAAGGGAACAGAAGCACCAAAACTAATAGACATATCGCTGAGCTGGTGTCCGCGATAAATAACAGGGGTTTTCACATACGTGAACCCTGCGCGAAACGTTTTACTCTTTTGCTTCGTAGCGTTAGCCGAAAACTCTCCGCCTAAATTAAAACCATAGCTATTTCCCAAAGTATCGGCAGAAAATCCAGATTTATAATTCGACCAGGCACTATAAAAAACATCTGCGGCAACTGTCCATCTGAGTGGGGCATCTAAGCTAAATCCTAATCTCAATGTCGATGGTAATTTAGCCTTGAATTTATTACTTTGTATCGTAGTATCCAACGAAATAGTATTACTTGAATTTACAACGTACAAATCTAAGTTTCTGGTAATGTTTAACGTAGAGTAAAAATCATACGTTAAGCCTATATTATAAAATACTCCTGAACTTCTGGTCTTTCTCTTTAGCACAGGAATCGTTTTTCTCCCCATACTGTCTTCCTCGTATATGGTATCATGATGCGCTTGTACGATCTCTCTTCTAAACTGAATACCTGGTTTCAACCCAAAAGCGCTATAAACGGTTTGTCGTTTAAACCCAAAATTACTCGTGGTGATGTCTGGCAAGAGTGAAAACAACTCTTCGTTAACGTTTCCATACAGAAACGACGTTTCTAGACCAACAGAAAGATTCTGAGTAATGCCTACTCCATTGGATAGGAAAATTTTATAAATACCTCCTTTAGTTGTATTTTTAATTGTATTCGTAACCGTTGGTTGATTTGGAAGAACGTTAGAATACGTCAGATTATAATTGACCGTTGAGTATGGCACTATACCAAACGATGTACCCCATGTTTTTGACATAGGCAATGCAAAGGTTAGATAAGACACATTTATACCTGAAGCATTTTCATGCGCTCCACCAGGTGCCTGAAGGCCTCTATCCTGAAAAGTAATTGCAAAATCTACTTTAACGGTAGAGTCTATTTTTAAATTTCTATAATATTCCCATGTTTTATAGGTATGATTTGGTCTGGACTTCTTAGCACTTCTTAAGTTAGGCAATAATGCTGGATTCAATAAGTTAACAAAATGGTGGTTTCTTGCACTTACTCCTGCATTTCCCATCCCTATATTCCTCACATTGCCGCTATTATTCAACAAATCACCCACTCCAAACTGTGAGAAAGGACTGTCTCCAGTACCTTGACCTCTCAATACAAGTGGAAATGAAATAAACAAACAAAAAATTAAAACTCTGAAACTATGATACATTGTACTCAACTATTCTTTTTAACCCCAGAAATAAGAGATCTGGAACAACAAAGATGGTACCTTTTATCCTACTTTCAAAAAAACCACCGTCTCCACCTGTAATTATTACTTTCAACCCTTTATATCGTGCTTTATATTCATTAATAATACCCTCCATTTCTTTTACCGCACCTAATTGAACGCCACTCAAAATAGACGTTTCCGTAGAATTGCCAACCAGCTCAGCATTTTCCTGCCTTTCTACCAACGGCAATTTAGCCGTAAAAGTATTTAGCGCTCTAAATCTCATTTCTATTCCTGGCGCTATACTGCCGCCAAAATACTGTGCCTGCTCGTCTACAAAATCATAGGTAATGCAAGTGCCTGCATCAATACATAAGCATGGAATTTTCGGAAAAAGCGTATTTGCGCCCACTACATCCGCAAGTCTGTCCATACCCAAAGTAGCCGGTGTTTTATATAGATTTTTTATTGGGACAAGTGTAGTAGAATCAAGCATTATGGTTTTAGATTTTAGAAATAAAGCCAAAATCTCTGCTGCCGCTTTGTTGACCGAGGAAATTATAACTGTGGTAGGAGCGTATTTTTCATTTACTTTTCTGAAATCTTCAACATTGCCCACTTTTATTAACTCAACTATTTCATGCTCATTGCACAAAGCCGCTTTGGTATAGGTGTTTCCAGAATCAATTAGCAAATTCATGCCACAAGTTAGAAAAAAAAGTAAAAAGAATTTATTTTATATCTTTAAGAAAAATAAGAGAATATGTCTTCGTCAAAAAAAGAATGGGTAATCGCTGGACTTATGTCAGGCACTTCGCTCGATGGATTGGATATCGCAGTTTGCCGATTTCGAAAAAAAGGTATGAAGTGGACGTATGAATTACTATCGACAACTACTATTGGCTATTCGCAAGCAATGAAGAGCAAACTATCTTCTTTAATGAATGCTACGGCTCAAGAATTTGCTGCAACCGATGCCTTTTTTGGAAAATTTTCTGGGGAACAAACAAAGAAATTCCTTTTGAAGAACAAACTTAAAGTCGACTTAATCGCTTCTCATGGGCATACTGTTTTTCATCAACCAGAAAAAGGATTTACCACACAGATTGGGAACGGAGCCTATATCGCTGCTGCCAACAATATCCCTGTCGTATCCGATTTTCGTACAATGGACGTCGCACTCAGCGGACAAGGGGCTCCGCTTGTGCCCATTGGAGACAAACTTCTTTTTAGCGAATACGATTATTGCCTTAATCTTGGAGGAATCGCCAACATCTCTTTTGATGCGAATAAAAAAAGAATTGCTGGAGATATTTGCCCTGTGAATATTTTACTTAATAAACTGGCGGAAGAAAAAGGCGCAATTTTTGACAAAGATGGCAAAATAGCTGCAAAAGGATTGGTCGATCAAACGCTTCTCAAAAAATTAAATACCCTGCCATTTTACAAAAAGGAATTTCCCAAATCATTGGGTCGAGAGTGGATAGACAAACAAGTTTTTCCGCTCTTAACTAATTCATCGCTTTCTACAGAAGATAAATTGGCAACCGTTTGCGAACATATTGCTTTTCAAATTACAGCGGCAATGCCTTTCAAAAAAGGCGCTAAACTTTTAGTTACAGGCGGTGGTGCATTAAACAACTATCTCATCGGTAGAATTATAAAACACGCAGGAAAGAACACAAAAGTAATCGTTCCAGATCCGCTTACTATTTCTTTTAAAGAGGCGTTGATCTTCGCCTTTCTAGGATTAAAAAGAGTAATTGGAGAGTCTAATGCACTAAGCAGCGTGACGGGAGCTTCTCGTGATTCCATCGGTGGAGCATTGTACGGTATAATTTAAAATTATGAGTTTTAGACTATGAACTATTCGGCTAAAGCCAACTAGAGCTAGCTTATTTATTCCACCATTTAAAAATGGTGGCTATCGATATTGTTTGAATGCCCTTCTCCTTTAGCTGAAGGGTTTAATAAATAATCTACATTTAACAACTCATAATTAGAGCCCTCACCACCCAACTACCACCGTCTCTCTAAATTTCCTAACCTCTCCTTTCAAATCAAAACATTCGAAATAGACTACATACATGCCAGTTCGTACTTTTTCATTTTTTGCATTATTGCCTTCCCATTTATAGAATCCTTCTGTGGCGAGGAGCTCATTATCTGCCAAGCGCAGCATCTCTCTTCCGTAATAATCGAAGATGGTAATCGTTGCTGTGTTGCCGGGCGTATTAAATTTGTAATTAATCAAAGCAAAATCTTTGTCTCCGTTTTCATCAGGAGTAAATAGTTTAGGTTCAATCCATACTTTCGATCCATTTGTATTTTCAAAATTTTGAGAATTTAGATACCCTGGGGTAGCATAACCAGACTGTGTAGAAGCCGACTGCCAGTTTTGAGCCGTGTTTGTTATTTCTGTGGAAGAAATCCGTTCTAGGGAAACGCCTTCTTTGCCGTCTATCAAAGCGTAATGCATATTTTCCGAATAATCGAAGCGGTCAAACTCTTTAGTAGAACTGTCTAAAAGTAGTACCGTTCCTTCGTTGTCGTTATAGGAAGGAAGATCATTGATTTGGAAAATTGTTGTCGCTTGTCCCAGTGAATATTGGTTAAGCAGAATACTTTTGTTTTCCGTAAAGGCAGCATACTCTTTTGGTTTTAGAATAAGCGACTCCTCTGAAATTATTTTTTTATTGGCAACAGACCCCTTCTCAATATTTGCAAACTGCCAATTTTTCAAATCAATATAATTATCTGATTTATTATACAGCTCCACAAAATCATACCCTCCCACTCGTGGATTAAAAAGTAACTCATTCAAAATTATATCTCCCTTCTCTGCCTTTTGAGGTAGTACAAGTTTTAAACGTTCTTGCTCTGTTAATATATTTCCGTTGCAGTCTCTGATTCCTGAGAGGGAGAGTTCATAAACTTCTCCTATAACAAATTTTTCAGAAACCTGAAGGAAAATTGATTTAGAAAGGCTGGATGATAAGGCAATTTTTTGAATATTATATCCTTTATTAAGTTCAAATTGCTGAATAGAAATAAAATTAGGGTCTGGTTTTTCATCAAATACTAATTGTATGTGGATACTGTCTGTAATAAATGCGCTGAGCAAATTGGGTGGAGATAAATCTGGTTTGGAAACCGCTACAGAGTTTACTTTTGCTGGTGTACCACCAGAAGGGTCTAAGGAAGCAGTCCAGTTTAGCGCTTCGCCACAAGGATTATCCAAATCAATAATTTCCAACGACCAACCACCTGCTTTCTTATCGTTGTCTCCATACCAAGTATCGCTATAACTTACTTCGTAAAGAAGTTTTCCCTCTTGATTTTTTAAAGTCAAATTATCTCCAGCGTTATTGAGTGAAGGGAAAACAGGCAAGCCGAGCACGGGGTGATACGCTGAAAACTGAGCTACATTATTACTATTACAAACAAGCAAATATTTATGAGGAGGTAATTTATAAGAAGGGAAAATACCATTCGTAGTTCCATCTGAAAAAACAAAATCTTGCAGATTTAGGGTATCGTTTTTTCTGTTAAAAATCTCCATATACTCGTATTCTGGAAGTCCATTTTGAGGAGAAGGATCGGAAAACAGTTCTGAAATAACAACAGCACCATAATCTGCTTCCACACGATAAAAAAAGGATGCAGCGTTTAAAAAAGAGATGCTGTTTAAACTATTATCTAGAATAGCAGCGGCTAAAAGCGTATAGTTTGTGTAGGTATTTAAAATGCCAGACAAAACCAAGTGAACGGTATTTTTAGCTTTCAGGTCTACTGTTGCAGAACTAACGCTTATTCCCACTGGCAAAAAAGAATAGTTAGCACTATTTTCGGCAGAAGCCTGATCTACGTCTTTACTAAAAACAACATCTACCGCATTGGCAGAAATTGCTTTTGCAGAAAGCAAAGAGAGCGGAGCTTGTTGAATTGATAAATCATCGAAATAAAATTTCAATCTTTTTGTACTACTATGCGAAAAGTAAACTCCAAAATAAGATGAAGTTGAAAAAGTAGTATCGAAAGCAGCACCTTCTTTTACGAAATAATTTCCAGTAGCGGTCGAGTCGGAAAACAAAAACCAATTCCCTTTCATATCACAAAGTACTTTTATTCGGAAAGTATTCAACGATTTCTTACCTGCTCGTCCGGTTTTTCCCGAAATTATTTTTGTATGCGCAACGCTGTCTTGTTTATACAAATCCACCGAATTTGTAGTACCGTCAAATTTCACATAATACCCTTTAGGATTATTCTCTGTGTTAACACGATCGCTGGTTAGGTAAATTCTAGCCCAGTTGGTAGTGGTAATGTCCAGATCAAGTTTCGTATAAAAATTCCATTCTGTATCTCTGCATCGATTATTGGAAGTAGAAAGATGCAGTTGCGAGCTGGCATTTGGACCATTACTTTGAAGCTGTGATGCTGTATTTACAGAGAAAAATGCGATTTCTCCCATCCATGTAGGGTTGTTAGTGAAGTTTTTATCTGTAAATTTTTCATTTACTTGGCTACATACAGAAAAATGTACCATTAAAAAAAGGGGTAATAAATAAGATCGTTGCATGTTAATTATTTAGAATAAATTCAGTTACTTTGCATCACTTTTTGTGGGCAATTAAAAAAAATAAAAAGTTAAAAAAACTAATTACTGCGGAAAGGTAATTTAAAATATTAATTAAAAGAAAAAATAAAATGAAAATTGCAGTAGTAGGTGCTACCGGTTTAGTAGGTGGCGAAATCTTGAAAGTTTTAGAGGAAAGGAATTTTCCTGTCACAGAATTGATTCCTGTAGCTTCTGAGAAGTCGGTAGGAATGGAAGTGAAGTTCAAGGGCAAATCATACAAAGTCGTGAACGCTGAAACTGCCATCAGTCTGAAACCTGCTATAGCCATATTCTCTGCGGGTGGTGGCACTTCGTTAGAACAAGCTCCAAAGTTTGCTGCAGCAGGGATTACTGTTGTAGACAATTCTTCAGCATGGAGAATGGATCCTACTAAAAAACTTGTAGTGCCAGAAATTAATGCCTCAACATTGAGCAAAGAAGACAAAATTATTGCCAACCCAAACTGCTCTACTATACAGATGGTTTTAGTGATGAATCCTTTGCACAAAAAATATAAAATAAAAAGAGTGGTTGTTTCTACTTATCAATCTGTTACTGGTACTGGCAAAAAAGCGGTAGACCAACTGATGGACGAAAGAAAAGGAGTAGAAGGAGCAAAAGCATATCCTTATAAAATTGATTTGAATCTAATTCCTCATATTGATGTATTTCTTGAAAATGGATACACCAAAGAAGAAATGAAAATGGTAAAAGAAACCACCAAAATTTTAGGAGACGATTCTATCAAAATTACAGCTACTACGGTGCGTGTGCCGGTAATTGGAGGTCACTCCGAATCGGTTAATATTGAATTTGAAAACGAATTTGATTTGAACGAGGTTCGCGAGTTGCTTACAAAAACAGAGGGTGTAATTGTAAAAGACGATGTTAAAAACCTTCAATACCCAATGCCTATCGATGCTCACGGACGTGACGAAGTATTTGTAGGCCGTATCAGAAGAGACGAATCACAAGCTAAAACACTTAATTTATGGATCGTTGCAGACAACTTAAGAAAAGGTGCTGCAACAAATGCGGTGCAGATCGCGCAGTATTTGGCAGATCATAAATTGGTGTAAATTATCGATTGATGTGTGCAGGGTGACCTCAAATACATTACTTGTTGGCTTCTCACCAGCAAGGGTTATTAAAAAAGCGTTGGCAAAGATATGTCAACGCTTTTTTAATAATTTACCAAGTACTCTACCGCTGAATCATAAGCCTGACAGGATCTCGACTAACGCCTTCTTCAATGACTGTAAGCAAGTACATTCCTAGCGCAATTTTCGATACATCGACAAACGGATCCGAAAGAACTGATTGTATAATTTCCCTGCCATATACATCAGAAATTGTGTACGACATATTAGCCTGACTTTGTCCATCTATTTTAATAAAACCATTCGCAGGGTTGGGATAAAATTTCAAACCAGGAAACACTGATTTTGCTTCAACAGAAAGAACCGTCTAGGAGATATATTTGCTCAAAGAATCTAATACGTTTAATGTTCCATCGTAGCAATCTCCGCCTATTTCCCAAATCATAATACCTCCTGCATTTGCCGCAGCATAATTAATTTTCTTTCGAAATGTTGGAAACCCGTTGAGATAAACAGAATCTCCATTACCCCTGTATACTAAATCGTACTTCAAAGGTTCTTGACCTATAAACTCTATATCTTC
>JAYTHK010000153.1:0-5285 GCA_043732665.1 Cytophagales bacterium | reverse complement strand
TGAGAAATACAATCGAGAAAAGCAATGCCATGCACAAAGGCAAATGGGACAAATCTGCTAATAACAGTTTTGAAATTCGTGGTAAAAAATTAGGAATCGTAGGGTACGGAAATATTGGTTCTCAGCTTTCTGTTATTGCAGAAGCCTTAGGAATGGAAGTGTATTACTACGATATCGTCGAAAAACTTCAGTTAGGAAATGCCCGCAAATGTAACAGTTTGAAAGAATTGTTAAACATCTCCGATGTTGTTTCTATGCACGTAGACGGCAGACCTACGAACAAAAATATTATTAGTGCGAAAGAATTTGACATGATGAAGAAAAATGTCATTTTCATAAATCTAGCCCGTGGTCATGTAGTGAATATCGAAGCACTTGTAGCGAATCTTAAAAATGGCAAAGTTTGGGGAACTGCTATTGATGTATTCCCTTACGAACCAAAAAACAATAAAGAAGAATTCATCAATGATCTTCGTGGACTTCCTAATGTCATTCTTACTCCACACATTGGAGGAAGTACTGAAGAAGCACAGTTCAACATCGGAAATTTTGTACCAAACAGAATTCTTGAATATGTAAATTCAGGTAATACTTTCCAAAGTGTTAATTTCCCAAACATACAATTGCCAGATTTAGGAAATGCACATCGTCTGATGCACCTGCATGAAAACGTTCCTGGCATACTCGCTCAAATCAATAACGTATTAGCTAAATACAAAATCAATATTCTTGGTCAACATTTAAAAACAAATGAACAAGTCGGATATGTGATTACTGATATAGATTCAAAATATAAAAAAGAGGTTATTGAAGAATTGAAAAACATTCAAAATACTATCAAGTTTAGAATACTCTATTAGTATTAAGATGTTAGAGTGTTAAGGCGCTAAAGTTATTTATTTGATTTAAAATTCATAACTCAATATTTAACATTTTCAACTTTAACACCTTAACATTCTAATACCTTAACAAAAAAAAAATGAACAAAAAACTATACTTCACTGTCGGTCCATCAGAGTTATACCCCACTGTAGCTGGTCACGTACAGTCTGCATTGGATGAAAAAATTGGAGTGCTTTCTCATCGGGGAAAACAATTTGAACAAATTTATAAAAATGCAGTAGACGGTTTACGTGCACTTCTTAACGTACCTTCCGATTATCATATTTTCTTTCTTTCTTCTGCTACAGAAATTTGGGAAAGAATTATTGAAAACTGTTCAGAAAATACCAGCTTCCACTGCGTGAACGGTTCATTTTCTAAACGATTTCATGAATTTTCTGGTGAACTTGGAAGAAAAGCATACATAGAAAAAGCCGATTTTGGAAAAGGTTTTTATCCAGACAAAATAAACGTACCGAGCGACGCTGAAATAATTTGTCTTACCTATAACGAAACAAGTTCTGGCGTTTCTATGCCCATAGAAGATATTAATAAATTTAGAGAGAAAAATAAAGAGGCACTTATATTTGTAGATGGTGTTTCCGCGCTGCCCTATCCTATACTTGATTTCAGCAAGATAGATTCTACTTTCTTTTCTGTACAAAAATGTTTTGGTCTTCCTGCCGGACTTGGTGTATGGATACTCAATCAACGTTGCATGGACAAAGCGGATAGCATTCTTAAAAAAGGAAAATCAATTGGTACCTATCATACTTTGCCCTCTTTACTTAGCAAAGGAAAAGACAATCAAACACCAGAGACTCCAAACGTATGGAATATCTATCTATTAAGTAAAGTAGTAGCCGACTTTAATAAAAAAGGAGCAGATACGATACGAAAAGAAACAGAGCTAAAAGCAAAATTGCTTTATGATTATATTGGCAGCAGTGAAAATTTCTCTTATGCAGTAGAAGATCCGAGACTTCGTTCTTTCACAACAATCGTAGCCAATACAAAAATTTCTTCTTCAGAACTAAATAAAAAACTCGAACCTTTCGACATGGAAATTGGTGAGGGTTATAGCTCATACAAAGACACACAATTACGCATCGCCAACTTCCCAGCTATATCCGTTGAGCAAATGGAAATTCTTGTGAAGAAATTGAAGGAATTATTTAATTAAATTATGAATTTTTAGTTATGAATTATTTAATTAAAAATTTATAACTCATAATTTTTGCTCCTATTAATAAATCTCTAAATAGCCTACAATTGACTAATTATCAATCCATTAAACAGGGTCTTGGTTAGTACTTGCTATCCATTTGAAGTATATTTTTTCGGATACATTTGTTACGGATTTGTTGCGCAACCAAATCAAGATGTATTAAAAATTTCATTTCAAATGTAAATCAAAGATGAGCATAAATATTCGTTTTCGCAAAACATCACAGGGATTATTCAGCCCATACCTGGATATCTATAGCAAGGGACAAAGGGAATACCTACACCCAGATATAATCGTCACAGAAGATTACTCACAAGCCCAGAGAGACCGTCAGGGAAATCTTAAGAAAGACGCTTCAGGGAAACTAATCTACCCGAAAGTAAAACCCGAAGACAAGGAAAAAATGAAAAGTCTGGAAAGGCTTAAACTTGAAAAAGAAGTAGACCTTGCCAACAACCGTTTAGGTTTTGGAAAATCCGGCAGGAAAATATTCATTCACGATTATTTCAAAAAAATAGCCAGAGAAAAACCCAATGCTCCCATCTATAAAATATTGGCTAAAAGTTTAGAAGAATATGCAGGAGATCATTTCCCTATTCAGGAATTTGATGTATACAAAATAAAAGGTTTTTTTGCTTTTTTCAGAAAACGGGGCTGCAAAGAAATCAGTGTTCAGACCTATTACTATTGCCTGATTGCCGGGCTACAAATAGCTGTAAGGGAAAAGATTATTCCAGTCAATCCAAAAGTATACCTTTCTGCCAGGGAAAAACCAGTAAGCGATGAAACCAAAAGAGAATACCTTACACTGGAAGAATTGAGAAAGATGAAAGCGATTCCCTTCCCTCATAAAAATAAACAACTAGGCGAAGCTTTTTTGTTTGCTTGTCTGACCGGATTAAGAATCAGCGATGTGATAAACCGTAAACATTCTGAAATTGTAGAAGGAGTATTGGAATACCGCCAGAAAAAAAGTAGCAAGGAATTTCATTACCTGCCACTCAATAAACAAGCGTTGGAAATCATACGAAGACAACCAGTAAATGAATACAACCAGCAAATTTTCTGGCAGCTACCTAAGTCACCTTCCAACTATAATATCTACTTCCAACGATGGGCAAAAGCTGCGGGAATTCATAAGCACGTGACATGGCATGTCGCCAGACATACTCACGCCACGTTGCTACTTACCCTCGGTTCAGATATTTTTACCGTGTCTAAAATACTGGGGCATTCTGCTGTCAAAGTAACGGAGCGATATGCGAAGGTAATGACAAGTGTAAAAAGAGCGGCAATTGAAAAAATTCCTGATCTGGATGAAGCTATAGTATAACGAAAACCTTTTAGGATAAAGACAAACGCCGGTTAGGAAATTCCTGACCGGCGTTTTTATTGTGAAAGGAAATACTATTTTTTCAAAACGAGCAAAACGCCTTCAGTGCTTTAGAAGAAATTTGAGGCAAAGCGGGAAGTTTTGCGAAAAACGGGAAAGATTAAGAAGACTGATGCAAAGCGAAGAAAAACGGTGCAGTTCAATAAATACATTCTCCAACTTTGTGGGACAAAAAAGGGAATTACAGGGAAATGAAGGGAAGTCAGGGGATATGAGGAGAAATGGTGATAGCCATGTTTGGGATTTAGCACTAATTACATTCGTAATTAGTATAGACAACAAAAGACAAACAAGAAAAAAGTGTAGACAACTGTGCTGAATTTTGCACATGGTTTTAACAAATGTTCCGAAATGTGCCCTGCCCTGTTTGCAGGTTTACAGATATTAGTAAAACCAGTAAGAGACAAAATAAGAAAAAAAATATCAAAAATTATCAACTATTATCAAAATCTGTCAGGGTTTGTCAAAATCTGTCAAAAGTTGTCACCCCTGTTTGGAATTCCCCAGATATTTCAGCATGAAAAAAAATAACAAATGAGATAAAAACAGACAGTAGAAAATTAAAAAATAATTTTAAAAATAAAGAGAGGAGAAAACGTGAAGCAGAAAAAAATAAAAAGCTTATCCACTAGTTATGCCTATACGGATACAAAGACAGGCATACACTTACATAAAACAATCTACAGGGGAAATACTCCTAAACCTTGCCCCCTATGTACTACGTTAAAGGACTTAAAATATTCGGCAAAGAATAACCATCCGACTATTTTCATTTTAAATTTTTCACAACTGTCCACCACAAATAAAAATGTAATTCTTTTCAATACCAGTTAGTCAATTTCAATCTGCTTGGCTAACAAAAAATATTATTCTCACAAAGTTTAAACAAAAGCATTATGAGCGTCACGCTGAGATTAAGAAAAATGAGTCACAAAGGCTACACTGCCTACTTTGATTTGTACCGGAAAGGACAACGCCGTTACGAATACCCCGAAGTATACCTTCAGGAAGATTATCTGCATCCCCTAAAAGATACAGATGGTCAACTACTCAAAGATTCAAGAGGAAACCCTCGTTATCCAAAACCAACCGAACAAGATAAATTAAAACTCGACTTGCTGGAAAAACTCCGCCTTCAAAGAGAGCTTCAACTCAAAAACGAAGAATACGGATTTGTAGATTCAAGAATCAAAAAAATCAACCTGCTGGAATATATCGCAGAAATCTACAGGGATAAAAAAGCACCCATATACATGAGCCTGCTTTACCAGTTAAAGAAATGTTTGGGTACACAGATTCCCTTTGGACAGGTGGATGAGAAAACAGTCAAACGATTTTTACATTACCTCTCAGAGGAAACCGAGCTTAGCAGTAATACACGGTGTACTTATTTTGCCAGTCTCTCGGCAGTATTCAACGAAGCCATAAGGGATAAGATCATTACGCAGAACCCCTGTAAACTCATTCCCCGACAAGACAGACCGAAAAAAGAAGAAAGCAAACGAACCTTCCTGAGTCTGGAGGAATTGACCTTACTGGCAGCTACTCCCATGCCCTGCCGTAACCACCAGGTCAAAGAAGCTTTCCTATTTTGTTGCCTGACAGGGCTTCGGATCAGTGATGTGTTGAGCATCCGTTACAATAATATAACAGAGGGAGTGCTTCAATACCGCCAGAAGAAAAGTAAACAACAGTTTCATTACCTGCCTTTGTCCCGACAGGCACAGCGTATCTTAACAGAACTGCCCCTTGACCCCAAAGGGGAATTAGTATTCTGGGAAC
>JAYTHK010000152.1:0-5295 GCA_043732665.1 Cytophagales bacterium | reverse complement strand
TGGTTACTGTAATAGTTATTTGTTGTCCGCATGCTTTAGGTTTAGCGGTACCATTAGTAGTTGCAAAATCAACTTCGTTGGCAGCAAAAAATGGATTGCTGATTAAGAACCGGACATCATTCGAAAATGCACGAAAGATTACAACTGTTGTATTCGACAAAACAGGTACCCTTACAGTTGGGAAATTTGAAGTATCGAAAATAGTATCTTTAAAAAAAGAATTAAGTGAAAATGAAATTATACGCTTTGCCTCGGCATTAGAACAAAAATCAGAGCATCCTATCGCAACGGGAATCTTACAAAAAGTAAAAGATTTATCAATTACTATTCCTACAACAGAAAATTTCAAAGCCATCACAGGAAAGGGAGTTGAGGCAACTGTAGAAAGCAAAAAAATGCTTGTTGTTAGTCCTGGGTATTTAAAGGAGAATAATATTACCCTGCCGGATAGTTTCAAAGCCAACGATACAGAAACTGTTGTTTTTCTAATTATTAATAATGAGTTGGCAGGATACATTGCCTTATCAGATGAAATTCGCCCTGAATCTGCCGAAGCCATTAAAACGTTAAAACAAAACCATATCAAATCTATTTTACTAACAGGTGACAATAATAAAGTGGCTAAAAGTGTAAGTGAAACTTTGGGTATGGATAGTTTTATTGCTGAAGTGTTACCAAATCAAAAACTGGAAAAAATAAAGGAGTTGCAAAGTAAAGGTGAATTTGTAGCTATGACGGGTGATGGCATAAATGATGCCCCGGCCTTGGCTCAAGCAGATATTGGAATAGCCGTAGGAAGTGGTAGCGACATTGCTGCTGAAACAGCAGGAATTGTTTTGGTAAACAGTAATCCAAAAGATATTGTGAGTTTGATTTTATTTGGAAAAGCAACACATCGTAAAATGATTCAGAATTTAATTTGGGCAACCGGCTATAATGTAGTTGCACTACCTTTAGCAGCTGGTGTACTATATAATTGGGGAATATTGTTAAGTCCAGCTGTAGGTGCGGCTTTAATGGCTGTAAGCACTGTTGTTGTAGCGATTAACGCAAGCATGTTGAAGGTGAAATCCAACTAATAGAAATAATTGAATATTTATATTAAAATAACAAAATGAAAAAAACAATTCTACTAAGTCTAATACTCTTGACGAGTATTATTCAAAATATTTCGGCTCAAACAACAGGCGTACCATCCATACTAAATAGTTACCTGAAAATAAAGGACGCTTTAGTAAACAGCAATGCTAAAAGCGCACAAACGTCTTCTAATGAACTAATCCAAAATATTAATGCAGTTACAATAAGTGGTCTTAAACTGAAAGAGAAGACTGTCTTCGAAAAACAAAAAGAGAATCTGATAAAGTCAGCAAAGAAAATAGCTTTAACTGATAATATCGAAAAACAAAGAACTGCCTTCGCTGAATTATCTATTACAACTTGGCTATTGATTAAAATTGCGGAAAGTGTTAATCAAAGTGTGTACTATGAATATTGTCCTATGAAAAAGAGTTATTGGTTAAGTACAGAAAAAGAAATAAAAAATCCTTACTATGGATCGTCAATGCTCACTTGTGGAAATGTATCAGAAAAGAAATAATAAGAAAAGAAATATTCTTCTCGTCCTCCTGTTTTTATTTAGTAGTATTATACAGGCGCAACAATTAGTTCATTATGATTTATTTGTAAAAGACACCTTAGTGAATTATACTGGTAAAAGTAAACCAGCTATTGCAATAAACGGGCAAATACCTGCACCCACACTTTATTTTACAGAAGGAGACACCGCTGAGATTTATGTACATAATGAAATGGATCAGGAAACCTCTATTCACTGGCACGGATTAATATTACCAAACGTTCAGGATGGAGTACCTTATCTCACAACTTCTCCAATAAAACCTCACTCAACACATATTTACAAATTTCCAATTAAGCAAAGTGGCACATACTGGTACCACTCGCATACTATGCTGCAAGAACAAGTCGGCATGTATGGCGCGTTCATTATTCATAAAAAAGATAAAAAGGAAATGCCTGAATATATTTTGGTACTAAGTGATTGGACAAATGAAAAACCAAAAGAAGTTGATCGATCTTTACATAATGCAAATGACTGGTACTCTATTAAAAAAGGTTCTGTACAAAGTTACGGTGAAGCTTTAGAAAAAGGATATTTTAAACAAAGATTAAAATCAGATTGGTTACGAATGACTCCAATGGATGTAAGCGATGTTTATTATAACGCTTTATTATCTAACGGACATATTAAACAGAATATTCCACAGCTTAAAGCCGGAGATAAAATAAAACTGCGAATTATTAATGGTTCTTCATCAACCTATTTTTGGCTACAATTTGCAGGAAGTAAATTGAAAGTAGTGGCTTCTGATGGGGCTGAAGTTGTTCCGGTTGATGTGGACAGATTAATAATTGGTGTATCAGAAACATACGATGCAATTTTAACGATTCCTCAGAACATGAGTTATGAATTTAAGGCAACCGCAGAAGACAGAACAAAATCAACTTCCGTTTGGCTCGGTGAAGGGATGCCTATGCCGGCACCAATCCTCCCGAAACTAAATTATTTTGAAGGGTTAAAAATGATGAATGGAATGATGAAACTAAATGGTTCAATGGATAATATTGGAATGCAAATGAGTAACCAAACAATGGATATGAATTCAGTTATGTACCCTGAACTTTTAGATAAAGTGAAAGTTAATGACAGTGAGAAAATGGATAAAATGCCGGGAATGAATATAGATGATGATACTTCTAAGAAGATTATTACTTTAAATTATGGCATGCTTCGTTCACCTTTTAAAACTACATTACCTGATGTCCCAACAAAAATTTTGCATTTTAAACTCACAGGAAATATGTTGCGTTACTTATGGACGATTGACAATAAGACCGTTTCTGAATCTGATAAAATAATGATTAAAAAAGGAGGAAATGTAAAAATCATTATAGAAAATGCCAGTATGATGAGACATCCCATGCATTTACACGGTCACTTTTTCAGGGTATTAAATGGGCAGGGAGATTATTCACCTTTAAAAAATGTACTCGACATTTTACCAATGGAAACGGATAGTATAGAGTTTGCTGCCACTGAAAGTGGTGATTGGTTTTTTCATTGTCATATTTTATATCACATGATGAGCGGGATGGGAAGGGTTTTCAGTTATGAAAATTCACCGCCAAATCCTCAATTACCTAATCCTAAACAGTCAATAAAAAAACTATACAGAGATGATAAAACTTGGCATGCTATGGCTCATATTGGACTGGAAAGCAATGGAAGTGATGGTGAGTTTATGCTTTCAAATAAAAGAAATTTTATCAGCACAGAATGGAGATTAGGATTAAATAGTCAGATGGGTTATGAATCAGAAAGTCATATTGGGAGATATATTGGTAAAAATCAATTTTTGAGAGTATATGTAGGTTGGGACTTGCGTTATAGGAAAAACGGTTATTATAATCCAAATAATGGAGATAATATCTACGGGAATAAGAATACAAAAAATAACAGGCAGGTATTTTGCGCTGGTGTACAATATTTACTACCTCTTTTTATTTTAGCGGATTTGCGGGTAGACAATACAGGTTTAATCCGTCTTCAACTTGGAAGAGAAGATATACCTATTACAAAACGTTTGCGGTTAACCTCCTTGGTGAACACAGATTTGGAGTATATGATTGGCGCAAGATATATTTTAACCAAATATATTGCCCTTTCTTCGCATTACGATGGAGATATGAAATGGGGTGGTGGTATTGCGATTATTTATTGATTTTTAATGAAACTGACTAGACAGATATGATATTATGCCAAATATTGTAAGTTTTTGATCTAATTTCTATTACCTAGCAGCCAACAAAGTTCTCAACTCAGTTGTATTGTAATATTGTATTATATTGCTTGCATAGTCAAGCTATGCAATCTTCCATAAATCAAACGCTTCTTTTGCAAGAGTTTCTTTATGATCAGGATGAGCAATATTAATTAATGCTTCTATCCTTTGTTTTATGTTTTTGCCATATAAATTAGCTATGCCATATTCTGTTACTACATAATGAATGTGTGCCCTGGTAGTAACAACACCTGCTCCATTTTTAAGCATACTTACAATTTTCGATTCTCCTTTCTTTGTTGTAGAAGACATTGCGATAATGGGTTTGCCTCCCTCAGATAAAGATGCTCCACGAATAAAATCTATTTGTCCTCCCACACCTGAGTATAAATGAAAACCTATCGAGTCTGCACAAACTTGTCCGGTTAAATCTATCTCCACTGCGCTGTTAATAGAAGTAACTTTTGGATTTTGCATGATAACGTAGGTGTCGTTAACATAAGAGGCATCGTGTAATTCAAATAATGGATTATCATTTATATAATCGTATATTTTTTTTGTACCCGATACAAAACCCCCAATAATTTTATGAGGATGTTTCTTTTTTAACTCACCAGTGATAACTCCTTTTTCAACTAAATCGATGATACCATCTGAAAACATTTCAGAATGAATACCGATTTTTTTATGGTTCGTAAGTTTACTTAACACAGCATTCGGTATCTTACCAATTCCTGTTTGCAAAGTAGCTCCATCTTCTATAAGGCTTGCTACATACTCCGCAATTTTCATTTCCGTTTCATCCGGACTTCCAATATTAATTTCGGGAATAGGATCATTTACCTGCACCAATGCACTGAATTTAGAAGCATGCATAATACCTCCTCCATGTGTTCTTGGCATGTTTGAATTTACTTGGGCAATAATATACGTAGCACTCTCTATTGCACTAAGTGCTACATCAACAGAAACTCCCAAACTACAATATCCATGTTTATCAGGAGGAGAAACATGAACTAAAGCAACATCTATTGGTATTATTTTCTTACGAAACAAAGCAGGAATCTCACTCAAAAAAATAGGTATATAGTCAGCATTTCCTGCATTAACTGCCGCACGAGTATTATTCGCTATAAAAAAACAATGAGTATTGAAAATATTTTTATAGCGTGGATCCGTATAAGGAGCAATTCCTTCGGTATGTAAATGATAAATAGATATATTCGAAAGATTACTGAAATTATCAACCATAGCTCTTATCAATTGTTGGGGAGCAGCAGATGCTGTTTGAACAAAAACATTGTTTCCTGATTTTAAAACGGAAAGTGCTTGTTGAGCAGTGGTATATTGAAAGTCGGACATTTAAACTAAATTAAACAACAACAATTTTAATTAAATAGAGAATAATCATAATCAACAATAAGCTCGTTAT
>JAYTHK010000151.1:0-1507 GCA_043732665.1 Cytophagales bacterium | reverse complement strand
TTTGTATCTTTCCATTGTATCTCTTATTTTGATACAATCTTAAACATACACAACGCAGTATATCTGCATTGGCGAATAAAATATCTAATCCTTTTTTTCTTTGTTTCCCATGATAAATCTCATATAACATAAGAGAAATTATCTGGAAAAAAAAATGGCTAACAATACAACCAGCGCAAACGCATTTAACATTGCCCCCGAGGGAGATTTAGAGAGGGCTCTTTAATAATATACTATCCAGCCATTAAACATAAGTGACATTTTTGGTTGCATTTGCCCTGACAGCACAACAAGAATCTCATGCTAGATTTCGTAATATTATATCAATTGTGCAGAGGCAGCAGGAAAGAGTTGGTTTCTTAGTGCTCTTATTGCCTTTCTTAGTTTCTTTTTAATTTTTTTTCTAATCTTTCTTAAAGAGATAAGTTTAAATAGTTTTTGTTTTTTCTTTAAGTAATTATAATTGATAATATTTTTTTCTGTCGCAGACTTATTCTTGCATGCCAACAAATGTGCTACGCTTCTTTCACACAATACATTTTCTACTATTTCAAATCTATGCATAATCATCCTCTGTTTTTGGTAGGCTAAATTATTAAACTTATTTATGCATTTATTCTTTTTTGGAATAAGGTTATGTTAAGTTGCTAGATTGGACAATGCATTATGAATAATGAAGGCTATATGATCAATTTCATTATTTCTTAACAAATCGGTAATAGTAACTTTATATCTGAATGGTACTTTTGTTAAAACACCGTATGAAAACTGTTTATAAAACTATCGTACTTTCTGACCTACACTTAGGCACAGCTGGCTCAAAAGCAAAAGAGGTAACTCAATTTTTAAAACAAAATATTTGTCAAACATTAATTCTAAATGGAGATATTATTGACGGATGGCAATTAAAAAAATATGGAAAGTGGAAGAACAAACACACCAAATTTTTTAAACGCGTATTAAAGGTTATTGACGATTACGAAACTAAAGTGATTTACCTTAGAGGAAACCACGATGATTTTTTAGATCAATTTATTCCTATACAGTTGGGGAATATTAGCATTCAGAGAGACTACTTCTATGAATCGAATGGGAAAAAGTTTTACGTAATTCACGGAGATGTCTTTGATTCTATAACGACTAACCTCAAATGGGTAGCAAAACTGGGAGATATAGGCTATACTTTTTTGCTTTGGATGAACCAACGTTACAACAATTACCGAGTAAAAAGAGGGTTGCCCTACTATTCGCTTTCTCAAGCCATAAAATCGAAAGTGAAGTCTGCAGTATCTTATGTAAACGACTACGAAGAACAACTGTCGGCAATGGCTAGAATTAAAAAATGTGACGGCATTATTTGTGGTCATATTCACCAGCCAGCTTTGAAAATTATTAACGGCATCATGTACATGAATTCTGGCGACTGGGTGGAATCACTTACTGCACTTGTAGAGACGATAGAAGGAGAGTGGAAGATTGTTAATTTCGAGGAAAAATTAATAGAAGA
>JAYTHK010000150.1:0-5312 GCA_043732665.1 Cytophagales bacterium | reverse complement strand
GTTAGAATACAATGGAAAATTGTCGTTTTGAAACATTTGAAGTTTATGTATCGCATCGCTTTGATATTTAGTTATATCTTTAGTAGCCATATCGGTGAAAATATCAGTTTTATGATTGAAAAGATTGTAATATTTAATTGAATACATTCTATTTGGAGTAAACCATGGCTCTTTACCATCTAAATCTATTGCTCTTATTGGCGTATCTCCAGCAAATTCATAAGGTGAATAAAAAGGATATTGCCTACTCAACGGATCCACACTCAAAAACTTCCCTATTCTTGGGTCGTAAATCCTCATCCCATAATCCTGCTCACCCGTCTCTTTGTCGTTCTCTTTGCCATTAAAACCATACCTATAACTCGAAAATGAATAGGTTCTTGAATCTATACCCATTCCAAACGGATAGTAGTCCATAGCAGAAATAACCACCGCATTATAACCAACTTTCGTTGTGCCGCTTAAACTGTCCGTTTTTCTATCATTAATCACCGCCATCACATTACCGAGATGGTTGGTCAATTCATAGTTTCGTTTGCCTTCGTAAAGCTTAGAAATTGTTTGCAAACCTTTATTCACTAACGTATCAGCCCTATAAAGTCCAAGCCTACTACTGCCAAAAATATACTGCTCGCGCCAACTCACAGAATCATTATGTCGCGTATAAACACCCATTGTGTTTCCTTGCGCATCGCGTATATAATACGTTCTTGTGGTGTCACCCGCTAAAACAACCCGTTTTAGCACACGCTGCTGCATCGCGTTATAACCAAACGCTAAACTCGCACCACCAGCCTTGTTGTTTTGAAGTATTTTTCCATACGGCGACCAAGATACAGACATAGATTGCGAGTTATCCGCTACCATATTGCCGCTCTTATCATAAATATAATTGTTCGGGTTTTGGTTATCAATATCCGTTGTTGAAACTGGGCTGGCAATAGTAATTTATCAACCGTTTTGCAAGCACTACGTGGGTTTATTTTTTAAAACCCACGCACGTTGCATTGTACAAAAGCCATTTTTCTTTTTGCACTTTTATGTTTTTTCCCTCAATGTCAATGAACGTTTGGCAAAACCAAAGTAAAATTTTACCCGCTTTGCTTTTTAACACTTATCTTTTTGGTAATTTTTGTCCGAAAATTGGGGAGCAGCTCACTTTTTCTCGCTTTTTTTTTTCAAAAATTTGAAATACCTTAATTCTTTAATAAATTTTAAGAGTGTTTACTATCGGAACAAGAATTTTTTCAATTTGTGCCTTGCTCGTATCTAATGGTGTAGTGAATATTGAAAAACTAATTTCTAGAGAATCGAGTTGAAAACCTATGTTAGTTGAAAATATATTTTTGTCAGGTCTAAAAGACTCTATTTCATTTTCCATACTGATAACAATTTTTTCTGGAATGGTATCAGGATTCAAACTATATTTTGCTGCCAATAAATTCCCTTTTTTTGTCTTTAAAAAACTGTAAGAAAAAAAATTATGCGGGAAGAAATCATTTTTAGACTCCGAATATAATTTCTCTTGAAAAAGTTGTTGATAATGAATTTCGTGTGAAATATAATTTTCATATCCTATACTACTAAGGCAAGAATTTTTTTTAACCCATATTTCTGCGATAATTTTTTTTAATGAATCTAAGAAATAATAACTTGCATAAATATCATTGTTAAAATACAACTTCTTTCGCCTTACTTCTTTTATTTTTAGTGGTGAGTTAAATACTAACGTTTTATTTATTTCGGGCATATCGCACTTAAAGAATAGTAAATCCCTTTCATTGTGTAAGTTTATACACATTGAAAACATGGTTAAAATAAAAATTGCCTTTTTCATTATTTAATTTTTTTCGTTTGCTCTTGCTTTAGGTTCTTGATTATTAGGTTGATATTTATTTTTTAACTTATCAACTACGCTAGGATCTGTCCTAGGCATACCACGATTTCCTGAAGTATCAGTGGTAAAAAGCTGCTCAACACTTTTTAAAGGCTCTCTTGTGAGTGTTCCATTAAATCCCAAAAATTGTTTTTTAAGCGCATTTCCATTACCCATAAATCCGTTTTTATCATCGTTTATTTCGACTCCCATATAAGTTTCGTGCAATTGTCCAGCTTCATGTCCAGCAGCATGAACAATAATTAAACCTAATAATTGTTCAACATTTTTTAAAGAAGATTTAAAACCCTTTGTTATGTTTAAAGGATCTTGAAAATCTTTTTTTGTTTCTTCTAATTTATCAATGGCTACAACACCTATTCCGATTTTACCTTCTTTAGGCCGAGCAGTTACTTCAGGGTTTATTTGTGAATCAAAATTTGTCCAATCCTCAATAGTGCCAGCTTTACCTTTACTTTTATCTAAGAAATTTGGATCAACTGTGCCTTGAAGGTATTTATTATTTTGCGCAAATTTTGCTACGTCTATTTTATGATTACCTATTAGTACTAATCCATCAGTAGCATCTACTTTAGATATATAAAAATTAGCTTCTGCTCGAACAACAGTTGTTTTCAAACCCATAATTCTGAGATATGCATTTGCATTTGCAATAGCTTTATCAACCAGCAATTTTGGCACATTAGGCAGTGTAAGGATATAAATCACATTATCGTTTCCATCTGGATCCACAAAAATTATTGGATTATTGTTAAACGAAGAATAAGGAGAATTGCTAGGATATTTCTTTGTTGAGAAATCTATTGATAAAAAACGTCCGCCAATTCTTGGATCGTATAACCTATCACCAAAATCAATTTCTCCCGTTTCTTTATCGTTTTCCTTGCCATTAAAACCGAAACGATACAGCGATGAAGTATAACTCCTCGAATCTATAGACATTCCGAAGGGATAGTAGTCCGTCGCACTTATTACCACCGCGTTATAACCCTTGTTCACACCAATTGTCGTATCTGCTTTGCGGTCATTTATCACTGCCATGACGTTACCAAGGTGGTTTGTCAGTTCGTAGTTTCTCTTTCCTTCATATAGTTTTGATATTACTTGCAAACCTTTGTTCACAAGTGTATCTGCTCTATATAAACCAAGCCTGCTACTGCCAAAAATATACTGCTCTCGCCAACTCACACTGTCATTATGCCGCGTATACACACCCATCGTGTTGCCTTGCGCATCTCTGATGTAGTAGGTGCGTGTTGTATCACCTGCAAGCACCACTCTTTTGAGTACCCTTTGCTGCATCGCGTTATACCCAAAGGTTAGGTTCGCACCGCCAGCCTTGTTGTTTTGAAGTATTTTCCCATACGGCGACCAACTGACAGACATTGACTGAGAATTATCCGCCACCATGTTACCCGACTTATCGTAAATATAGTTGTTTGGGCTTTTATAAACGCAAACACTGCGTGGGTTTAATTTTAAAACCCACGCACGTTGCATTGTGCAAATGCCGTTTTACTCTTGCACTTTTTTATGTTTTTTCCCTCAATGTCAATGAACGTTTTGCAAAACGTTAGTAAATTTTTTCGCGTTTTGCTTTTTAAAACTTATCTTTTTACTGCTTTTGGTCCAAAAATTTTAGAGCATATCATTCAAAAATTTTAGAGCATCTCACTTTCGATTCTTAGAAATATATTCTTCAAATTTCCAGTAGTCATTTTCTTCCAAGTATCTTATATTTTCAATATTTTTATAAAACAACTTCACAAGACTTTTTGGCAGCTTGGTAGGTTTTACACTTTTTAGATTTATTGAAATAGGCAGTAAAGTGGTATAAACATGATTATAATTAAATTTTAAAAAATCTGGAAATTCAATTGGGCAACTTGAAAAAGTAAATTTTGCTTCTATTTTATAGCATTGCCAATAAAAAAAATCATTAATCTCTTTATATCTTGTTTTAAAATGCTGTTTGACCCTAACACTATCTGAAGTTTTTTTCATAACAAAATAATCGTCCGAAAAAACACATAACGAATCCAGTTGGCAATGAGAATTTAAAATACTTTTTTCCATCTCTCCTGAATAAAGCGTGTCATTAAAATAATAATAATCTAAACCCCATAATGATTTATCTTTAGTCTCAAAAAAAAATTTAACATAAATAATTTCACCACATTTCTGGTTACAGGTTTGAGCTGTAATAGAAAGAAGTGGCAAAAAGCTGCCAATAGCTAAAAACAATAAATTTTTTTTCATATTTTTTTATTGTTTTTAGTTTTTGTAATTTCATTCAATTTATCTATTAATTTGTTATTATTTGTCTTAGAGAATTTAGCAACAGGCATAGTTTTTAGAGCATCGGATATGTTTTTTGATTCAAACCCTGTTCTTTAATTCCTTTATCTACATTTTTGTATACAAAAATACCTCCCGACTTTAAATGACCAGGTTCTTGATTACTTGGGTCAATTAATTTTTTTGTTTCTTCAGACGCATTTGGGTGATTGTGTATAAAATCATGGAATAGCTCATGGGTGTTAGCATGGGTGTTAAATTTAGAATTTGCCCTAAGTATTCCTGTCGTAGAATTAGCCATAGTTATTCCCGTTACATTTCCATCTTTATCATAATTTGTAACCTCATCAAACTTCTCTAATAAAATTGCTCTCGGATCTTGGAGGTGCCCAGGATATGAGGCGTTTGCGATAGAAACTTTTGATAAAGCTTCGATTTTAGATTTAACGCTTATTGGAATTATATTTATTTCAAGATCTACTTTATTCCCCTTTTCGTCAAAGAAGTCTTGTTTGTTAAATTCTTTCATTATCCCCTCTTTAACCTCCATAGCTTGCTCAAGAGTAAAGCGTTGATCATAGGTTTTGATGGGCAAGTTTTTAGGGACAAAATATAAATCAATCATCATGGTATTGTTGCCCGTTAAAATATCTATTTCCCGAACTCCCTCTAATCCATCTAAATCTATGGATTGGATTGGGGAATTAGAAGCAAATTGATATGGCGACAATTCAGGAAACTTCCGTCCAATTGGATCCAAACTTAAGAATCTACATCCCTTCTGGTCGTAAATCCGCATACCATAATCCTGTTCCCCCGTTTCTTTATCATTCTCCTTGCCATTAAAACCATACCGATACAACGCTGACGTATAACTTCTCGAATCTATCGCCATACCAAACGGAAAATAATCCGTCGCGCTTATTACCACCGCGTTATAACCCTTATTCACACCAATTGTCGTATCTGCTTTGCGGTCATTAATTACCGCCATCACGTTTCCGAGATGGTTTGTCAGTTCGTAATTGCGCTTACCTTCGTATAGTTTTGAAATTACAGTCAGACCTTTATTCACTAAAGTATCTGCTCTGTACAAACCCAAACGGCTTGAGCCAAA
>JAYTHK010000149.1:0-15904 GCA_043732665.1 Cytophagales bacterium | reverse complement strand
GTCAAAAAGAGAAACTTTAAAAAATGATTTTGAAGCAAATGGCAATGCGTATATATTTGCAGTCCGTTTGGGGAATTAGCTCAGTTGGTAGAGCGCTTGCATGGCATGCAACAACACAGATTTATCTTCAATAAAATCTTCTTTAGTAGTATTTAGTTATCCAGTTTTATCTTATCATACCTTTTATATCAAGTGCAATAGATAGTGCATCAATGCAGTGCATATAAGGTGAAATATTCCTTTGAAGTATACCTTTTCCTTTCAGTTAAAACATCCCTTCTATATCAATTATCAATTGAAATAAGTTCAGTTGAGTACTGCACCTAAGAATCGTTTAGGCAAACTAAATAACTGCAACTCAATATTCCATTTGTTTTGATAGTTCAGATAAAATAACTACCAATTCATCTACATCAGCTTTATTTAAAGTAATGTAACCGCTATGATAAAGTTCGTCTTCACCCTTTGGGCCTATACTGATAAAGGCTTTTCCTTTATCGTTAATGTAACATTCTAATTCATTATTGTCTTCATCAAATAATACTGTTCTTTTGGGCATAATCTATTTTTTCAAATAAAGATAGTAAGCTGTTTCATTCTTACTGGTTAGAATTCATGTTTTTATGTTGTGTGTGGAAAACAAACTGCTTTCAACCATTGATGTTTAATAGTGGAAGACATTTTCATCTTCCCGACATAGAAAAATGGTTCTGCTATCATCATACCTTATCTGAATGCTTTCAATGATTGATGAAGAAGGCATAATTCCATTTTCATTCTAATTGTTGGAAGGAGTTGAAATGGAAAACGTTCTTATTTTCGAATAAACTGCACATTTGAAATACCTTTGAATCACACTAATAAAACAATGTGCCTTTAAATTATGGATTTCATAATCGTAACCCTAAAAGAAAAAATTACAACGGGAAAAAGAGTTTCCAGTTTGCAAAAGCAAATAAATTATTACTTACCTGTTGCTGGTATCAAATCTATAAGTAAGTCTGTTGTAGGCGATGATATCTATAACATTGATATATGCGATAATTATAGGCCCGATGAAATACCTTTTGAAATTGGACAAGTACAAGCTAAATTAAGACCTAATTTTATTAATGTTGTGAGTCTGTAATTAAGCTAAAAGGATGTATGATATAGTTGTTACCCAAACCATCCTATCATATACGCTTCAAAGTAGTCAGATAGTGCATCAAATTTCCCACGATTGGACGCTTATATAGATCAGTTCAACTTGGGATCTTTGATTGATAGTGAACCATCTTAAAAAAACCCACTAAAAAAGCAGTGCTTTGAATGTATCAAGGTTTACTTAGAAAGCACCTTTGTATTAGGCACAAATGATTTATACTAAATTACGATAATATCAACCCGTATCAAAGTAATACCTACGTTAGCTATGCATCTTAAAAACCCCACTGTAGAAACAGCAGGGCTATTTATTAACAATTAACCCATAAATTTTTAGTTACTATCAGAACAAATTTAATCAGACGTAAAGGCGCTATTTATAATAGCATTTCCATCGAGTATTGAATTAACTGTTATCTGAAACCATTCTATCGTTTTCCTTACAATGTCTACAGATTTAGGCAGCCCTGTTGCTGTACAATTTTTATCCTTAGAACTTATTATGCAATCAATTTTAATTCGCCCTTCTTCATATTTGACCAGCAGTGTAATCCCATAAAAAATACCATTTTCCTGCGCCCGAAAATTATAGTTCATCATAAATTCTTCCATACCGTCATCGTGAGTGGTTTCATCATGGCTACTGTTTGGCATGATATCTAAATACTCTTTAAGTTTACCTACAAATGCCAATGATGGATTTGATTCTAACACTGTATGAAAAGACAGTCTTTTATCAAACACAGTAAAAGATGTATTAAATGTGTCTTTAGCATACTTCATTTCAATGCCATCTTTTTCTAAATCAAAAATGACTGATACCTTTGCACCAAGATTTTCTATTTCGCAAACTATTACACCAATGTCCACACTGTGTTCGCACTTAAATCCTTGTTTATAAAAACTACTGATTAATTGGTTAAAAAACGTAGCATTATATTCACATTCATTCTTATAGCCGTCACAGAATGCATCAAATAGGCCGACTACCTTTTTATTTTTTTTCATAATTTTTTTTAGAGTTTACTAATAGCAGCCACCTCATAAATGGCTGCTGTGTTTTTTTTATTACTTATTGATTAGTCCCCTAATTCATCAGCTTTCCTTTCCAGTTCGCCAAGGGCATCCTGATTATAACGTATTGACAGTTTAACTAACTCCAAATACCGGTGCTTTTGTTCTGGCGTAAGTAGTTTTTCGGAATCTTGTATATCATATACATCTATCAAAAGATTCAATACAATATTTGCCATTTTGCTATCAACAGGGTTGCGGTTTACATAACTTTCCAGTTCATATTTCGCTTCCCATATATTTAAGAAAGCCTGTTCGGTTTTTTTTAACTTTTTCAAAGTAATTAATTTAAATTGTTGATAAATGCAACTACCCATTGTAGATGGCCGCTGTTTGTTCTAACCGAATGTTTTAGTGTCTTTTATTTCACCATCCTTGCCAATCCATTTTACTGTTATAGAATCACATTCATCGCTGAAAGTTCCATCAAGGCTGTAATATTCTAAGTCCACCCGTATGTTGGAATTTGGATAATTAAGCCATAGAGTTTCAACCTTGGTGATTAAAATAGTTTCTTCTTCAATTGTACCGTAATCGGTTCTATCAATAATTCCTTTGAAGAATTTCCTTACGTGGTCTGCTTTATGAATTTCCTGTCTTTCGATGGCATTGCCCAGCGCAGTGACGGTGCTTCTATTATCAATTTTCTTTTTCATTGATTTTAGAAGCTTTTTTTTGCTTTGATTAGGCCATTCTTGTGGCAACCATACTTTTTTATTAGCTACTTGTTCCATAACTTATTTTTTTAATTTTTGGGCAATAGAATTCCTGTTTCCTTTTTTACAGAAATTTTTTAAAAGTGTTAAATAATTGTTTTGAAATTTACAGGCAGGACTTTTTATAGCTAATCAAAGTATCCTGAATGTTGAAGGCTTTACTGCCTTTGTTAGCACAAATTTACGCCAACAAATCAGGGGAAAGTCAATGTGGTAAAGGCTGTAGTAATAAATATTTAAAAATTAATTTTTACTATTTTTTATTGGGTTTGTTTAAAGATTGGGGCAATTTACCTATTCCAAAACCATCCCTTTGAAGTTGCCGAATTGCTTCTTTTATGTTTTTATCTGCGTAGTGTGGATGTGGCCTACCTAATTCAAGACTTGTTACATCAGACAGTAAAGTTTGAACATGACTGGGTTCACCACCAGTAATTGAAGACACTGCTGTAGCTAATATTTTAGGACTAATGTTGATGTTACACTCTTTCAGATGGGTTTGCAAATACTCACGAATCTTGGAAAAATGAATGTAGATTATTTTGATAGCTAAATTATCAAGAATTTTTTCTGGCAATGTAGATAAGCTGACATTATTTTCAATTTCAACAATATCAATAATCCGTTTGATTGATGCAGCATAAAAAATAATTACACTTTCAATCGTGATAAGGTTATAGTCATCTTGTCTAGGTCTTCCGGCTTTTGCTAAAATAAATTCATCCAATGTAACATCATCTGGAATTGGAATACTTCGATATTTAATTAGTTCAGTTAAATTATTGTAGATAAAATATAATTTAGTAAGAAGCATATCACAGTATTCTTTTAAAGCTTCTTTATTTTCAATCCGATTTATTTCTAACTCGGTTTTTAATTCCCTACTGATTTTCCAATCTAATTCATACAAATATTTTAATAACAGGGATTTTCTTTCAATACTTAGGTTTTCAAAATATTCATTTAATCCGACTGCATTTTTTAACCAATCACATACTTCAAATTGAAAAGTTATGGTATGCAAATCTGCAGGGTAAGAAAATATTTTTTTTAAAATGTCATATGTCATAAGCCTAAATATACTAACCTAACAGAACATAAAAAAGCCCCTCATAAAAGGGGCTTATAATTTTTAGATTAGTACCGCAGTACTTTAGTAAATTAGTACTACTTGATTGAATTTATTTTACCTGAATTGTTGATTGTATTGATAACAACAGGAGTGGAATTAATTTCATCAATCAATGCCTTCACCTGGTCTAATTTTGTTTTTAATCTTCTTAGTCTGTTTTCAAGAACAGCAGTTCCTGTTTCAAATTTTATGCTGATTTGTTTGCTATTATTTTTCATTAGGTTGGTTAAAGTCTACAACGATTTTTTTAATTACTCTTATATCATTTTCTTTTTCAGTGATGGTGTTAAGAAGTTCATCAATGATAGTTTTCAATCTTGCTATTTCTGTTCTTAACTCTTGTTTTGTTGGATGAATCATCTTAGCTCCTTTTGGTTTTACTGGTGGAATAATCGTTGCCATTTTTTGCTTTCTTTTTTAAATATGGGCAGATTACTTTTTTGAACTAAAAATGTCCATATTTATTTTATCTTAGTTGTATGATAGATCAGTCACAGTTTTCTTTGCAAACACTTGAACGTTTGGAAACCTTATTAGAAGAGTTTCGGGAATTTGAATTTACCACGGATGGGCTTGTGAAATTTGAATGGCGGGACAATGAATATTTAGTTATCTGCAAGTATGTGGCAGAAAATTATAAATTTTCATTCGGTATAATTTACCCCCAATCAGAATTAGAAACAACAGTTGTTACAAAAGGACTGTCTGTAGATTATTGGCCGCAAAAATATGATAATCTAAATGAACATGCACTGAATCAAATTGCGTTTGCTGATATTCCGAAGCGATATTTAGGATGGCTTGAAATGATAAAGAAATACGATGAAATAAAACTCAATCCAGAAGATCGTTTCCTTAAACAATATGAAAAGGAAATTGAAGCCGAATTTGAATTTATAGACGAAGAAGGGGATGAAGAAGCATATGATGATGAAAGGCAAAAGTTTATCTATAGATACCTTACCTACTTTGAATCAAGGTTACAAGAAGAAACACAGACGGAAGAAATAAAAAAGATAGTTGATGATGTAAAAGATTTAAAAGATAATATTCAAAACAGGTCAAAAAAAATTATAAAGGCTAGTTTTAAAACAATATTGGCTTATACAAAAAAACAAAGCCCTAAACTTTTTTGGGATGTTGTTGATGTTGCAAAAAAGGAGTTGATAAAAGCTGCATTAAAAGGTGGCCTTACTCACGGAATAGATTTTGTAAACAGTTTCCAATCACTCATACACCTATAAAAATGCCCAACAATTATGCTGGGCAAATTCATTGTGAAAGGTGTTAGTTTTATTGATGCACTTCGTTACTATTAGAACAAACATGTGTTCCATGGACTGCTTGGCACTTTAGGTGTTGGGGCTGTCAGAATCCTTCAATAAAACTGTGTAGCTACTTGATAAATATATGTGGAAGCTGGGTAGGACTACACCTTTTACTGATGGATTTTAAGGTCAGAATTGATGGAAAACAGTGGAATACTGATAGCATCTACCTCGTACTTAACAAGTTTCTTCAAAGAAAAATGGTCAGCTT
This sequence comes from Cytophagales bacterium, assembly GCA_043732665.1. GTDB lineage: Bacteria > Bacteroidota > Bacteroidia > Cytophagales > Cytophagaceae > JANYCO01. The sequence goes on along the minus strand of JAYTHK010000149.1, from coordinate 10,297 downwards.
TCCGGCTGACCATAAAAAAATCGTCTTTTTTATGTTGGATTTTATTTGCCATATTTTTTTAACATTTTAAGACCCATTAAGACACTGTATTCTGTATTGTCAACGCCCCATTTTTTTGCAAATGTTTTAACTGCATCCATTAAAACGTCCATGCATTTAAAATATTCTTTTTCTTCTTCATCAGTTAAACTTGTTTTTACATTCATCCTGACAAGTTTTGCAGGTTCTGTTTTTTGAATTTGTTTTGCTGTGTCCATTATGCTATTTTTTGATTCAGTAGTTTATTAATTTGAATTAATTCATCATTATATAATAATTCAGCGTCTTCTTCACCGAACTGTTCTATGAAATATCTTTTTGTATGCCTGTAACAACTTATTTCTTCATAGTATTTTTCAATATACTTTTCTTCGTCACTTTGATACACTTCATCTGATGCAAATAGTTTCGCATCCCAGTTATCTTCAATTTTTGGTTCCATTTTTATTACAGCTTCAATTTTTTCGGTTAAGTCAGTCCTGAATGTGCAAGCAAAGTTTAATTGTTCAGCACACTTATTTAAATAGGCCAGGACTTCATCAACTGTTTCTTTCTTAACAAGAAGACTATCATGTTTTGTTACCACCCAAACGCCGTCCCTTTTCAACTGGTTATAAAAATGGTCTACAAATAATCTGCTTTCAAAAGTCTGTAGGTCAATTGGAAACTGTTCTGATTTGTCACTATTCTTTTTGTAACTGAAAATATATTCGGCAACAGACGGAAAATGTTTTGCAAAAAGTGTCTTTTCTTCTGAATGACTTTTGTATGAAGAAAATCCAACCTGCATCATGATCAATTTTGCTTCATCCCTTGAAACGTTAAGCGCACCAGCTAAATAATTGTAAAGCGTTCCATTACCGGCATGAAGTTTAAACATTTCAAAATCTGCTGTTGAAGTAAAGTCCTGGTCTTGTTGCATCATGTAGGCCAAAATTGCAAACTGTGAATTTGCTAAATCAATTTCAACAAGGTGATTATCTTCTTTGATGATTTTTAATAAAGGTTTACCCAGTGATGTAAGGTTATTGTCTAACCTGTTGTTAGTTTCGTTCCGGCTTACGAAAATTGTTTCTGGCTTGAATCTTTTTATGGAACTTTTATATCTGATTGAAACATTAAATTTTTTCTGTGCGATGTAAGTTTCAAGATCAGCAATGACAAACTTATTTTTGTGTTTAATTAAATTGCACTTACTATTTTTTGCAAACTTCAATGCTGCTTCCAGTGTGGTATAATATTCTTTGTTATTAAGTTGATTTTTTACTTCAAATTTTGACTGCGTAATTTCTTCGTCTACTTTAAAATCATTTTTTGAAATTGAGTTTACAATTTCATCAGCTTTTGCTAACAGTTTTGCTTCATCAACTTTCAAACTGTATAATTCCTGCTTAATAAAATCTTTAAACCAGTCTTCATCTAATATTTTGATTGTTTGTAAACCTTCTTTCAGCTCGATTTCAACTGTTAAAAGGTTGTCTGTTAATAGGGCTGGATTGATTTTATAATGAATACAATGACCGGTAAAATAGGTTGCAGTGCCTGCGGTATTCTTTTGGGCTATTAGGATTTTTGCATCAACTAATTTTTGAAACCAGTTTGAATATCTTCCGTCATTGAAAAGTTTAATAAATAATTTCTTTGCTAATGGAATATAATCCGACGCTTTATATTTATCAATTTGGATGTAGTTGTAAATTATTTCTAAAAGCCTGTACGCTTTATTTCTTTCGATTGCCGTAAATGGTATTGCATCAATGGCTGATTTTAATTCCGCTGTTAGTACTGTTTGTTTTACATATTTTTTCATTAACCTGCTTATAAAAAATTAGCCCTAAAATAACTCTAAAGTGGTACGAGTTATTAAAGGACTAAATCTTAAAAATATTTTTTCAAACTTTTGCTATTTGTACCACGAAACAACACCAGCTTATAATACTTAAATATGGGCAAAAAATAAAAAAAGTCTAAATAATTATGGTGTTTTTAAATCTGTTGAAAAATGCCCCAATTACAAGTGACGGTTCATAACTGGGGCTGATAACTCTTATTTCTTTCTGATCCGAATAAATCTAAACATGGATAAAACACAATCCAAATATTCTGCATTTTATTTTTAAAAAACTTTTTTCTAAAAATGATGTCACTTGAAAGTTGTTGCCAAAAATGATGTCACTTGAAACTGTTCGTATTAAAATCACCAATCAAAAATGATGTCACTTGAAACAATTATGCATAAAAAGGTGTCATATTCAAAAGTCAACTTTCACCGGATTTACCGCATAGAACCCAATGGCGTACTGCCTTTCCTAAAATGATGTCACAAATTGACTACAACATCCCAGATAATATATTTTAATAACAGAATAGTATAACAGAATAAAATTTATTAATAAAATTATTATTGATAAAATTATTAAGTAGCAGCACAGAAATAGATTGGCAACAATCTCAGTAGGTCTTTGTAAAAAGATTACCGGTGCGTGCTGAATTAATGGTCAGTGACTATTTAAAAGGAAAAATACTTAAATGAAATTTTCAAACATTTGGAAAGCATGGCTTTCAACACTGGTAGGTTTATTAATACCAATCGTAACTGGTATAGCAACACAACTGGTTTCAGGTTCTGTCGATTGGACTGCAGTAAAAACATCTTTGATAGCAACAGCAGGTTTAGCACTGACTGATTTATTGAAGGAGCTGAATAAAACAATCACACCACAGGCATAAAGCAAAACCCATTCATCAACATGGCGGTACTAATCTACCGCCTTTTTTATTCCAGTTAATTGGCAATTGCCAATTTGCTGGCACCTGCATATTTAAAATAATGAATGAAGGAACAGAAATATTTATTTGCAAATAAACATTGCATCTGCTACAGGCCCGTAATGGATGGCCTGTGGTGGGTGTGGGATTATTATGCAGTAGATGATTCTTACAGTGCATATATTTTTTACCCATCGTTTGATGAAGATACAAGTGATCTTATAGGATATTGGAAACGTGCTAATCAACCATCAACTTAAAATTTATAATTTATGAATGAAGGGAACTCAATTAGGTTCAGAAGAAGAAGCATCGTTTAAAACAGATTTAACGGAAGCCCATATAGTTGAAAATAGGTTAGCAGAATATTTCAAAACAAACTACAACTGCACAGTAAAAACTTCACAGGATTTAGGCTCATTTCCAGCCTGGGATTTATCAGTTGATTTTATTGACGAAGGTGTAAATGTTACTGTTGAATGTAAGCAGGATAAATTGGTATGGAAAACAGGCAATGTAGCTATTGAGTTTCAAAGGACATTAAAAGATGGAACAGTAAAACCTACTTGCATATCAATATCACAGGCAGAAATTTATGCGTATTACTTCAATAGCAGTTATTGGCTGACACCTACTGATAAGCTAAGGCAAATGATAAGTGACAATAATTTCCCTGTTAAACACAACGCTGGTGACGGAAATAGAGCCAGTGTTTATTTAGTTCCTGTTGAAGTTTTCAAAAAGAATTGTACTGATAAAATAAAAGTTGAATGAAAGAAAAGTTTTGTGGCATCTATATTATCATATCCCCCAGCGCAAAAGTCTATATCGGGCAATCAATTGACTTGCATAAAAGAAAACTGACCTATAAAAGAGGCTGTGATAAAACTCAAAGCAAAATTTATAATTCAATTGAAAAGTATGGTTTTGATACCCACCTGTTTGAAGTGATTGAATTGTGTCCAGTTGAAAAATTAAATCAGTTGGAAAGATATTGGCAAGATCAATACGAGGTATTAGGCGAATATGGAATGAATTTAAAACTCACTCAAACGAATGATAAATCCGGTCAGCATTCTGAAATAACAAAACAAAAAATAGGATTGAAGCAGAAGAACAAAATTATTTCAGCCGAAACCAAAATAAAATTAAAAGAAAGCCACTTAGGACAAAAGGCATGGAACAAAGGTTTAGTAATGTCTGATGAAGCACGAAAGAATATGTCCAATGCAAAAAAGAATTTATCTGAACAGGCAAGAAAGAATATTTCAGATGCAAAGAAAAAATATTACCAAAATAAAAGATTAGAAAATGAATGTAGATGAACGCTTTCAAAAAGCAGCAGTGTTGTTATCAAAATTAGATGAACATAAAATTACTGGAACAATCCACTTTACGGATATGGCAGAAAAGATGACTTTGAAAGAAGTTTATCAGTCAATACATGGTGGTATACAAATGGATCTTAGTTGCCCCAGCTGTGTCTTCCACTATCTAAATATGCTTCAAGCTTGGTTTCAAAGGGAGTGGCCTAAACACCTTAAAACAACTGTAGTTGAAGTTTCAAATGTAGTTGAAGAAATAACACCAGTTGAAAAAATAATTACAACTGAACCAATAAAAAAAGTAAAAAGAAATAAAAAATAAGGAATGGCAACACCAAAAGTGAATCAGGAAAAGATTGATGCTGAAATAAGAAAGAATAAATTATTAAGATCAAAAAGGCATACCACTAAAACAACTTTCAAAACTGGAATGGCAAAAGTTCCTGGCTGTGGAAGGAAAAAAGGAAGCAGAACAGACCCTGCAAGAATTACAATCAAGCAGTATAGAAAGGCACTTGAAGAAACGCTTGTCTATTTGTTGTTAAGCATCAAACAATCCGATTTAGATGCGCAAACAGTAAAGGAAAAGTTCAACATCATAAAAGACCTGAACAAATTTATTATGCCTGAATTAAAGGCAATTGAAACTAAGGAAACACAGATTACTAAAATTGAAGTTTCATTTAGTGATGACTTTGGCGAAGCAAAAACTATTGATATAAGCCATCAGGAAATTGATAACGACAAAAACAGTGAGGAAGAAGATATGAATGGGGAAAACGCTTAAACTACAACTGCCTAAATTAAGTGATGGGCAACTTACTGTTTTAAATTCAAAAGCCAAATGGCGGATATTAATCTGCGGTCGTAGGTGGGGAAAAAGTTTTGTATGTTTTGTATTGTCATTGGAAAAGATGTTCAAAGGACAGGCGGTAGCATACGTTACACCAACATTTTCACTGGGTGAACAATTCTTTTCTGAAATTCAAGATTTTATTCCAAAAGAAATCATAACTGATTGCAACAAAGCAAGCCTTACAATTAAATTATCAACTGGTGGTTCAATAAAATTCTTTTCGGGTGAAGCTTCTAATTCAATGCGTGGACGCAAGTTTAACCGCATTATTATAGATGAATCTTGCTTCATTCAAGACCTTGAAAATATTTGGACGCAGATAATGATGCCTACGCTTGCAACAACAAACGGAGACGCTTTATTCTGTTCAACCCCAAACGGTTTAGAATATACTCATAGCTTATTCCTAAAAGGAAAATATAAAGAAGGTAATTATGAATCGTTTCACTTTCCATCCCACACGTCACCTTTTGTTTCAAAGGAGTTTTTAGAAAAGATCAAAAAAGATGTAACAGAAGACACTTATAGACAAGAGTATTTAGCAGAACCTTTAGCTACCAGTGGTAATCCATTCGGTATGGAACACATCAAGAAGAACACAATGAGTATGCTTTCAACGAATGAAACTATAGTATACGGATGTGACATTGCTAAGTACAACGACTTCACAGTGATAATCGGCCTGGATGAAGAAGGACAGATGACCTATTTTGACCGTTATCGTGGTGAATGGTCACTGACAAAAGAAAAGATAAAAGCCTTGCCTTCATCAATATTAAAAGTGATGGATAGCACAGGTGTTGGTGATGTAATCTTTGAAGAACTTTCCTACTCAATTTCAAACATTCAAGGATTCAAATTTACTGTAAGCAGCAAGCCACAGGTAATGAAAGAATTAATCATTGATGTACAAGCAGGCAATTTAAAATTCAATGAAACTACATCTGAGGAAATGATGGCCTTTGAATATTTTCTTACTTCAACTGGTCACCCAAAATATCAAGCTAAGAGTGGCTACCATGATGATGCTATCTGTGCCTTAGCCATTGCAAACAGATACCGCAAACAAGCAGTAGGTTCCAAGTACTGGAAACTGTACTCGCTATAACCTATCCAATCTAATATTTAAAAAGTAAATGAAATATACTGTAGAAGAAATATATAATAAGCTTCCTTCAAAATGGGAAGATGTAAGCATAGCAGATTTTGCAAAATTAGGTGCAATAGAAATTTCTGAACCTGTTTATTCTGAAAATGAAACAACTGCAGATGTTGATATAGAAAACTTATTTGTCGGCGCAGATAACACACTAAAAGCAATATCAATTTTAGCTGATGTGCTGGTTGAAGATTTAGAAGATTTGCCTTTGGTTTCAATCTTAAATCTTTCAAAGAAAATTGAATTTATAAGTGAAGCGCCTTTACCTAACAGGAAGTGTGCAATCAAATGGAAAAGTGCAGCCGAAATGACCTACAATGATTTTATTCTTTTTCAACAGTTTCAAAAAGACTTCATGAATAACCTTCCGTTATTGATTCCAGCTTTTGCAAAAACAGAAATCAGTGAAGAAGAAGCAATGAATATGAATGTGGTGGATGCACAAACAGCTTTTTTTTTCTTCAAAAAGCATCTAAAGAAATCACATCGCAATATGAAGTTTTATTTGGAAGCGAAAAAGATAGAACACAAGATAAAAAGTTGGATGAAAATACCTTGGAAAATGAAATGAAAGCAGCAACAGCAAAAGAATTTGAAAATTATGGCTGGCATTTACTTGCCGCTGATGTTGCTTCATTTACCAATATAAGTTTTTACGAAGTTTTTGAAAGGTCGGCTATGGAAATATTCAGTACGGTAATGATAATGCAAGCAAAAATTCGACTGAATGAAAACAAAACAAATAGGTAAGTTTTAATGAGTAAAGAAAAGTTATGTGGAATTTATATGCTTATATCCCCCAGTGCAAAAGTATACGTCGGTCAAGCAGTTAACATTTATAATAGATGGATGGCCTATAAAAATCCAAAATGTAGTGCACAAACAAGGCTATACAATTCTTTAAAAAAATACGGCTATAAAAAACATCTTTTTGAAATTATGGAAGAATGCAGTTTACAGAAATTAAATGAACGTGAAAGATTTTGGCAGGATGAATATCAAGTGTTAAATGGATATGGCTTGAATTGTTTGTTAACAAAAACAGATGATAAAAATGGAAAAGGGATTGCAGTTTCAAAACAAACACGAAATAAAATCAGCGCAGCATTAAAGGGAAAGAAGAAACCGCAAAGGTCAGTTGAACATAATAAAAACAGTAGCGAGGCACAAAAAGGTAAAAAGCAATCTGTCGATACAATTTCAAAACGAATAATTAAATTAAAAGGCAAACGCCGGTCTTTAGAGGCTTGTAAAAATATAAGTTTAAGTAAAATAGGTAAACCAAATAAAAAATTGAGTGAAACAAATATGGGGCATTTTGTTTCAGAAGAAACAAAAACAAAAATTAGTGAAACAATAAAAGCTAAACCCAAGGTGAAATGCCCTTATTGTGAAGTATCAACATCAATTTCACTATTAAACAGATGGCACTTGAATAATTGCAAACAAAAAAATAACTAAATAAAAATTATAAATGTGGGAGTACATAAAAAATAAGAAAATGTTTTTGCTTGCTATTACATGGTGGATAGCAATTATAATATTAGCAATCTATAGATTAAAAAACCACTAATGCCACAGACTTTAAAACAGGCAGCAGCAGCAGCAAGAATAAGTCAATTGGATGCCTTTGGAAGTTCTAAAGGTGCTTTTATTATAGAAAATGAATTGGAGCCGATTGAAATATCAATCGGTGAATTTATCAAAAGAGTACATCTAAACTTACAGGCAGAAGATATGATTGTGAGTGGTAAAATCAATGATATAGTTATCCAAAAGAAAGGAAACACAATTGAAATATTAGCCAATCCTGAATTAAAGTTTCAGGATAAGGGCGTGAATGGTTCTAAAGTTTCAAAATATAATACACCATACAGTTACAAAAATAAGAAACCACCTGTGGCACCCTTCATTGAATGGGTTGAAAAGAGAGGTCTAACATCAACCGAAGGTGAAACTGCTGAATCTATTGCTTATGCAATCAGGGAAACAGTTTATCAGGAAGGGTTTAAACCACGCAATGTTTATACAAAAGAAATTCCAAAGTTGATAGATGATGTAGCGGAAGGTTTATCAGGGTTAATAGTAACCGAGATCATTCGCAAACTCTGATATTTAATTTATAACTAACCCTGCTTCCATATTTAAAGAATAAAAGCTTTAATGTATGGAACAGACGAAAAGAAAATAGGCATTTATAAAATTACTTCACCAACGGGAAAAACTTATGTAGGGCAGTCAAAAAATATTGAAAAAAGAAAAAAAACTTATCAATCACGACCACCAGAAAGCCAAATAAAGATTTTTCGTTCGATTATAAAATATGGCTTTGATGCCCACATTTTTTCTATCATCGAAGAATGTGACGAAAAAGATTTGAATGAAAAAGAAAGGTTTTATCAAGATTTATTTGATGCAACAGGGTTAAATGGTTTGAACTGCAAATTGACTGGCACAGATGATAAGAAGGGGAAAATGTCGGATGAAACAAAACAGAAAATTAGTGATGCTAATAAAGGTAAATCAAGAAATAAAGGTCAAAAACTTTCTGATGAAACTAAGCTAAAAATTTCAAAAGCAAAAAAAGGAAGAAAGCAAACCATTGAAACAGTTAACAAAAGAATGGCAGCGCAAAAAGGTAAAAAGCGTTCTGCAGAATTTTGTAAAAGTGTCAGTGAAAGGATGAAAAAATTTCAACTTTCAGATGAATCAAAAAAGAAAATATCAGAAACTCTTAAACGTAAATATTCTTCTGGCGAAATTAAATCTTCCAAAGGTTCAAAAAGAGTAAAACTATAATGGCAAAAAAGATAAAAGAAATAGTAAGCGGATGGACAAAGGTTTTATTCACTAATGCAGAAGTAGAAGTTATTGCAGAAAAAAGACTATCAATCTGCAATGCATGTCCTTTTAAAGATTCAATGATGGGAATTGATTGCTGTTCCCTGTGCCATTGCCCCTTAATTTCAAAAACAAGATCACTAACAAGCGAATGCCCTAAAAACTATTGGGCAGAACAAAATAAAGAACCTAATGATAACAGTAATAAAAGAGCCTAAAAGATTTTCACCAGCAAGTAATCCTGTTGTTTTCACTTTAAGCAGTAATAGTACCAATTTTGTTTTATTCAAATTACAAATAACAGAAACGATTACAGGTAATATAATTTATCAGGGAAATAGTTTTCCATCACCAAGTAATCCAACGACAGCATCAATAAATATTTCAGCTAAACTAGCACCGTATATTAAGTACGATGTGGATAACAATATCACACCACTTGCATTGGGAAAAACTAAACCGATCATTGGTTATATTTTGACAGCAACTGAATATGGAATAGCAGGTGGAGTAATGACATCATTGGGAGTAACTTATACTTCAACTATTTTTTACGTTTATGATGGTGAATTGGATATTATAAATTTTGAAAATCTTCTGACTGACAACAGCCATGTTTTAACAAGCGGAAGTATTGCTAAATTTTTAACACTTCAACCAAATTACAAGTTGGTAAATAGTTATAGCGAAGAACAGCTATATTTTTTATCAGGGTCTTATACTTCTTTAAAAGCAGCATTTACAGTTGGTGAAACAGTTTATAAATTTCCAATTACAGGCACATCCATCCCACATACAACAACAACTGCAGCAGTAGCAGAAGTAAGGGCAACTGCAACAATTACTGTGACTTCAACAGGAGCCTTGTATGATAATGTTGGCGTTTATGATGGTACGCACCTGTTAGGTACCTATACGATACCTTCAAGTACAATTTCAACAAGTTATTTAGCCTCAGCGATAGCGTCTACGCTATCATCAAATACTTATGGGTATAGTGTTAATTATACTTCTGGCAGTTCATTTAATATCACTATGCCTGTAGGCAGGGGTGCAAGTGGAAATGGTGTAACTCTTACTTCTGCCTTGATGGTTCCAACAACGACAGTAACTAATCCACCAACCGGTTCGCCTGGTGTTGCATCAATTACAGGAGTAGTAATGCCGTCAGCATTGAGTACGGTTTATCTCAATGTGGTTGACCCTACTTAGGGTCTGCTCAACAACTCAGATTTTTACCTCTTCTGGCACCTGAGGCTAATATTAAACAATTCCATTTTAAACAGATCATTTCATTTGCTAAAAATA
>JAYTHK010000148.1:0-5321 GCA_043732665.1 Cytophagales bacterium | reverse complement strand
CTCTCCTATTCTTTGCGCGGTTTTCATCAGAGTCATTGGGTGCGCTGGGTTGAAGTTTACCATAACCTTTGGCAGTAAGATTTTCCTTTGCGATGCCTTTTGCAACTAAAAAATTTACCACTGCTTCAGCTCGGGCTTGAGAGAGTCTATTATTGTATACATCCGAACCTTTATCGTCTGTATGTGCTGAAATTTCCACCGTCATTGTTGGATTTTCATTCATCAGTACTACTACCCTTTCTAACTCTAGTTCTGATTCTTTTTTTACATTGGCAGAATCGAAGCCGAAAAAGATATTATTTAACACAAAACTTGCATCCTTTATCAACGGCTTTAATTCTACATCATTTTTTATTACCTGAACGTTTTTTACTTCTTGTAAATCTATTACCTCTGAATGGAATGTTCTCTTCTTAGAGGAAATAGAAATATCGTACTTCTCTCCCTCTTGCAGCAGTACAGCATATTTTCCCGTCACTTCGTTATTTTTCAATTCCAATATTTTTTCCTTGGTATTAATATTATTCACTTTCACTGTAGCAGAAATAATTTTGTGCGTAGATCCATCCCTTATCACACCTTCCAATGTAACGAACTTATCTGGGCGAAATTCTTTAGGCAATTCTACTTTGTAAATATCGTCTCTACTCCTTCTGCTGGAACTAGACAGATAAAGCACGTCTCCTGATAGCGGCACTGAAACAAGCTCGTCGTCTCGATCGGTATTGATAAATTCTAACGAAACAGGTTTTGTCCATTTACCAGAGCGCAATTTTGATTCGTACAGATCATAACCTCCTTTGCCTTCATTTCTATAAGAAGAAAAAACCAGTGTTCTATTGTCGGGCATTATCCTTGGATAACCTTCACATCCAGTATTTACAGGCTTCGGAAGCGGTTTTGCATTGGTATAAATATCTCCTTTTTTTTCAGCCACATAAATAACACAACAACGCTGTTTGGTAGGGGTATCCTTTTTACCTTCTCTCATAAAATAAAGCTGTTTGCCGTCAGCAGACAAGGAAGGGAAACCATCGTAACCAGCAGAGTTTACACCTTTACCCATATTTTGCGGTGCCCCCCATTTATCACCTATCTTTTTCGTATACCAAATATCTATTCCACCCAACGAACCTTTTTTATCCGAACTAAAAAACAAAGTTTTTCCGTCGTAACTCAAAAATGCTCCACCCAAAAAGTCAGTCGTGGGAACAAAATTATTTACCACTTCAAAAGGTTTTGGATCAGACCATCCACCTGCTTTATTCTGATAGGTAATATAAAGTCGCCAAACGGATTTCCCTTCCCGGTCTGAACCATAGATCATCGTATTACCATCGGCGCTTACTGTAGGCGAAAACTCAGAATATTCATCCGTATTAATTGGATGACCTAAGGATTCTAATTTTGCAACATTCTGATTCAATACATCAGTGTTTTGAGCATAACTCAAAACCGAAAAAAAAAGAAGTAGGATAGGTAAATAATATTTTTTCATAGTCCTCTATTTTAAAATGGCTAAACAGAAGCCCTGTCCATCATTTTTCTGGTCATAAAATAACCCAGAAATCCGCAACAAATACCAAAAACGGACAACAACACTGCATATCCTGGATTTGCATAGACAAAATCTACCGTAAGTTCTATATTCAATAGCGCAGAGGCCAAAACAACACCCAACAACTCAAACATAAACCAATTTAACGCCAACAAAACACCCCATTTATATGCATTTAGATTTTTAGAATTCGCATACTTCACAACTCGTATTATTAAAATTACTACAATTATTAAATCTAACATTTTTTAATTTCTATTTATTTTAAAAATTTTTGGTTATCGTATTACTATCCTTGAATGTGTACTTTTCCTTTGTAATTTTTTGTTACAAAAATAAATAAAAATGCGGTAATCACCATCATGACCACAAAAAACCAATAATAAGAAGCCCCAGCAAGTTTGCTCGTTCCATCTGCATTTTGAATGATATAATTTATAGCTGCAGTAATTAAATTACCCGCAGAAATAGAGAGTAGAAACAATCCCATAATAAAAGATTTCATACTGTCTGGTGCCTGCGTATATGAAAACTCAAGTCCTGTTCCATACACCAACACTTCTGCCGCTGTAAGCACGGCAAAGGCTATCGCCTGCCAAAGTATAGAAACACTTACCCCAGCACTTATTTTCTCCTCTATAAAGGCTATGATAACAAATGAAACTGCCATTACAAAAAAACCTATCGACATTTTCCTTAACGGATTCAGTGGGAAAAATTTACTGATGAGGGGATATAGAAGGAAAGAAAATAACGGAACAAAAATAATAACGAAAATGGAATTTATAAATTGTAACTGATCCGGCAAAATTTCAAATCGTAACCACTCGAAATCAAATAACCCAAGATTCAAATCAATATGCTTGTCTACCAAAACCGATTTCGCCTGAATGACCCATGAAGAAGGTGTTTGTTCGTAGAGTGACCAGAAAATTGCCATGAAAAAATAAATGACTAATAAAGACGATATCGCTTGTAGTACTTCTTTGTCTTTGAATTTTTCAAAATATTTTTTAAACCCTATAGGAGGAGGTGTGGTATACTTTTTTTTCCCTAACCAAAAAATTAACGTGGCGATAATCATGAGTATTCCTGGTAATCCAAAAGCTACGGAAGCACTGTATTTCCTAAGTAAATAAGGTGTTATAAGCATAGAAATTGCAGCACCAATATTAATAGCAAGGTAGAAAAGGTTAAATACTTTTGTCAATAAATGATTATTATCTTTAGTAAACTGATCACCCACAAGTGCAGATACACAAGGTTTTATACCACCTGAACCTATAGCGATCATAGTTAAGCCTAGTGACAGACCTAATCGAGTATCGTCTAAAGCCAGGGCCAAATGTCCAAAACAATACACAATAGACAGCGCTATAATCGTTCTGTATTTGCCCCATAAAGCATCTGCAAATACGGCTCCTAGGATAGGTAAAAGGTAATTGGCTGAGCTAAAAAGGTGGTACCAGACCTTACTCTCTTCGTCTGTCATCACATCTAGCTTACCATTAGAATCCTGGAGATAAGTGGTCATGAAAATTACCAAAATAGCTCTCATTCCATAATAACTAAAGCGCTCGGCCAACTCGTTACCAATGATATACGGGATACCGTGAGGCATTGAAGACTTCTCTTTTGTTAGTATAGTACTCTTATTTAGATCACTTGCCATATCTTTATTTCATTACAATTCATCCTGAATATTACATATTAAATTTAAGGAATAATTAAAAAGCTGGGAATTATTATGTGTTAATTAGAAAATTCATATATTTTTAGTACCTTTACAACTTATTATATATTAAAAATCAGGTCGATACATTCAGACCAAATTAAAAAAATCCATTAATGAATACAATTAAATTTAGTGAGCTAGCTCTGTCAGACGAGCTACAGGAAGCCATTGCCGAGATGGGATTTGAGAACGCGACACCGATTCAGTCGCAAGCGATTCCACACATCCTCGAGGGACGTGACATAATTGGGCAGGCACAAACAGGAACCGGTAAAACTGCTGCGTTCGGTGTGCCTTTAATAGACCGTTTAGATCCACGTGACAAGGGAATTCAGGCACTTATTATGTGCCCAACAAGAGAATTGGCCGTACAGGTAGCCAATGAAATTAAAAAATTAATCAAGTTTAAAAAAGGAATCAATTGCCTTGCTGTATACGGCGGTGAATCAATAGAAAGACAAATAACTGCCCTTAGAAGAGGTGTTCAGATTATTATCGGTACTCCAGGTCGGATTCTCGATCACATGGACAGAAGAACAATTTCTTTTGAAAATGTAAAAATGATTGTTTTGGATGAAGCAGATGAAATGCTCAACATGGGTTTCCGTGACGACATCGAGTCTATTCTAAAAGATATGCCTAAAGAAAAACAAACGATTTTCTTTTCGGCTACGATGCCAAAACCAATTTTGGAGATGACAAAGCGTTATCAGACAAATCCGATAATCGTAAAAGTAACGTCTACGGAACTTACTAATACTTCTATCGAGCAAGAATATTACGATGTAAGAAACGACTTCAAGGTTACCATGATGACCAACCTTATTGAAGCACACAACTTACAATTGATGTTGGTATTTTGTAACACCAAAAGAGGTGTTGACGAAGTGGTAGAAGAACTTAATCTTCAAGGATACAAAGCAGAGGCGCTTCACGGTGATCTAAAACAGGCGCAACGTAACACTGTAATGACCAAATTCAGAAAAGGTCTGGTTAATATACTTGTAGCTACTGACGTAGCTGCTCGCGGTATTGACGTAGAAAATGTTGACGCCGTATTTAACTACGACGTTCCTTTGGATGTTGAATATTATGTACACCGTATTGGTCGTACTGGTAGAGCTGGTAAAACAGGTAGATCTTTTACATTCGTAACAGGAAGAAGAGAAGCAATGCGTATTCAAGATATTGAGCGTTATGCTAAAATCAAAATAGCAAAAGGTGTTGCTCCTTCTACCAAACAATTATTTGAATTAAAACAAAATAAACTAAGCGCTCAGTTGACTCAATTGATTGATACTACTGATTTATCTTCGTATCATAAAATTGTAGCTACTTATGTTGAACAAGGTATAACACTTGAGAATATTGCTGCTTCGTTGCTTAGACTTACTATGGGTGAGGCTAAAAAAGAAACGGTAAGAAGTTCAGAAAGAGAAGAACGTTCTGACAGAGGAGATAGAAGCGATAGAGGAGAAAGAAGTGGCGAAAGACGCGAACGTAGAACTTCTTCTGACAGCAGAAGCGAAGGTGGGGAAAGAAGAGAAAGACGCGAACGCACCAGCGATAGCAGCTCTGAAAGAAAACCTCTTCGTAGCCGTAAAACGGAAGGTATGGTAAGACTATTTGTAAACGTAGGTAAAATGGATCGTGTAAGTGCTGGTGACCTTGTAGGTGCATTCACAGGCGAAGCCAAAATCGACAGTAATCAAATAGGCATGATCGAAATTTTCGATAAATATTCTTTCGTAGAGGTTTCTGACAACAGCGTCAATGACATCATGGATGGTATGACGAATAGCCGTATCAAAGGAAGAAAAGTAAATATTGAAATTGCACAGCCCAAAAGCTAGTTGTTGATTGGATAGCTATTAGTATTAAAAAAAGCCGAGATTCTCATCTCGGCTTTTTTTTGGGGAGAGGAGAAGATAAATCAGTACTATACGCTGAGGTTCGTGGCCAATGTGAAAAAAAATAGTCATTGCGAGGGGCACCGACGCCAGGTGGCGCGATGAACCAATACATTCC
>JAYTHK010000147.1:0-1512 GCA_043732665.1 Cytophagales bacterium | reverse complement strand
GAGAAAAAGTTCTTCCAGCATTAGAATCCGCCTTTTATAAATCAGGTCAGTCTACAGAAGTTATGGTAAAAATCATACAGATCTACGGCCGATTCGGTGGTTCAGAAGTAACCGATTATTTGTGGAGTAAGATTGATTTCCCTGATAAAAATGTTACCGCTCAAGTTTTACTCTCGCTTAGTGGTTGTGCTTTTCAAGCCGATGGTTATAAAGCCACAAGAATTATTCATGCTATCGAACAAGAAATTGGCAGTTCGGCTTGGTGTATTGCAGCCTATACCGAATTAGGAAATGACGCAGAAGCCAGACATTTGCGAAGAGCAATCATTGAAGAAATCGAATCAACAGATAATAAGATTTTCATGCTTTTATCTCTTGTCTACGAACCTAATTCTATTCAATTGGTAAGACAGAATATAGAAAGTCGTACTTCCGAAGGTGTTGTATATGCCATTGAGCTCTTAAACGTGTTTATTGCAGACGAACTTAAACCAGTACTTTTTCCCTTGTTGGATGAGATTTCAATCGAAGAGAAAATTGAAAAATTGCAACAACATTTTCTTCGTGAAAAATTTTCTTCGATAGAAATTCTCATAGAAATAATTAACCGTGATTACAATTATGTAAACCGTTGGACAAAAGCCTGTGCCATGTATAGATATTGCGGTATGCCAGAAGCGAAAGTGACCGACGATATGGTGGCAAACTTATTTAATCCAGACTCATTGTTGAGGGAAACAGCAGCTTATGCTATTTATAAATTGGATAAAGAGGCTTATCACCGCTATACCAAACGAATTGGAGAGAAAAAGAAGGCGTTGGATGAGATTATTCTTGCTCAGGAGATACGTGGAAATAAAAAACAATTACAAATAGAGAAGGTCTTTGTGTTGAAAGAAGTAAAAGCGTTTGCCAGTATTCATGGCGTATTTCTTTCTGGAATTGCCGATAACATAGAGGAAGTTATTTTACGAAAAGGGGAGGCTATTTTGCGAAAAGGCGATACGGGCAATATTCCGTTATATGTAATTGTAGAAGGTACACTCGAAATAAGATATGGAGCAACGGTAATCTCAAGATTAGCCAAAGGCGATTTAATAGGCGAGGCATTGGTGTTGGATTCAGACATAAACCCTGAAGACATAATAGCGTACGACGATGTTCTTTTATATAAAATAGAAAAAGAGCACTTCTATGAAATGATGTCTCAGTCGCATGAAATGACGGAAGGGATTATTGCTGGATTTATAGAGCATAAAGGATTGGAAGAAAAAGACAATTTAGTAGAGGCTCTTGAAGAAATTGGTAAAAGATCTGTATAAAAGAAATAACGAAAGTTTATCATAGAATAATAGTACTGTTAATTTATAATAATGAAATTTGAATACGACATATTAATTAGTTTTTGTGGAGCCGACGATAAACCGCTAACTAATTCTCAGAAAGGATGGGTGAATAGTTTTCAGAATTTTCTGGAAAAATTATTAACTCAATTGATGGGAGAAACACCAA
>JAYTHK010000146.1:0-15922 GCA_043732665.1 Cytophagales bacterium | reverse complement strand
TAAAAAGTTCTATTATTCATTAGATGATAGTCCAATGATTAAAATTATAAATCAAAGCGATCTTAAAAGTGAAGTGGAAATACTCATAATGGATATGACCGGAAAAGAAGTAGCAAACATTAAAAGAATATTTGAATCAAAGGAGCAAATTACATTATATAATAACGCATATTCTTTACAGACCGGAGTGTATATAATTCAAAGTTTGAATAATTTTATTCAATTTGAATAGCACAATTAGCTATAATAGCTGCATAAAGAAAAGCTTATTAGTACCCATAAGGCTATATTTATATATAATTGTATTTAATCTTCTTTGATTATCTGTAGGTAAGTTTTTCTCATTACCCTTTTCATATTTTAGATAGCTGGATTTTATATGTATGGAATTCCAAGGTACTTATTCACCATTATCCGCCAAAATTGAGTTTATTCAAGATATAATTTTGTTTTTTTTAAATATTTTTTTGATTTTATTTTTTGTGTTTTAAACGTGATCGCTCTCTTTTTAATCTTTCATGTAAAGTGTTATTTTACAATATTTTATATGAAAGGTGTTTTTTTCATGATGAGTTTTAAGCGTGATGAATTTTTATATATAATTGATTATCATTTTTTTATGTTAAATTTTTTCATTTACTTTTTCAATATAATTGATATAAACCCTTGTAATTTTCTAACATAATGTTAATTTTACACTAACAAATTTAAATATGATTTATATAATAAAAAACAGGATAAAAAAATTAACTCTAAACTAAAGAAATATGAAAACCTTAACTACCGTTTTACCTAGCATTTTTCGTATCTGTATGTTGTTGGTTACTATCTTAATAAGTAATACAATGATTGCGGGTACATTTACAGTGAATAGTCTAACTGATCTTGGATCAGGAGCTGGCAATTCAGGTGACTTAAGATATTGTATTGGATTGGCAAATAGTGCAACGGGGCCTCATGTTATTAATTTCACCGTATCAGGTAAGATTTCCCTAACATCCGATCTCCCTGGCGTTAATCAACAAGTAATTATTGATGGCAGCACTGCTCCTGGATATAGTATAAATGTCCCTAAAATAGAGATAAATGGAAATAACACGGTTAATAATGGGTTATTATTTAATGCTGTTACTGCCGCAGGTTCAACCGTCATTGGTTTATGCGTCAACAGTGCCAGATTTAATAATATGTTGTTAGTAGGTGTGAATATGGTTACTATTCAAGATAGTTTTATAGGAACTAACCTTGCAGGTACTGCTAGCGCACTGGCTAATCAAGGTACAGGGGTGTTAAGTAATGCAAGCAGTAATTTGATGCTATCAAATTGTGTTGTATCAGGTAATTCTCAGGTTGGGATTAATATTACCAACAATAGTAATGATTGTGTCATATATGGGTGCCGGGTAGGAATTAATAATAGCGGAACTGCAGCAATAAGTAATGGTTCTGAGGGTATAAGTATTCAAACATCATCACTAAGAGTTATTATTGGAGGGGCCTTAGCTTCTCAACGAAATATTATAGCTGGAAATTCTTTAAACGGGATTATGTTAACAGGAAGTTCAAACAACGCAACCATAACTAATAACTATATTGGCACTAATAAGTTAGGAAATGTTGCTATAAGCAATGCCTCTAATGGCATAAATATTAATGGTTCTAACAGTACAATTATTCAGAATAATATCATTTCAGGGAATACCTTTAATGGAATAGAAATTCAGAACTCAAGTCTTACTAATACAATTTCGGGAAATACAATCGGTGTAGATGCTACTGGAATAGTAGCATTGGCGAATAATTCAAATGGTATATATATACATCAAGGATCTAATGGGAATTCTATTACTAATAATGTAATTTCTGGAAATAATGGACACGGCTTGTATATTGATAATACAAATAATTTTACCATCACAGCCAATAAAATTGGAACTACCTCTGCTAATGGGGCATTGGGTAATGGTGTATTTGGTATATTTTTTCAGAATAACTGTAATGCTATTCAGATCGGAGGCAATACAATAGCCTTAGGAAATATTATTTCTGCTAATTTGCAAAACGGACTCCAGTGTGATAACAATTGTACTAATGTTAAAATACAAGGCAACTATGTAGGAACGGATAATAATGGATCAGGAAATGCAGCGGTTTTCGGAAATGGACAAGTAGGTATTATGCTTACGAATGCCACTATAAACGCAATAATAGGAGGAAGCAACGCTGGTGAAGGAAATGTAATTTCAGGTAATGGAAGATTATTTGATAATGTTACTGTATTCAATGGTTCAGGAATTTATATAGCGGGAAGCTGCACTGGTACTATAATAAAAGGAAATTACGTTGGGTTGAAAACCGACGGAGTTACTTCTATGGGCAATGGTAAAAATGGAATTGAAATTTTGTCCGCTTCTGGTAATTTTCAGATAGGAGGTAGTACAATAACCGAACGGAATTTAATTTCTTCCAATGGCACTAAAGTAGCTGGTGTCGGACAAGGATTGGTCGTATATCAATCCAATGCTGGAATTATAATAGGCAATTATTTTGGTACTGATAAAACGGGTACTTTAGTAAGAGGTAATGAACAATCAGGAATGGTAATTATTGATTGTCAAAATCTTCAAATAGGGCAAGCTTCTGCAAGTAAAGGAAATCTAATTAATAATAATATAGAATTGGGAATCCATATAGTAAGCGGTTTGGGGCATATTATTTATAATAATGTAATCGGAGTTTCGACTTCCAGAACTTCTTCGGGAAATTTGACAGGAGGCATATTTATTTTAGGCGTGAATGTATCATCTCCTGGAGGAACAGGAATGATTGTAGGAGGTACAGGAGCATTGCAGCCAAATACAATCGCTTATTCTACGGGTACTGGAAACGCATCTTATGGAAATGGATATGGAGTAGGAGTAGCAGATAATAATTTAGGAAACCAAAATAGAATCATTGGTAATAAAATATATTGTAATGCGGGACTTGGAATAGATTTAGACTTATCAGGAGCCTTCGGTAGTACTTCCAATTCAGGTAATAATGGAAAACCTTCACCTTCCATTTCTTCTTCTTCATCTAATACAATAAGCGGAGCAGGTACAAATGGCGATAGGATTGACGTTTATATTGATAGTTCATGCGGATGTCAAGCAAAATATTATTTAGGTTTTGCAACAGTAAGCGGTGGAGTATGGAGTTTATCACATAATCTTGGATTGCTATCGTCTTTTTTACAACGTATTTCAGTTACCGCCACAGATGCAAGTAATAATACGTCTCAATTAAGTTGTTATGTACCTTTGCCAGTAGAAATGGTTTATTTTGAGGCAAAGCCATCCAATAATTCAATAATTTTATCATGGATAACAGTAACAGAAATTAACAATGACAAATTTTTGATTCAAAAAAGTACAGATGGAGTACATTTTGAAACGATTGGAGAAGAACAGGGTAAAGGAAATTACAATGGATATTCAGATTATAGTTTTATCGATGGAAAACCTGCTGATGGAATAAACTATTATAGATTAGTTCAAGTTGATTTCAATCAGAAAACAACAACAAGTAGTATAAAAACAGCTTCTATTAATTTAGCTTCAGTCCTATTAGTTTATCCTAATCCATTTGAAAATACTATCACTATTGGCATAGGAAAGATATTGGGTAATGTTACATTTCGATTATATGATGTAATTGGTCAAGAGCTTTTGAATACTATCCAATATATAAAATCCGAAGATGGATATTTACTGGATCTTCATGATTTTACTTCTGGAATATATATTCTTGGAATTGAGACAGAAGATAAATCTACAGTTCAAAAAATTAGTAAAAAATAAAAATATATTAATGCTTTTTCTTTTATTCTCGTAATAATTTGTATCTAAATGAATAGTATAAGTGTGTATTTCAAATAGAAGAGTTAAACTATATGTGCTGGTATGTTTTAATATTTGTATAGTTTCGTAGTCAATACTAGTTAATAAAAAGAGGGAGCATTATTAGATTACTTTTAGTTATAGGAATCTAAAATGTGCTTATTTGGATTATTTATTTATTAAATGCCACCTTTGGTGGCATTTAATAAAACACAGCATAAATACCAACAATAATCATAAACAAACCAATCGCTGCCACATATATTCTTTTCTGAAAAGCAATATCAGAAGCGGACTTAAGTTCCCATTTCCAATTGTTTTTTAATAACAGCGTTTTGATTGAATTAATATCTTGAGCTGGTTCCATGTAACTTAAAATAATTATGGTAAATAGATTTAGCGCAAATAGTATAATCGTAAAATAGAGAAAATTAAATTCAGCGATATATTTCAATGTAGCATTTATAATCCAGTCATTATTATTCATAAAAGTGATTGTAAATTTAATAAAACCAATAGTTATACCTGAAACCAATGTATACAATGCTGCACGGGGAGTAGCCCTTGCCCATAACACGCCTGTTAAGTATATAACTGCGAAAGGAGGTGTAAAGTAGGTAAGTATAGACGTTACAAAAAGAAAAATATTACTATTAAATGTTTGTAATAAAACTAACCAGATCATAGAGACGATTACAATAATAATAGTAGCTATTCTACCAATATTCATTAACACAAAATCATTGGCATTTGGATAAATTTTTCTGTAAAAATCAAAGGTAAAGAGTGTAGAACAAGCATTGAAAGAAGCAGATAAGGATACCATACCTGAAGTTAAGAGCCCACAAATTACTATACCTTGAATACTTTTGGGCACATAACTAAAAATTAGTAATGGATATATTTTATCTGAATTAACACCAGCGCATATAAAATATCCTAAGATGCCGGGTAAGATCACAAGTGGGAAAACTAATAATTTTAAATATCCATGAAATAAAGCTCCTGCTTGAAAATGCAGATAATTTTTACTTCCTAAAAATTTCTGAACTAATTCATGGTTTATGCAATGATACCATATTCCTATAATAGGCATTCCGATTAAAACTCCAGGCCAAGAAAATGGATCTTTTCCAATTGGTCTCAATAAACTCAAAAAGTTGTCTGGGAGCTCTATGATTTTTGAATTGATATCTTCTTTACTTAATATAAAAATGGGTAAAAGTAATCCACCTATCAATACTATCCAGCCCATTATAAACCCTGTCATAATAATTGTGCGCTGTCCTCCAATTATTGAATACACCCCACAGAAAATAATCATAAATAAACTGGAAGTGTATATATCTATTCCTAAAAAGAAATCAGCCACCAACCCTATACAAATTAAAATGACGGAAATACGCGAAATGATATACATGAAAATTAGTAGAATACTAGTGATATAAGCAGTAGCATTGTTAAATCTTTTTCCAATATATTCAGCGGTAGTGTATATGTTATTTGACATATAAATTCTGCCAAAAACAAGAGACAATATAATACAGCAGAGGATACCAGTTAACTCAAAATTAAATACGACAAGTCCATCTATAAATGACCAGGATGAAATTGTAATAAATGTTGTAGCTGCAGTATTAGTTATAAAAGCAACAAAACCAATTATGAACCAATTGAATCCATTTTTAGCAAGAAAATATTCAGCAAGTGTGGATTTACCTTTTGAATAATGTATAGCACATACAAAAACAAGGATCAAAAATGTAATAATTGTATAAAGTGAAATAGAATTAATCATAGCCTAATTTATAAGTCATTATACTAAATAAAAAACAAAAGGTTGTATTTTATTTTAATACAGCTTAAAAATTGGTATTTCTAATTATAGTTTAAAGTTAAATCCCTGTGCTTGCCATTCCTTATAACGCACTGGATCAAATTTGAAAAATCTAGCAGCTCTATGAGCAACACCGGTTTGGGACTCATCAAGTTTTATAATCAGGTCCATTCCTAAAAGCTTTTTTCGGAAATTTCGTTTGTCAAACTCTACACCTATAATAACCTCATATAGATTTTGTAATTGAGTAAGAGTAAATTTAGCTGGAAGTAATTCAAAACCTATAGGATGGAATTTTACTTTTTCTTTTAAAGTAATCAAAGCTTTTTGCAAGATATCTTTATGATCAAAAACGAGCTCTTTAATTTCAGAAAGTGGATGCCAGGATATATCTTCAATTTTAGATGTAGTTTGAATGTTATAATCACTTATTTTAACCAAAGCATAATAGGCCACAGAAATTACACGACCCAGAGGGTAACGGTTTACGTCTCCAAATGTATAAACTTGTTCCATGTACATATCAGGAATACTTGTAAGCTCTCGCAATATTCGCATAGCAGCACTGTCAAGGCTTTCTATTGGTTCCACGAAACCACCTGGAAGTGCCCAAATACCTTTAGAAGGTTCGTCCTTTCTTTTTATAAGTAAAACTTTTAACTCTCCTTCGTCAAAACCAAAAATAATGCAATCTACGGATAACGCATTCAAATATTTCTCCTCTGACATTATTTTATAGGTAATATGAAATTACAATTATTTACTCATCTAAAGGTATGAAATTATTTCAATTTTGATACTGTCCTAATCTTAAAGGGTACATTTTAAGATCAGGAATTTCGACTTCTAAAATTGGCTATCGACTTTTATAGCCGGCGCCTCTAACTTCTTTTGTAAAACCCAATTGTTGAAATAAATCGGGTGAGGCATGGAGCCATTTTTCTTGAGTAATAAATTCCATCCATTTCTTTTTTATATATGGATTTACTTCCACTCTTGTATCGCCCCAATAGCCTTCTTTATAAGGTGCTCCCCACATCGGCTGAGCATCCCAATTTGCGTTTATGTAAGCTACTACTTTTATTACGTCTTTGTTTTTTTCAATATAATTGAAATAAGGAAGGTACCACTCGTTCCATATTTCTTCTGGTGTTTTATTTTTAATTCCAGTACCGGATGGCCCGTCTAAAATAGCCACAATGTTCCTGCGAGTAAGATTAAGTAGGTCATATCCCTGAGGAGAAGATTCGCAAACCATAACGGGTTTTTTATGGGCTCTAGCAAAATCGACAACTTCATCGGTAAGTTCAACTTGTTTGGTAGAATTTAGGAACCAAGAATAGCCTACCCAATCCACGTATTCATCGCCAGGATACCAATCATTAATATTTTCGTGCTTGCCACCTTCAATGATATCATCTACAGGTGAGGTGCAAGCTTGCCAAACCATAGCACAATTTTTCACTTGCAATGTGTCAAAGAGTTTCACAATGCGTTGAAATGATTTTTTGTAATCTGAAGGATTATAATGATTCCAGTTGCCATCAAATTCATATCCAATTCTAAGGAATATGGGTCGATTAGTATCTTTTATCCACTTGCCTAATATTTTAAGATGTACATCAAGATTACCTTCGGCTATATATTTTTCTTGGTTGACCATATAGAGTCCAATTGCTAGCGCAGAATTAGAATAACTAACATTCGCAATAATACACTGAGAGCAGATATCGCCCGAACCATAATTCGTATTCTCGCTTAATCCTCCAAGAGAAGGAAGGCTGCTATAAGTCGTAATACCGCCTGGTCTTATGTTAATATGATCAATGTATCCATTATTATTAGGAGTTGCAAAACCACCGATAGCTCCTAAATCCTGACCGATTATCAAAAGAATTTTACCTTCTGGAGGAGCAAATTTAGCTATTGATTGACCTTTTACACCAGGATTATGAAATAGTGTAATGGCATACACACATAAGAAAAGCATTTTCGGTTTCATAATAAATATGGTTATTTGACTATTTAATATTATTTTTATAAATTACGTTCAAAGTTAGTGTAATAAATACAAAAAGCAATGAAAATATTAAATTAAGGTTGTTTATTAAAAATGAAGTGAAGATACATAACACAACCTTTTAATAATTTATAAATGATATATCCAATGAAAAGAGATACTATTTATTGTTTTTCGATAATGAGCATTAGATTAGGAGTGACATTTTTTTTATTTTTTTGTTTGAGCTTTTCAAATTTAAAGGCTAATTTTCAAACAGAGGTTTTTATTGTCAATGAAGAGAAATTTGAAAATAATTTTGTTATTTTTTCAAATTGTATTGAGGTGTTGGAAGATAAAACAAATAATTTGTCTATTAATGAAATACTGAATGGTAATTTTAAAAATGAGTTTGTTTCATCTGGTCGAAATAAAGAATTTCCAATTATTAAAAATACAAAATCAACTTATTGGTTTCGCTTCAAAGTTAGATTTAAAAAAAATAGTAATCATAAGACTTGGATTCTTGAAAACTTAGATCCACATATCGATAAGTTTGAATTATATAGCATTTCCAATGAAGGAAATCTTCTTGTCCGAAAAGCGGGATATAGTCTACCGTTTAACAGTAAAGATTTAGTTTATAAAAATTTCGCTTATTCTATAGAACCTGATACTAATGTGCGCTCCTATTATATTAAGGTAGTATCAGAAATTCATAATCCAATTATTTTGAAGATTAAATCATTGGATTATTTTTTGTATTATGCTTTCAATGAATATTATCTCCTTGGTATTTTTTACGGAATTTTATTGGCCATGGCCTTTTACAATCTAGTATTATATATTTTTATAAAAGATCGAATTTATATTTATTATTTTATTTATGTGATTGCGGCGATGATTGTTACTTTATCTGAAGATGCAATAGGCTTCCAGTTTATATGGCCAGATGTTCCTATTATAAACCGAATCATTTACCTTATTTCTCCTTTATTTCTTACGATTAGTTTTACGCTTTACTCAAGAGTTTTCTTAAAGCTTGATGAAACAATTCCTTTTCTTGATAGAATTATAAAGTGGGTATTGCTTTTATATATAATCTATTTTCCGATAGATGTATTTGTGATTCGTGCTCAGGTTGGAATACCTGGATGTTTTTTGCCTTTTACGTTAATTTATGTCGCTTCTTGGATTAATTATAATAGGGGCAACAAGGCTGCACGTTTTTATATACTTGGCTATTCGTTCACTTTCTTAAGTATTTTACTACTTATACTGCGTATGGGGAGTATAACTTTTTGGAGTGATTTGTTTAGTATTTATTCTTTCAATATTGGGTTGGTATTTGAAATAGTTATATTCTCTTATGCTATAGGAGATCGATTAAAAATAAGTAAGGAGGAGAAAGTAAATGCGGAAATTATTATGTTGGAAACGCAGGCCAAACTTATTGACCAACTTCGTCAAAACGAAAGATTGAAAGATCAGGTAAATAATGAACTTGAAGAGAAAGTTCTCGAAAGAACGATTGAAATTGAAGAACAGTTTAAAAAAATAATTATACTGAATACTTTACTAAGGAAGCATAATATTGAGCTTAAGGACGAAGTAAAAGATATTTCCCGATCAAGAATAATGAACAAAGCGGTCAGTTTTGAAGATTTTAAAAAGATCTATCCAGATGACAATTCCTGTCTTAAGTTTATAGCCGAATTGAAATGGCCTCAAAATGAATATAAATGTCGTAAATGTAACAATATAAAATTCTGCCAGGGAAAAGAAATATTCTCTAAGAGATGTACTAAGTGCAGCTATGATGAATCTCCGACGGTGAATACAATATTTCACAAACTTAAGTTTTCTATTATAAAGGCATTTTATATATTATTTCTTACGAGTAGTCGAAGAGATATAACGGCGGAAGAACTTTCAACTCTTTTAGACCTGAGAAGACAAACTTGTTTGGATTTCAAAAGAAAAGTCGAAACTACATTACTTGAAAAAAGGGCCCCCAAAAATGCTGAGAATGGTTGGTCGTATGCCATAATCAATTAATGATTAACGGGATGATAGTAATGTTAATTAACTTTTTAATTTTTAACGTAAAATATCTAATTAATTCTTGTTATAGTATTATTTTATTTGTAATTTAGTTTATCAGTATCTAAAATATTATCTTTATGAAAAGTTTCTTTAAAATAAAAATATTTTTTCTATTGACCGTTTTTTTGGCTAAAGTGCCATTTGTTCAAGCTACAACGTATACGGTAAATGTGTCAACAGATACTGGTGCTGGAGCAGGATTATTGGGAGATCTTCGTTATTGCATCAACACGGCAAATGGAAATGCTACTGCAGGCCCTCATTATATCAACTTTGCCATTCCAGGAGTTGGACCCTATTCTATTATACTCTCAGGAGGAAGCTATACAATCACAAGAGATATGGTTATAGATGCTACCACTCAATCAGGGTATAATATTGGATCACCTACTCCTATGGTCGAATTAAAAAGCTCCTCCAGTCAGGCATTTGTAATCAATAGTGGTAATGTCGCCATTGGTTCAACCATCAAAGGATTTATAATTAACAACTGTAATGCTCAAGGTATTATTATTCAATCTCCCAATAATATTATTGTTGGAAATTATATTGGAACCAATACTGCTGGAATGGTTCCAATACCTAATCAAGCAGCAGGTATATTGATAAACGGTTGTTGTGGTTTTAATACCAATGGAAATATAATTGGAGGAATTACAACTGCTTTAAGAAATGTAATTTCTGGTAATAACTCTCATGGGATAGAAAGTAATACGAGCTCAAATAATGTAATTATAGGAAATTATATTGGCCTAAATAGTTCAGGAAATGCCGCTTTGGGTAATTCCTATTTTGGAATTAATATATATGGAGTTGGGACGGGATATAAAATAGGAGGACTTGCATCAGACTCTGTAAATGTAATTTCCGGAAACGGACAGATTGGCGTCTCTTATAATGGAATAACGAGTTCGAGGATTGTCGGGAATCTAATAGGAACTGATATCACAGGAAATATTAGATTTGGAAATTCACAGCATGGAATTTACATTACCTCTTCTTCCAATATTTTAGTTTATGGAAATACTATTTCAGGCAATGGTCAGATTGGTATTAATGCTGTTGTTAATGGGTCGGGAATATTGATTAAAAAGAATTACGTTGGTACGTCTTCAAATGGATTATCATCGATTGGAAATTCCATTCACGGAATCCAGATACAATCTACACCGGGTGGTGTAGTAATAGGTGGGAATCGATTAACAGAAGGAAATATTATTTCAAATAGTGGTATTCATGGAATTAATATTGATCCAGGAAGCGCTGGAAGTATTATTAAAGGAAATATTGTAGGAAGTGATATTAACGGAACCGCTCACATGGGGAACGGTGTGATTGGAATTGTCGCTAAAAGTAACAACCAAATTATTGGAGGAACAACCAACAACGAAGGTAATATCATTGTGGATTCAAAAGACCCTCAGGTAGGATGTGGAATATTATTAGCAAATGCAAACAATGCAATAGTAAGTGGAAATTACATTGGTGTAGGGCTTGATTTTTCCTCTATTCCTAACCATGCAGAAGGAATTAATATATCGGTTGAAAATGCTGGACAAACAGCCGCTAACAATACTGTTCAATTTAACATTATTGCCTATAACCTAGGTCATGGTATAAACGTAGGTGATGCTCTTCCTATGCAGGAATTAGGCTCAGGAGGGTATGTTTCTAACAACGATGAATATGGAAATTTGATTCGTTGGAATTCCATATATTGTAATGTATATAAAGGAATTTCTTTAAATTTTTTAGGAATACCCGCTGATCGAGGAAATACGGGAAGATCTTCGCCTGTTTTAATTGCTAGTACTTCTACTGTTGTAAATGGAACAACATTGCCAAACGATAGCGTACACATTTATGTGATGGATTTGTGTTCCAATTGCAATTCTAATCCTCAAGGGAAAACTTTTGTTGGAGCTACTAAAGCCAATGCTGCTGGCAATTGGACTTATACATCTGGTTCCTCTATTACTGGAAATATAACGGTAACCGGTACAGACGTTACTAATAATACTTCCGAATTCTCAATTTGTTTAAGTCTTCCTGTAACATTAATTTCTTTTACTGCTCAAATGGATAAAAATCAGCAAACTTTGTTAAGCTGGACAACATCAGGGGAAAAAAATAACGACCGATTTATTATAGAAAAATCTATAGATGGAATTTATTTTACTGACATCGGAGAGGTAAAAGGGGCAGGTAATTCAACTGTTTTGAGTTTGTATACCTATATTGATATAAGTAAAGAAGCAGAAACAATTTATTACAGACTGCGACAAGTAGATCTGAATGGAGGATATGAGTTTAGTAATATTATTTCTATAAAATATCAAGATACTCTAGCTACGCAACTCTATCCAAATCCAGCAACTGATGAAGTATTTATAAATATAATGGGAGAACATGGTCAATTATATAAATATACTATTACAGATGTATTAGGGAGAGTAGTACAAGAGGAAACTATCAGTATTAACAAAGTGACTGGAATTAATGTTTCGAATCTTTCCGGGCAATATATTATTTGCTTATTCTCAATCGCAGGTGATTATTTTTATTGTGATAAAATTTCAGTAATTAAATAATATGTGTTAAATCATATAACCTACTGTAGGGTTCGAGGATGAAATTCTTTTAAAAATATTTGGAATAATAAATCCTCTCAAATTAACCCAAAAAAGCTATTTTGAAAGGATTTATATTCTTTTTACTTGTCTTTTTAAGAGCATTATTTCAATAATAATCTCATCTAAATCCTCTACCAACAAATCTATTATATATTGGCGACCTGAAATGGTAGAAGTTGAAATATTACTGTTTTTGATTTTATCTATAGTAGATGCTCTTGATGGTGAAATTTATTGTATTCAAAAACACAATAAGATGCCTTATCCTGCAAATATCTTGCAAACATTGAGGTGTATAGTTAATGTTTATTAAAATTTGTTAGTGTACACTGATATGAATACCACTTTGTTATTAAAGTGAATAAGGATAAGTTACCTTTTAATAAACTTCTTCGTGAATTTATTGCCGTCTTTATTCACTAGTAATGTATACATACCAGCACTTAAAGACGAAAGATCAATCATATCAGAATTAATAGCAGTATTTACAACTTCTACTCCTATTGCATTTATTATTCTTGCACTACCTCCTATAAGGCTAGTAGTAGAAATAAATCTCAACTCCCCATCTAATGGGTTTGGATAAATTTCAACACCACTTCCTAAGTCGTAGTTAGAGTTAACATCTGTTATGGCAGGTGTATCAAACTGACCAATTCTAGCGCCACTAGCGCCACTTGTGATCGTGAACCAATTAATATTCCAACCACCTGTCTGAGCAAAAACACCAACATTGTAAGTACCTGCCGTCACATTGATCGTTTGAGTTATTGTCGTCCAGTTTTGCCATCCGCCAGTAGCAGGTATAGTTGCCTTACCAAGTTGAATAAATCCTGCATTCAAATCCATAGACAATTGTCCACCACTTACACTTGCGACTCTGTACTGCACGGTATAAGCTCCTGTAGCAGGAAAGTTTATAGTGTAATAAGCCATCCAGTCTCCAGTATCAATCCAGCCTACATCTAAAGTACCTCCTACATCTGTCGTAGCTTCAGTTTGTACACCTAACATATTAGTATAAGCTTCGGCTTGTATCAGAATGTTGTATGCGGTTGCTGCTTTTACCACTATATTGGTAGAAGAAGAAACGGTAACTCCACCAAGATTATCCGTAGCTCTCGAAGTAATAGAATAATTTCCAGCACTTACATTGCTCCACGTATAGCTGAATGGAGAACTCGTAGAAGTTCCTATTAAACTAGTACTGTTATAATAATCCACTTTGGTTACAGATCCATTCGCATCAGATGTCGCTACATTAAACGTAACAGCAGCAGGTGTAGTGAAAGAAGCATTGTTTGCAGGAGACGCTATGCTTATTGAAGGTAGAGCATTTGAGTAAAGTTGGCTTTGTGGCACTACCTCTCTGGCTTGCAAAAGACTTGACCATTCCATTTTACAAGATGCCCCTCCGTTGTCTTCAAAGTATTCCAACTTGATGTCATATTTCTGACCTGCTACTAAGGCTATAATACCTGTGTACTCTATTCCCCAATCGTCTATCCACTTGTCTACAATCAATTGACCATTTATCCAGAGTCTTCTGCCATTGTCTGTATTCAAATAGAAGGTATAGGTGTCAGAATACTTCGGTTGTATTTGACCTGACCATCTTGCTGAAAAGCCATCAACGTTTACTGCTGTATTTGGTGAACCATTATTCCAATTGAAATTAATTGATGTATCTATTCTATTGTAAACAGGTGTTTCAAAATTCATACCGTTGAAATAGTTTGCTGTTAATCCTTTACCATTTCCGATTGCTGGTCCAGTGGTTATTTTAAGGGAAGAAATTTTATCGTTCCAATCGGCCAGCCAATTTATATCTGAAGTAAAATCCTTTGAAGCTCCTGTAAAATTATCACCGTCGTATACCGTTACTTTATACCCTGGCGTGATTTTAAAAGAAGTGATGTCATTATCCAGTATACCTCTCGATTGCAGTTGAGCTAATGTATAGTTGCCTATATCAAGTCCTCCTGCATAACCACCATAATTGATGTCCTGATAAGCGTTCACTATATACGTTCTGGTATCTACAATTTTTAGCGAAGAAATTCTATCGTTCCAATCGGCAAGCCAACTTGTGTTAGCACTAAAGGTTGTAGAAGCACCTCCAAAATTATCATTCTCATAAACGGTCACAGCATAACCAATAGGGATTGTCAGAGAGGTAATGTCGTTATCCAGAACACCTCTTACCTGAAGTTGTGCCAAAGTGTAAGTACCTACTGGAAGCTGAGAATAAAATCCGGCATAATTAATATCTTGATAAACATGTACCTTGTTTAAACTAGCAATAGACTCAAATAAATGAATACCGCTTACCTGTGTAGATAAATCAATTGATCCATTTGTTAATGCAGACCAATCAGGACTAATTAAAAAACTAGATTTATTCATAGAATTGGCCCATGCAAAATCACCAGTATAATTAATCATCCTTAAATAACGTTGCTTTTGTGCCAATGTCAAATTTCCAACACGAACAAATTCAGTAAAATACTTCGCAAAAATTCCTTTGAATAAACCACCATCACCTTGACCTGTTTCATTTAAGAAAAACACTCCACCATTGTAATTTCTATAGTTCATCATAAACTCGGATGCCGTGATGCCATCATCAATGTAGGACTGTGTACCCGTCACAATGCTAAGTTCTAAACAAGCACCTATGAACATACCAGAGTTATAAGAGAATAGCCAGTCAGGATTCAGATTGCCAGGACTATCCCAAATGCCTCCCTGAGCATTCAATACATTCGCCTTCATCCATGCATGAATATCTTTTGCCATCTGTAGGTTGGCAGGATCTCCTTCTAATTGATAAAGTTTAACAGCGATGATAATAGCTGGACCATTCGCAATGGAATTATTACAAGGAGTTGTACATCCCTTTTTCCATGACATTGCGCCGTTTGCGTATCCAGTTTTTATTTCAGTCCATATCTGATGCACGGCATCCAGAAACTCTGGGTCTTTGGTTGCATTGTAACAATTGAAGGTAGCCAGGCAAAGCCACTCCAAGTCATCGTAATAATCGTTGTGATAAGTTCCTGCCGCATACATATTATATTTTCGGATTCCAGCAATTATACTTTTCATTCTGTCTTTGTAAACAGAATTACGGGTTCTTTGATAAACATCCGCTAACGTCTCAAGCGAATGTGCGGTTACCCAATAGCCATATCCATAAGGGTTATTGTCAGAAGCACTATTGCCCTTATAGTAACTTTGGTCTGCTGACATAAAAATATTGAATGTTCCATTCTCTATATTATCAGCACGTTGATCATTTGTTTGTGCAAATACAGTACTATTTAACAGCAATAAAATGAGTACTGTAAAAAATTTAATGGAGCTCTGTACTTTTCCTGCACCCAAGTACAGAATAACTGCGGCTACGATTCTTCCAGGTAAGTTAGTAGTGTTTTTCATTTGTATAGATTTGTTTATTTTATAG
>JAYTHK010000145.1:0-5363 GCA_043732665.1 Cytophagales bacterium | reverse complement strand
TCCTTTCCATTAAAACCGTAACGATACAATGAGGATGTATAACTCCTACTGTCTATCGCCATGCCAAAAGGAAAATAATCGGTCGCAGAAATAACCACTGCATTGTAACCTAATTTAACGTTCGTTGCACTTAAACTGTCTACTTTTCTATCATTAATCACCGCCAACACATTACCGAGATGGTTCGTCAGTTCATAATTTCGCTTTCCTTCGTACAACTTACTTATTACGGTCAGTCCTTTATTCACTAACGTATCAGCCCTATAAAGTCCCAGCCTACTACTACCAAAAATATACTGCTCGCGCCAAGTAACAGAATCGTTATGCCGCGTATAAACACCCATCGTGTTTCCTTGCGCATCGCGTATGTAATAAGTTCTTACAGTGTCGCCACTCGTTACTACGCGTTTAAGTACGCGTTGCTGCATAGCGTTGTAACCAAAATCTAATCGGTTATTACTCGGTTTTAAAACGTAGCGTATTTTACCATACGGCGACCAATTCACAAAAAAACCTTGGCTGCTATCTCTAATCATATTGCCAGACCCATCGTATCCGTAATTATTCGGCAATTGGTTATCAATGTCAGTTGTATAATTTGTAGCGGGTACGCTATCAGTTATATACTGTAATTGGTTTGTGCCTGCGTTGTATTTGTAATTAAGACTATCCATTTTCAGCAGAGCAGCCGTAGTGGCTACGCCATAACGACGATACTTCGTAATATTGCCATTCGCATCGTAATTAACCCTTTCTTGATAGTTGTTATTGGCTGTTTTGGTTTGCCAAAGATTGAGTGTGGCACTGTCTTTCCAAGCATCCATTGAAGCAATGCGGTGGAGTTGGTCGTAACCATACGCATAAGCAATAGACCTGCCAAGCTGTTTGTTGTGCTGAGTAATGCCACGTATATTTCCATTGAACAAATCGGGTGTAATATACTGCTCACGCCAAATAACACTGTCGTTATGGCGTGTGTAAACACCCATTGTGTTTCCTTGAGCATCGCGTATGTAGTAAGTTCTTACAGTATCACCACTTGTAACTACACGTTTTAGTACGCGTTGCTGCATGGCGTCATAGCCAAAATCTATTCGGTTATTACTCGGTTTAAGAATATAGCGTATTTTACCATACGGCGACCAATTCACAAAAAAACCTTGGCTGCTATCTCTAATCATATTACCTGAACCGTCATAACCATAATTATTCGGTGTTTGTGTATCAATATCGGTGGTATAATTTGTTGCAGGCACACTATCAGTTATATACTGTAATTGGTTAGTACCTGTGTTGTATTTGTAATTAAGACTATCCATTTTCAGTAATGCCGCTGTTGTAGCTACACCATAACGACGATACTTCGTAATATTGCCGTTTGCATCATAGCTCACGCGCTCTTGATAATCGGTACTTGCTGTGGTTGTTTGCCATAAGTTATTTGTACCATTTACCTTCCACGCATCCATTGAAGCAATACGATGGAGTTGGTCGTATCCGTAAGCGTAGCCAATCGGCGCACCGAATTGTTTATTGTGCTGAGAAATAGCACGAATATTGCTGTTATACAATTCTTCATCGGTTTCATTGAAGACACGCGAAACCGCCCCAACTTGTGTGTGAGTCCAAAAACTATTGGCGCACTTTCCCACTAAGACGATTAATTTTATCACGTATCTACATTTTTATATTGCTCTTTAATTTCTATTTTTCGATGATTTTTAAATAAAAACTAAATCTGAAAAAATATTTTTCAATTTTGCTTTTAGAAATCTATTGTAACAACTTTTGTTACAATAGATTTTAATCATACAATTTTTTATTACACTTTTGCTTTTGAAAATGAAAACTTAAAACTCTTCGTTATAAATTATTTCACTCAACTGGTTTTGAAAAATCTATCCAGCATTCATGAGATACAAATGATTTAAAAACATGAACCTTATATTTTCCTCCATTTAAAATAATATTTGAAGAATTATTAGGAGGTGAGGTATGCCCTTCTAAAATTTCCCCATTAAATTCATATTTGTAATCCAAAACCTGCCTTCTATATGCGTTTCTAATTCCATTTGTCACTCCTACAGTTTCAGTAGAATTATCCCTCAATCCATAGGAATTGTAAAAAGTTAGAAAAGAGTCAAGTATAAAAAACCAAGCAAGTAATTTTGCTCCAGTATTTTTCTTACTACCTTTATAAAGTACAAAAACCATAACTGAACCTATAACTAAGTAAATTAGCCCTTCATGCAAATGGTCGTTAAAAACTGTCTCAGCTGTTATCATCTCGGAGAATTATTATTTTTAATAGTGTTAGTATTATTAGTGCCAATCGGCGGATTATTTATGGCATTTTGTGTAGTATTTGAGATAGAATTTAAAAACGCTGAAAAATATAATTCCGCTCTTCCGCCTAATCCTCTATCACCTGCAATTCCACCTATAAAATTCCCAGTTGCCCCAATACCTATCTTTGTTGCATCAGGATTAAACTTTTCAAACCTTTTTTCAATTGTAAAACTAAATGTATTTGCAAAAAATGAACTTGTCAAAGCAGATAGATACCTATTTTTTAGTGGGTTTAATTGCGCAAAAGAGCCAATCCAATTTATTTTGGCAAAAGCTATCTTAGAGTCACCCTGATTTAGATCCATTTGATTTTGAAATTGAGTTCCAATATCTGATAATGCAGATCCAACATTACTTGGACTTAAAATATTTTTCCATTTCATTTCAAATGCCTCCTCAGCGTAACGAATTCCTGAATTAAAAGCACCAGCTCCAGCTAATTCAACACCAGCTCCAATTCCAATAGCTCCGGCAAGACCGATACCAATTCCTTTATCAAAACGGTCTACTGCACTAAGCATTGATTTAGAACCTCTGTCTTGGTCAAATTCAGCCCAATGCGAAGGGTCTCGAGTAAATTTGGTGTCCTCTGTATAATGGAATGTGCGTTTTGAAAGGTCATCTAAATTCCTTAATTCGGATATCCATCCCGTTTTATTACATAAATCAGTAGCTAAATACATCGTCGTCTCAATTCTTCCAGAAGTAGTTACAGTAGTTGTCCCATACTTTACTTTCATTTGAGCTAAGTTTCCAACTGGAGGTTGAACAAATTCTAAACCATCCAAATCAATCCCTTGAATAGGTCTATTGCTTGCAAATTGGTAGGGTGTTAACTCTGGATATTTTCCATAAATGGGGTCTATACTCAAAAACTTACCTGTTCTTGGGTCATAAATTCTATTTCCATAGTCCTGCTCACCAGTCTCTTTATCATTCTCTTTTCCATTAAAACCATACCTATAACTCGAAAAAGAATATGTTCTTGAATCTATACCCATTCCAAACGGATAGTAGTCTGAAGCACTTATAACAACGGCATTAAAACCAACTTTCGTTGTACCGCTTAAACTGTCCGTCTTTCTATCATTAATAACCGCCAGTACATTACCAAGATGGTTCGTCAATTCATAGTTTCGTTTGCCTTCGTACAACTTACTTATAACTTGTAGTCCCTTATTAACAAGCGTATCCGCTCTATACAAACCAAGCCTGCTACTGCCAAAAATATACTGCTCGCGCCAAGTAACTGAATCATTATGCCGCGTGTAAACACCCATTGTGTTGCCTTGTGCATCGCGTATGTAGTAAGTTCTTACAGTATCGCCACTCGTTACCACGCGTTTTAACACGCGTTGCTGCATGGCGTTATAACCAAAATCTAATCGGTTATTACTTGGTTTTAAAACGTAGCGTATTTTACCATAAGGCGACCAATTCACAAAAAAACCTTGTATGCTGTCTCTAATCATATTACCTGAGCCGTCATAACCATAATTATTCGGTGTTTTTGTATCAATATCGGTAGTATAATTTGTTGTCGGTACACTATCTGTTATATATTGTAATTGGTTAGTCCCTGCGTTGTATTTGTAATTAAGACTATCCTGAGTGATAGTCAACTCTTCATACTGCCAAGCCACAACCACAACCTGCACTTGAGCATTTGCCCAAAAATTACTTCCCACAATGAAAACCCATAATAACAATTTTTTCATTTTTAGCGTTTTAAATACCGCATTAACACTTATCTTTTTACTAATTTTTGTAAGGAAATTGAGGAGCAACTCACCGTATTTTTATTCCCTTCTTTTTTAGAAATTGTTGATAATCCTCTTTAATTAGTTTTTCACATTTTCTTATGTCTTCCAATAAATGTGTTTTTTTATAATTATCAGGAAGAGAAAAATAAATAAATATATTCTGTTCACTCAAAAAATAATTATTCTCCCTAAGGTCTATCAACAAAGGAGCAGCTACGCATTCATCCATAAAGTTTTTTATATCCTTATAATCCTTTCTGCCACAGATAAAAAAGCTTGTTGTTAGAAATTTATCTTCTGCATATCTGTATCGTAATCCACAGACCGTATTGTATAGCTTACAACTATAATCACCGTTTCGACATTTTGTACATGTTATACCATAAATATTATCGACCGAAGAACCTCCACCTATAGGATCTCCAATTGACAGTGTATCTTCAATTGCAT
The DNA here is from genome assembly GCA_043732665.1 of Cytophagales bacterium. GTDB lineage: Bacteria > Bacteroidota > Bacteroidia > Cytophagales > Cytophagaceae > JANYCO01. The sequence goes on along the minus strand of JAYTHK010000145.1, from coordinate 801 downwards.
AAGAATTCAAGTCATACTCAATTAAAAATCCATTTTTAGCAAGTATTGCTTTCGTCCGCTCAAATACTTCATTAAAATCTTCTTTTAAGAAAGAATTTTTTTTTGATTCGTTGTCATAAATAAATTGACAAGAACAAAATAGGAAAAAAAATGGAAAAAAATATTTCATTATTTTATAACTTGAGTTGCTGTAACTTCTACATTTCCTTTTGGAATATTGCCATTAGGATTAATTTTTGTACTTGGATTGTAAAATCTTGGATCTTTTTTTCCATACTTATACTTATCAACTGGGCTGCTGGAATTTCTGAACAAAAAAGTGGATACATCATCATCAAATTGTTGTGGAGTCCTATTACTGCCTGTTGCTGAATTCCTAAGTTGATCATATAAATTAAATGTTTGACTTCCATCAATATTTACTGTTAATGATACAATCGCCGAATGGTCGTCTCCACCTAAAGCCATAACGAAAAATGTGGTTCCCACCGATTTACCTGCGCTTGCTATCATATTATCTGCTATCTTAATGTTAAAATCTTCTTGAGTAACTACTTCTCCGATTTTCTTATTATTTGATGCAAAATTATTCTCTGACACAATATCATTTTTTTCTAATAATCCTTCGTTCTTCCATTTTTTCATGCTTTCAAGAATATTTCCACTATTATTATGTATTGGATTCGCATCCTTGTTTGCTTTTATTGTATTCTCGTTTTTCAAAATTCGAAGACTCGCAACAACTGCTGTAATGCAGTCAAAGTACCCTTCTGCATCTGAACCAAATTCGGCCTGCCTGCC
>JAYTHK010000144.1:0-5367 GCA_043732665.1 Cytophagales bacterium | reverse complement strand
TATATTCCGTTACTTCTATGCCATCAATAATCAAACGATCGCCTTTTGATTCCACTGTTTTCCAGCCTTCGTAATTACGGATTGCCGTTTCATAAGTAGAAACTAAATTCGAGTCTAACTTAATCGTAGCACCTTCTTTTGGTATCCAAAGTGGACCATAATTGTCTACATTCCAATCGCGTGATTTCTTATTGTATGGAAAAAGTTGCATATCAGGTGCATCTTTCGCAAAATCCATTAACACTATACTGTCCGCAACTTTATCGGCGAGCATTTTATCCAATTTACTTTTCGATAAATCGATTATATAACCTGTTTTATTCGAATCAAGCATCACAAACTCTTTTGTGAAATTACCATTAATGTCGCTATAATTTGGAATTTTATATTTTCTAAAAATGCGTCTTGGAAATTCTTCTTTTGTAAAAACCTTATAATTAAACTCCATTTCTATTGGATTGTGAGCGGGTTTACCGTTTATATGCACTTGCTTATTGATGATCTGCAATGTATCACCACCAATCGCCTGACATCTCTTAACATAATTCGTTTTTAAATCGGTTGGATAATCACTGTCGGCAGGCCAGTTGAATACCACCACATCATTATTTTTCACACTACTAAAACCTGGCAGTCTAAATTGAGGCAATTGTATCGCTTCTATATAAGAAGGTATATCGGTAAGCCATATCGTGCGGTGGGTAAGTGGCACCTGCAAAGGAGTTTTAGGCGTACGTGCTCCGTAATGAAATTTACTTACGAAGAGGTAGTCACCCATCAGCAAGGAATTTTCCATAGAAGGTGTTGGGATCACAAAAGCTTCCATAAAAATCCAACGGATAAGCGTAGCAGCCACTACGGCAAATAATATTGCGTCACCCCATTCTCTTAGAAAAGATTTAGGAGCTTTAACTACTGCTTCCTTTTCGATATCAATAACAACACTCCCTGAAATTAAATCATGAATGGCTCTTCTTTCGGAGTTAAAATGTATAGTGATAAAAGAAAGCCACCCTAGAGTAACTTTAAATAATGATCGAAGAAATGCCTGAGCAAGATTAATCTTACTATTAGTATCAATAATTTTTCTTACCCTTATTTTAGAAAAATAATTACCAACAGTACAATTTATCATCAAACAAATGGGATCATAACAAAACCATAACAACACAAAAAAAACAATTCTTCCCCAAGTTGGGAAATCATTTACCGAATCAATAACTGAACTTATAATTATCAATAAAATCAGAACAACCAATAAATCTATAAATACAGACTGAACTCTTTTAACTAACGAAGGATATTTTATTTCCATATTACTTTATACTTTTTTTATTAAAATTTCAATAGGTCTTCCATACCAAAGACTCCTTTTTTAGTTACTATAAATTCTGCCGCCATTACGGCGCCAGTTGCAAATCCTTCTCTGTTATGAGCAGTATGTGTTATTTCAATAGTATCAATTGGTGAACTATAGATAACGCTATGTTCTCCAGGATAAGGATCTATTCTTTTTGAAATAATACTTAGTTCTTCCGCATTAGTTGTTTCACTATTTACCCATCTTTTTTTAGTGTTAATGTTTTCCAGAATCCCTTCCGCTATTGTTATGCCTGTTCCGCTTGGGGCATCTTTCTTAGCCGTATGGTGAATCTCTTCCGTAGAAACTGAATACTCCGGGTGTGTGTTCATTATTTTTGCAAGGTACTTATTGAAATGGAAAAACAAATTTACACCAACACTATAATTAGAAGCGTAGAAAAATGCGCCTCCTTTTGTTTTACAAAGTGCTTCTATTTCAAGTTTTTTATCCAGCCAACCAGTAGTACCACTTACTACGGGAATACCATTTTCTATGCACTGTTTTATATTTACAAACGCATTTTCAGGTTGCGTAAATTCAATCACGGCATCAACATCTTTCGAAGTGATATTTTTCAAATCAGCAGTATTCTTACTATTTATTTTAACAGGTACGGTATGACCTCTTTGTAAAGCAATTTCCTCTATTATCTTCCCCATTTTCCCGTAGCCAATCAACATTATTCTCATACTATTTTTACGATTTTTTTCAAAAATATTTTCTTGATAACTGATTAGATCGAATTCTATTGTTTTTAAAATTAAAATTAAGCGAAATTCCAGTAACAAAGGTAGTATTATTTTTATAAAACAGCGGGTTAATAGAAACAGACAAATCGGGATTCAAATCAAACGTCCTCAAATGGGCGTCAACATAAGCGTCTAAAACTGATATAACATAAAGCACCGCAGCACCCGCTATCGACATATCTCTATAACGGCGGTATGTGTCGCGATCAGTAGCAAGTTGGTCGACTGAAGTATACGTATTTCCTGTATTACTAGAAGAAAATGAAAAGGAAAAGGCATGATTTGCAGTCAGCATTGTATTATAATAGGTATATGCTCCTTTAAGTTCGTTATAAGTCTTCTGATTGGTATGCAAAAAATACACTACCGCTCCCACTCCTGCATATAGTATTGGAAGTTTCCAATACTTCTGGTTATACACTTGACCTGCTCCAGGCATAAGCATGGCGAGGACCATCGTTTTTTTAGGGCGAGACCATTTTTCATGTTTCTTATTTTTAACAATAGTAAAAGAAGTATCTTTTAGAGCCTTTTGGGTAGATACTTTAGATGGATCTTTAGTAACAGTAGCTTTTATAACAGAATCAATCGGATTTACTAATGTTGGATCTTGCTCCTTTTTCATCGTACCAAAAAACAAAGAATCATGCGGAGGAGCATTCAATCTATTTAACGAATCAACCTCAGACAACATTACGGAATCTTTTTGCTGCGCCAATAAACGACTACTTGTGATTACATTCACAAACAAAAAAACTGCGGCAGCTATAAGAAAGGTTCTCATTTCAGTCGCAAATTAGGTAAAATAATGGTCAATTGTTAATGGTTAAAAATAAATGAATAACTGCTATACCGAGAATTAAAAGACAAAGGCTATACTACTTAATTATTTGTTCTTACTTCTCACCTCCGTACTCATTTTTAATAACCAATCAGTAATTCGTAAAACAGAATCGTTAATTATCGACTTTATAATGTAAACTAACTGTACTTTTCCATGTAACCTTCCAGCCCATTGCCAGCACCTTTGCCTGTAGCAGTGAAAATCCACTCTCCGTTTTGGCGGTGAAGACGTGCAAATTCTATATCAGAATTAGAAGCGTTTTCAGCATCCAGATCGTATTTTACAATTTCTTTTTTTGAAACTTCATCGTAAATCCTTACGTAAGCTTCTTTTAAAAGACCAAATGTATGCCCGTTTTCTTCAGCCTCATTGATGGTCACTACGATAATCAAATCCATTACCTCTTTGTGTATGGCATCAAGATTTACAAGAACGGATTCATCGTCGTCCATGCCTTTTCCAGTTTGGTTGTCTCCAGTATGATGCAAAGCACCATCAGGCGATTTCAGATTATTGTAGTAAACTAAATAATTATTGTTGATTATTTTTCCATTTGCTCCAATCATAAAAACGGAAGCGTCGAGATCGATTTGTTTTGTAGTAAGTTCCCATCCCAATCCAATCATCAACCTTTTTAATCCGGGAAACTCTTTGGATAAATTACAAGATTCCCCTTTCTTCAAACTAATTGCCATAAATAAATTCTAATTCTATTGTTTTTTTTAACCGCGACAAAAGTAAGCAGATATTTTCTGATTTTTACTATAAATACTTTGCTTTTATTTCTTCGATAGTTTCGTTAATATCTTTAGAAATACTTGGCTCTCCAATCGTCTGGAAGTCCCAAGAATCCTGCTTTCTCACGAGTTTTCCCATGATCATCGCTACTTTTCCAGCAAAGGCAGTCTCTGCAGAAAGGTTAAAAGTAGCAAAAACAGAAATAACTTCACGGTGGTTGCCTTCAAAAATTCTAATTTTAGAATAAGGGATTGACTGAAAATCTTGTCCTTTATAAGAATTTAAGAAAAAGACTATGTTGGTAATTTTCGGATGAATTTTCAAAAGATTCACATACACAATTTCGTTGTCCAAATTATCTGCTACAGAGTCTCCTTTTCTATCGTCGCCACTGTGTCGAACAGAACCATCAGAAGATAGTAAACGGTTAAAAAAAACAACGTCTACTTTACGATTGTTTTCGTCAAACATTGCGACACTAGCATCTAAGTCCACGGCCGTTTCGGTTGTAAAAAGGCCTAGGGTTTTTTTCTTGATAGCTCCCCAGTCTAGACCGATGCATACTTGTTCCAGTTTTCTATTCTCTTTTACAAGAGAAATTCTACTGCCTTTCTCCAGATTAATTCCTGTTTTTTTGGCTATATCCATTGATTAAACGTTTTTCTAATTCAATTTTAATGTACCTGCAAAATTAAGCATAAATATCTACATAGCCTTGAAGCCCTTTTTCACTGCCGTTTCCAAGCGCTGTAAATTTCCATTCGTTGTTTATTTTTTGAAGTTTTCCAAATTCCATATCGGAGTTCGTTCCCCTTTCGGCATCGAGCGTGTAACGCAAGACTTCTCTTTTACTATCAACATCATAAAGTCTTATGTAGGCGTTTTGAAGTAGGCCAAAGTGATGCGCTCTGGCTTTGGATTCGTGTATAGTCACGAGAAATACTATTTCAGAGATTTTCGGGTCTATCAGATCTATATTTATTAAAATCATTTCGTCGTCTCCATTTCCTTCTCCTGTTCTGTTATCGCCAGTATGCTGCACAGAACTGTCCGGCGATTTCAGATTGTTGTAAAAAATAAAATAATTCTCCGCAGGTAATTTCAAATTACTACCAAGCATAAAAGCAGAGGCATCCAAATCAATACTTTGATTACTCATGTCCCAACCTAAACCAATCATTACTTTTTTAAGTGTTGGCTCTTCTTTGGTGAGGTTAAACGAACTTCCTTTTTTTAGATTTATTGACATAGTGGTTATAAAAATTAATTAAGCATACATATCTACAAAACTTTGCAACCCTTTGGCAGTTCCATTGCCTTGGGCTGTAAACCTCCATTCATTATTTATTTTCTGAAATTTACCAAATTCCACTTCTGTACAATTTTGAAAAGTATCTTCCAATTTATATTTTAATATCTCTTTCTTATTGTCGACATCGTAAAGACGAATAAACGCATTTTTCAATTGACCAAAATGATGCTCTCTCAATTTTGCATGGTGAATAGAAACAAGAATAAGAATCTCCTCTATATCTGGATGCACTAAATCCATGTTTGCTAAAATCATTTCATCGTCGCCTTCGCCTTCTCCCGTTCTGTTATCACCAGTATGCTGGAGTGAACCATCTGGCGATTTTAAATTGTTGTAGAAAATAAAATATTCATCCGCAGGA
>JAYTHK010000143.1:0-5379 GCA_043732665.1 Cytophagales bacterium | reverse complement strand
CTTACTATTCAGAAAATTGTAAAACAATAATTAATAATCAAGGAGCGTATCAGAAATATGTTCCCTGATATTTTTATACTTGAATTTTATTTTTTGGTATTATTTTAAGAGCGGTTTGTAGAATGTTATTCTATAAACCGCTCTTATTAATTTTTCTCTATATACTTACCATTAAGCTCTCATTATTAAACCAAAAACTATTGTAGTTCATTTTAGTGTGCTGATTGCCTCGTTCTGAAATAGTTTTATGGCATAGCGCTCAATACAGATTTTCTTCAGAAACTCCATTTATCTTATGATATTATTAACTAATCTAAATTATGTACAAGTATATTTTATTCGTTGTCTTAGTAGTTTTGACATCTACTGCACTAAAGTTTAAGCACACAACCCTTATTGTCGAGAAAGATGATGATACGTTATCGGGTATAGATTATGAAACGTTAAAATCCCGTTTAATACGGGAATATTCTGGTGCTGCACCGGGCAAATGGGGTGAGTTTGTCAAAGGTACAGACCAAGAATTAGTTACCAATAAAAAAATTATTGCACTAACCTTTGATGCATGCGGAACTAAACTCGGTGATGGCTACGACGCCGAACTAATAGACTTTTTGAAGAAGGAAAAAATACCTGCTACGATGTTTTTTACCGGACTTTGGATTGACGCAAACCCAGCGATATTTAAACAGCTTGCCAGCGATACTTTATTTGAAATAGAAAACCATGGACTCAATCACAAACCTTGTGCGTCTGCTGGAGAAACGGAATATGGTATTAAGGGTACATTAAATATAGGCCAGGCAGTGGATGAAATAGAACTCAACAATAGAAAAATAAAAAGTATAACAGGAAGAAGACCTAAATTTTTCAGATCTCCTACTGCTTTTGCAGACGAAACTTGTGTAAAAGTAGCTGGACAGCTAGGTATTACAGTGATCAGCTACGATGTACTTTCTGGCGATGCGGTACCTAAAACACCTGAAAATATTCTTGTAGGGAATATTCTTAAAAATGCAAAAGATGGAGCAATCGTAATTATGCACATGAACCACCCTCAATGGTATACCTATGAGGCTTTGCAAAAGGTGATCCCAGAACTTAGAAAACAAGGCTATACGTTTGTAAAGCTAGACCATCATAGGCTTAGAAATAAAAATGAAAAATAAAATAATAGAATGGTCGTTAAACCATTTCAGTGAATATCAATCTTAGATAAATGAAGAGCGAATATATATATAGCTTGAGAATAGGGTTTACAGGAGAATTAGCCTCTCTGATAAAGGATAAAGGTATTGAAAAGGTAGTTCAAAATATGTTGAATAACCCTTTGAAAACCGATAACCCTTCCTATATTCTTTCAGAGACAGAATCTTTTAAAGAAAGAAAAAAGAATAAGGAACTTACGGAAGAGCAAAAGAAAGAAATTCAAAAAGACGATCGAAAACGTTTCTTTGCCTTACAAACATGGTGGCTCAATAAGCTTTATACTACTGAAAATCCATTGCAAGAGAAAATGGTTTTTTTCTGGCACAATCATTTCGTAAGTTCTTATCAAAAGGTAAAATCAAGTACGTTGATGTTTTACCAAAATAAACTGTTTCGGGAATATGCTTTCGGAAATTTCAAAGAACTTACTAGAGAAATACTCTATAACAATGCGATGATTGTTTATTTGGACAATAAACAAAATAAAGTAGGCAAGCCGAATGAGAACCTGAGCCGAGAGCTGTTGGAATTATTTACGCTGGGTATTGGGAATTATACAGAAAACGATATTAAGGAAGGTGCTCGTGCATTGGCGGGTCTTAATGAACACGAGGGGCGTGGACAATATGATCCTAAAAGAGAAGATAACGGAAATAAAAATTACTTAACTAAAACAGGTAACCTTAAAGCCGACGATATGGTAAATGCCATATTTGAACATCCTCGTGCGGCATATCTGGTTACGGAAAAATTATTAAATTACTTTCTTACCGATAATCCTGAAAAAGAACGTATAGAAGAGTATGCAGTATTTCTTCGTAAAAATGAGTATGAAATAAAACCTTTTCTGAAAAAGCTACTCACCGATAATAGATTTCTTAATTATAATGGCAGCAAAATAAAAGACCCCATTACTTTTTTACTGCAAACATTCAGGGAATTTAATTTTGAAAAAATACCTTTGAAACAAGCGCTTGGGTTTCTTAAAAACCAGAACTTGGAATTAATGAATCCTCCCAACGTCAAAGGCTGGGACGGCGGTAAAGCATGGTTAGATTCAGGAAAATTGATAGCCAGAAATTCAGCCATTAATGCTTTATTAAGCAAAAGATTCGTACCTGAAAAAGCAACGATGATGACTCAGGAGATGAAGGAGGAAGAGACGACGTATCATGTACAGGAAAAATTAGATCTCACCCCTCGATTAAAATGGAGTGTTGAGGACAAAAAAAATATTGATGTCATAAGTGAATTTACAGAACGATTGCTCTTTCAAGCCGATAATGAAATCCAAGACGATATGGAAAGAATTATAAAATATGATTTTGATCCGAAAGGCCCAGGTGCTTCAGAAGGAGTGGCACAACTTGTAAGGTTTATAATGAAAACACCTAATTATCAAATAGTATAAAAACTATGAAAACCAGGAGAGAATTTATAAAAATAGCGGGTACAGCCATGGGAGGAATTGTAATGATTCCAGAATTTCTGAGAGCGATGCCATTAAGTGTTACAGAGCGATTGAGAGGTCATGAAAATATTAATGACATATTAGTAGTAATACAATTGAGTGGCGGTAACGACGGATTAAATACATTTATTCCTTATGGAAATCCAGGATATTATGATCTTCGAAAAAATATCGCAATTCCTGCGGATACGGTATTTAAAATAAACGATGTGATGGGATTACATTATTCTATGCGTGGTTTATACGACATCATGCAAGAAGGTAATTTGTCGGTTGTACAAAATGTCGGTTATCCTAATCCTGATCGATCGCATTTCAGAAGTATGGAAATATGGCAGACCGCTTCCGATACGACGGATTACATTGATACAGGCTGGCTGGGAAGATACTTGGATGCCAGCTGTAAAGAAGATCAAGTGTTAGGAGGACTTAATCTTGATAATATAGATTCTCTCGCTATGCAAGGAAAAAATTTGCACAACATTGCACTTCAAAATCCAGAACAGTTTGAAAAGCAGATTAAAGATATGAATAGTGTCAGCGATACGGATATAAATAATGATAACCTTGCCTACGTGCGTAAACTTTCCTTCAGTGCCTTTGAAGGCTCTGATCAAATTCAGAAGGCACTGAATAAAACCTCTCAATACGCAAAAGAAACATATCCCGACAATCCTTTGGGTAGAAATCTATATTGGATGAGTAGAATGATTAAAGGAAATCTGAATACTAAAGTTTATTATACTAGTTTCGGAGGTTTTGATACACACGCAAATCAGTTGGGCACGCAAAAAAATAAACTGGAGCAAGTGTCTACTTCAATAAAAGCATTTTATAACGACATGAAAATTTCAGGTTTGTTGAATAATGTTACCGTATTAGTATTTTCAGAATTTGGGAGAAGGGTTATTCCTAATGGGAGCAATGGCACAGACCACGGGAAAGCCGCACCTGTATTTATAATTGGAGGAAAAAATACAGGAAAAATAATTGGCAATAATCCTAATCTTTCTAATTTGAACGAAGGTGATCTGCAGTTTGAATATGATTTCAGAAGGATATACAGTTCCATACTAAAAAATAAATTTCATGCAGATCTAACAGCCGTAGGATTGGATAAATATAAAACCTTGGATCTTTTTAGATAGTAAAAGTAGGTTTAGTTTTTAATTATTGTAATTTTTCTATGTATAATTTATCCGTAGTGATTTTAGAATTGATATATTTTCGCCCATAAAAATTGCCTTTTTTATCAAAGTAATTGATAAGCGAATACTTATCATTATAATCGTTGTCTGATTTTATAATTTCTATTTTTATAGAATCAATTTTATTATCGTTTTTATAATATATTTCGTTTCTAATTTCATTTTCTTTATGATCTCTAACATAGGTTGTATAAATAGAATCAGGTATTGAGCCTAAGTCAAAATAATAAATTTCTTTTAGGAATTGTCGCTTGAATAAATCTCCATACTCTATTCCTTTTATTTGCGTTATTCTGCCTTGAAAATCTAATGTATATAAGGTTGTGTCAGTATCATCAGTATTGTCTATTTTTGAGTATTGGAAAATTAAATTTAGGGTGTCTAAATAGTCGTAGGTAATATTCCAGTTAAAACAAGAACTGACAACTTCTTTATTTACTCTACCACTCTTATCGTAATAAAAAGAGTAAGAAACTCCCCAATTTTGAATTTGATAAGAAAAAATATTTTTAGTTCTATTAATAATTATTGTAGGGTAATATATTTTTTTGTAGTCTTTTGTCATACACTTTTTACAAGTTAATCCAAGAGAATCAGTTTCGTATGACGAGCTTGCGATATTAGTTATTGGAAATAAATCATTCATAGTTACTATTGAAAAATTTCTTTTGTCGAGCGTCACTTTTTTAGAATTATTTTTACAACTGCTAGAAACATCCAATACCACAAATAGATACAATAATAGCTTTATTTTCATATTCAATATATTATTTGTAAAGTATGGATAAATATAAATATTTTTTGTAAAATTTAACTATATTTTTACAAATACACCACCACCTCCGAAAATACTTTAGCCTCTTTCATTCTCGATTCAGGCTTCACCATTTCAATAGAAGGCAAGGGTAACATTGGAATGATTTCAATAGTTTTGCCTATTTTATTTTTCATGATTAAGGATAGACGTTGATTGTTGAATTGTTTTAAAGGAACCGGCGAGTCAGAAACGAAAATAGTAGCCTCTTGGTTGTTGAGTAAAAATTCATTGTCTTGCCTTACAAAACTCAAAAGTATTCCATCTGTCGAAATTATCTCCGCATGATCCTCTAGCTTTCGGTGTCTTGAAACAAAAGCATATTTCCAATACGTTTTTCGAGTAGCAAATTTTATAAAATAGTCTTGAATGGTAGAGCTAATTAAATCAGAAATATAAATTTCGATTAGACCTATTGTTTTTTTAGAATCAGGTTCTTTAGGAAACGAAGTCGTAATATTCGTTTTATTTTTGTAGTTTTTTTCGGTGACGTATATGCCAGCATGAGCTGTAGAGGAATCTAAACATCTATCTTCTATATGTTTAGTATTGAAATATAGAATTTCGTTAGAAGAAGGGTTTATAGGTGAATCTGTGAAATTATTGAAGTGGATATTAGTGCTATAAATAAAAAAAGAAAATTTTAATGTTAAAAATTCAAAAGAGCTTAGAAGTTC
>JAYTHK010000142.1:0-1533 GCA_043732665.1 Cytophagales bacterium | reverse complement strand
TGCCGGAGGCCATGCATTATATAAAAGGTTTAAATGAAGATAAAGTATTAATGCCTATTCCTACTGGTATTAAAGATGGATTGTTAGCCTATGGGGATTTCAATACTGAAAATTTATATTTTCAAACGATTCATAAAAAGAAAGTCATAGGAGGATATATCAGCAGGCTGGATAAAAAGATTATCGAATTATATCTTTCTGATTCTGTGATGGTGCATTTTTTGAAAAAGAAAAAACAAAATGAAGCTACCCTAATCGCTCCTTCGCAAAAAGAAGCGGATGCTTTTTTTGTAAAATTTAATCCGGGTATATTTGTTATTTCTCCCGATTACCGAAATTCCTTTCATGAAAAATACCTCTATTCCTTGCTTGCAAACCGGAAGTATACAACCAAAGAAATAAACAATTATTTAATAATCGAAATGGAATAAAAGAGGTTCTCATAATCCATTTGCATTAAAAATTGGTTGAATGAAAATTATTAATAGATACTACTCATCATTGGTATTATCTTCGTGGTATCTGCTTTAAATATACAATGGCGGAAAGACTCCAATGGCAGAGAAGACGATTGGGTGATCATAGAAACAGACGGAAAATGGTATTACGGATACTTGTCTGCCATTTTTATATAACAAGATCTTCAATCTTCGTTCTTTGATTCGATTGAAGCAAAATATTACGCTACAATAAGACAAGAGTTCCGAAACATGATCAACGGAAAATGGGTAAATGAATATTACGCAGGTATTGCTGATGAAATGGCGCCCTTCTTTTTTGTAGCGCACGGCTTAGCACTTCCTACTGGCGATCTCCCGGATGGATATTCTAAATTTTATAAGATTGTATTTATAGGATATGACAGAAATTTAATGTTTGGTATCGAGGCTTTCAACGATTGAATATCCTCTTGCTTGAGCGACTTTACAAAACCGTCATTTGCAATGTGAAGAGTACTATTTTTGATACCAATTTGAGTGGATAATAAATGGCAGGAAGCAATTTATTTTATCTCAATCAGAAGATGGATTAAAACAAGGTAATGCAATATCTACTTTCTGATTCATACTATTAAACTCGTTGCTAGCTAATCAAACGTTTTTAAATAGACTCCACTACTTGTAATTAGTTACTTACAAAATGGAAAGGTATAGCCTACTATTTAGTATGTTTATAAAAAACAAAAAGCACCGCAAAAAACTTATTTCTTGCGGTACATTACTCATTATGTGTACTTCACAGACAAGATTCTGGACCGGCTATTAGAGGGCATTGAAATGCTGTCCAGCTTAAATCGTTACATTTCAATTTATTAGACTGCTTAGGCATTTTATAAGTTAATTCTATGTGGTAAATATTGCAAATTTTAATATTCAAAAATTATACTTTTCAGTTTTCAATATATTCTTTTTCTAATCTTGTTTTTTTAGATAGTTAATGATTTTAATGTATAAGAGTTTTTCATCAATGGGTTTGGATATATAATCATTCATTCCAAATGCTTTGCATTTTTCAATATCAACAGAAGTAACA
>JAYTHK010000141.1:0-5396 GCA_043732665.1 Cytophagales bacterium | reverse complement strand
TGAACAGCGAAAGGTATGAAGAATGCTATTACTTCTTACCTTTCGCTGCTCACTATTATCTACTAAAGCTACGAATATCTATTCTAACACCATAAATTCAATCTTTCGGTTTTCCAAATCAACGGTTTCAGGTGTTTCGGTATGGCGATTCGTATTTTCTTTATAGGACTCTATTTGCAATCTTTCCTTAGCGATACCTCCAGCTATTATTAGTTTATAAACAGTTTCAGCACGTTGCTTTGATATTGCTTTATTATAGGATACATCGCCTGAGTAATCTCCGTAGGCTACTACCTTCACTTTTACATCAGTATATTTTTTCATAAGTTCTATTACTTCTGTTATCCGCATCATAGAATAATCTGTAAGTGAACCTGTCATATTCTGCACAAAATGTACTTTAGGACTTAGCAACATGCCTGGCTGAGGCTTAATGGCAATCATTTGATCATAATCCGAAAGATGTTTTACCGGATCATTTTTAGATTTTCTTTTTTTGCGAAGTGTTTTATTAGTTCCACCAGATCTGTCTAATATACCGTATTCATTGCGGTAGTTGATGGCTATATTATTTAATTTTTGTACTGGAGTAAAGTTTGTGTCCAGAATTTTTAATTCCGTACGGCGGTTAAGTTGTCGTCCTTCGTCGGTTTCATTGGGTGCTACAGGCTTAGTTTTTCCGTATCCTTTTGCTACTAGTCTTTCTTTAGAAATGCCATTTTTGATCATGTACTTAACTACTGCAGCGCCTCTTTTTTCTGATAATTTCTGATTATACCGATCACTTCCTTTATTATCGGTATGACCAGAAATTTCCACTTTGAAATCAGGATATTGAATTAAAAAATCTAATATTTTTTTCAAATCGACTTTGGAATCTTTTCGTAAAGATGCCTTATCAAAATCAAAGAAAATATTATTAAAGACGAGTACTGTGCCCACTTTGAGTTGATCTAGGTAAAAGTCTTTTCGTAACTCGAAGAAAGGATTTTTCTTTGGTACTTTCACATCTTCAGTATACTTTAAATAACCGTCTGTTTCAATAGTAACGGAGTAGTTGCCGCCATGGGGAAGTGTTAATACATAACGTCCATTCATAGAGTTTGAATTGTATTTACTTACAATAACACCTGTTTCTTTGTCGTAAATTGTAATCGAAGAACTGAGCGGTTTTTTAGTTTCATTGTCAAATACTTTCCCCTTCACGACAAGAAGATTGCTTTTTCCTTCTGGACGGTGAATGATATAAATATCTTTTTCTCCGTATGTATCATTGCGCCAAGAAGAAAAATAACCTTTTGTGCCATCTGCAGACCAGATAAAATAAATATCGTCGTCTGCTGTGTTGATCGGATAGCCGGCATTTTCAGGGTTGCTCCACTGCCCTTTATTTACATCAAATACGGTAGTGAAAATATCATACCCTCCAATATTTCTATGGCCTTTTGAACTAAAAAATAACGTTACATTGTCGGGATGGATATAAGGAGCGTCTTCGTTGAATTGAGTATTGACAGTAGGTCCCATATTTACAGGTTCCGACCAAAGAGTGTCTCCTAAAAGCTTTATCATATAAATATCCGTTCCACCATAACCTCCGGGGCGGTCACTTGTAAAATAAATCGTTTTTTCATCTGCTGAAATCGTAGCACTGGGTTCCCATCCTGGAGAATTAACTTTTTTGTCCATCAACACTGGTGCCGACCAATTGACTCCTTCCAAGCGACTTATATAAATATCGCCTGAACTATTTCTTGCAGAATTAGAGCGGTAAATAAATAATTTTTGTCCGTCTGGAGAAAGACCGATACAAGCATCATGCAAAGGACTGTTTATGTGATTTCCCATATTTAAAGGATTTTCCCATCTTCCCGTAATAGAGTCTTTGTGTGAAATATATACATCTTCGTAAAAATGATTGTCAGTAATATCGACATTGCCTCCTGTCGTGGTATTTCTTCTTGAAGTGAAAATTAGTACGCTTTCGTCCGCGGACACTACTGGTACATAGTCGGGATACATTGTATTAATTGGGTGCCCTATATTTTCAATTACCAAATAAAGCGAATCTTCCATAAGCTCTTTGCCCGTTCTACACATTTGAATGTATCGATCAATATGTTTTTCAGCAAAGTGTATCTCTCGCATATCTTCCGTGTCGTCTTCTCTTTCGGCTATTGCAATAGTATCATTTTTTTTTGTTTTAAATTTCTGGTAATATTGTATGGCATCGTCAAACTTATGTCCATAATGATAAGCCCTCGCAAGATAAATATCTAATTCAGGATCTTCCATTTTCATACTTCTCGCTTTTTCAAAATAAGCAAGCGAACGGTTTTTATAGTGTGAATTATAATAACAGATTCCCGTTCTATATTGATACAATACATTTTCCGGTTCAAGACTGTCCAGTTGCAAGTAGAGCGGAAGTGCAGAAGAAAATTCTTCCACTTTGAAGTAATTATTAGCAATACGATCCAGTTTTTTTACCTGTCCTAAGGATGTCCCTACGATTAAAAAAAATGTTATAAATAAAAAAAATATAAGATTACCTCTTCTATAAATTAGCATGATTAAGAATTAAATTAGTATGGTTGAATTACAATTTTAGTTAGTATTTTAAGAGAAATGAAAGCTATCAAATTTACATTTCAACTATATGACTAGGACATTATTGACCCAAGAGACATGCTAACTTCTTCTTTTTTTTTCAAAAATACAACTACACTGGAAGCTAATCACTAGATAGTTATAAGGTCTCACAAACAGATATGTTCGTAGATTATGAATTTATTCCTACTTTGTACTTAATATTTATAAAATTTAAAG
Source organism: Cytophagales bacterium (assembly GCA_043732665.1). Lineage (GTDB taxonomy): Bacteria > Bacteroidota > Bacteroidia > Cytophagales > Cytophagaceae > JANYCO01. The sequence continues at coordinate 2,567 of JAYTHK010000141.1, read as the reverse complement.
GTTCAATCAACCTTTTCTTCTATTTGATAGAGGCAGTAGTAAAAAAGAAAAGTGTATTTAAAAATTATTGATTTACAGTTTGTTAATTGAATTTATTGTTAATTTTTATCCTCCACGAAATTGCTTAACTTTACCTTCCGAAATTAGAATGAATTATGTTTGAGAACCTGAGTTTAAAACTTGATAAAGCCTTTAAAACCCTAAAAGGACAAGGTAGAATTACAGAAATTAACGTTGCTACCACTGTTAAGGAAATTCGAAAAGCTTTGATAGATGCCGATGTGAACTACAAAGTAGCTAAAACTTTAACTGATAGTATTAAGGAAAAAGCAATGGGGAGAGAAGTCCTTATTGCGGTTTCTCCTGGACAATTATTGGTTAAGATAACACAAGAAGAACTGACAGAGTTAATGGGTGGTCAAAAGATCGACATCAATCTGAAAGGAGACCCTGCAGTAGTCCTTATCGCTGGCCTTCAAGGTTCTGGTAAAACTACTTTCTCTGGGAAACTTTCCAGTTACCTAAAAAAACAAGGCCGTCAGGTATTGTTGGTTGCTTGTGATGTATACAGACCTGCTGCGATAGATCAGTTGAAAGTATTGGGAGAGCAAGTAGGCGTGGAAGTTTATTCTGAACCTGAAAATAAAAATGCAGTTCAAATCGCTAAAAATGGTTTGGAATATGCTAAGAAAAATAATTTTAAAATAGTCATTGTTGATACTGCTGGTCGTTTGGCGGTAGACGAGCAAATGATGAACGAGATAGCTGAAATAAAAGCAGCGCTTAAGCCATCAGAAACTTTGTTTGTGGTAGATTCTATGACAGGTCAGGATGCCGTGAATACTGCTAAAACATTTAACGATCGTTTGAATTTTGACGGCGTTGTACTTACTAAACTCGACGGTGATACACGCGGTGGAGCTGCTATTTCTATCAAAGCGGTAGTAGACAAACCGATAAAATTCCTGAGTACGGGCGAGAAGATGGAAAATCTTGACCTCTTCCATCCCGAGCGTATGGCTCAACGTATTTTGGGCATGGGTGATGTGGTGTCTTTGGTAGAAAAAGCACAGGAAGTTTTTGACGAGGAAGAATCAAAAAGACTGAATCAGAAAATTCGCAAAAATCAATTCAATTTCGAAGATTTTTTGCAACAGCTTCAGCAGATAAAAAAAATGGGAAGTATTAAGGATATTGTAGGGATGCTTCCTGGTATGAATAAAATGATGAAAGATGTGGATATTGATGAAAATGCTTTTGCGCCGATTGAAGCAATTATCAAATCAATGACACCAAAAGAAAGACAAAACCCAGACATCATAAATGGGAATAGAAGAAAGAGAATTTCAAGTGGTAGTGGTACTTCTATTCAGCAGGTAAACAATCTCATGAAACAATTTGAAGACATGAGAAAAATGATGAAAATGATGAATAAAACGGGTGGAAAAGGGCTTCCTCAAATGGGGCTTCCACGCTAAATTTAATATTGATAAGGAAACAATTTTCAAAGGAAGATTATTGTAGGATCTAAAAAATAGTGCTTTAGGGATTTGTATAAAACTAATTTGTGCCTATTTTTGCAATTGTTTTAAAATTAAAAGGAAAAGAAATGGCTATTATAATCACGGAAGAATGTATTAATTGTGGAGCATGTGAACCAGAGTGTCCAAATACTGCCATCTATGAAGGAGGAGCGCACTGGAGTTATGCAGGTGGTACTACTCTTAAGGAAATAGAATTGGAAGATGGTTCTATGGCAGATGCCAAAACACAACAAGAACCTGTTTCTGATGAATTTTATTATATAGTTCCTACGAAATGTACGGAGTGTATGGGTTTTCATGAAGAACCTCAATGTGCGGCTGTATGTCCTGTAGATTGTTGTGTAGACGATCCAGATATCAGAGAAGACGAAGAGACGCTCTTGGGTAAGAAAGCTTGGCTACACGCCTAATAATAGTCCTGTTGGTTTAAATAACTATTTCTAAAATGCTCGATTTTATAATCTGGGATGTAGCCCCTCAAATTTTTATTATTCCCGAATTTTCGATATTTGGCTTAACTTTTGGTCCTTTAGCTCCTGTTTGGTACGGGCTTTTGTTTGCTACTGGTTTTTTAGTCGGACAGCAAATAATTATTAAATTATATAAAATAGAAGGTAAGTCTGAACAACAAGTTGAGACGCTTACCATATACATGATTCTGGCTACGGTGATAGGTGCTCGATTGGGTCATTGTATTTTTTATGAACCAGAAGATTTTTTCTGGGAACCAGCCAAACTTATTAAAATACTTTACATCTGGCAGGGTGGCTTGGCGAGTCATGGAGCCGGTATTGCTATTTTAGTTGCAATCTGGCTGTATTGCAAAAAGTATCCTACAGAAAAATATTTGTATATATTAGACCGTATGGCAATCATAGTTGCGTTGGCGGGCTGCTTAATTCGTTTTGGTAATCTAATGAATTCTGAAATTATCGGAATTCCAACCGATGCTTCTCAAGGATTTGTGTTTGCAAATTCAACAACGTCTTATTTGAAAGAAGATCTTAAACAGATAAAGGAAAT
>JAYTHK010000140.1:0-38749 GCA_043732665.1 Cytophagales bacterium | reverse complement strand
CATTCATCAATCAAACTAAAACGCTTTTTGATAATTTATTTTATCACGCACTGTCTTGAATAATCACCTTTTAGATCAGTACCAGTTGTCTGCTGTTGGTTGCATTTGTCCGTAGCACTTGCTTTATTAGCTTTAAAAATATAAGAATTATCGTCTGTTGATGTAGAGCCAGAGGAAGTAACATAAACTCTGCTGCATGCGCAAGTATAGTCTTTCTTACAAGAAAACATAGTAGTGGCAACTAGTGCCAATCCCAGTATTATAATTTTATTTTTCATTTGTTATTTTGTTAATTTTGAACCTTCATTTAATTACAGAACAAATGTATGCTTGCTAAAGAAGATCTGTATTACAGAAAAAAGTATTTGAGTTGCACAATTCACATGTTATGGGAATCTCTCCATAACAGACTATTCTTAGCAGGTGTTCAAGAAAAAGCAGGTGCTAAATTTCTGCTAGTCAAATGATATTGTGTCTACAAGTGCCTTATACTCCGAAAAATCTTTTAGCAATTCTTTTTTGTAGCCAATTCAAAATCTTGAATTCAAAGCCTGGCTTTAACTTACAGCTTATGAGCGCGTAGTTTTTTTCGTCTTTTACTTTTCCTTTAAACCAAGTGTCAGCAGGTATTATTGCTTGAAGCATTTCTCCTTCCGCGGTATTTTTTCCGAGCGAAATAATGTTGAGCCCATTTTTGACGAGACAAAAAATTTCTAGTGTTGTGCCCTCGTGGAAAAACCAAAGCTCATCTGATTTAATGCGATGAAAATGAGATTTGCTTTTTTCGTCTAACAAAAAATAAATGGCGGTACTGGTATTTCTTTTTCCATCAAAACCCGATGCAAAAATTTCTTCTGTACGTTTCTTTGTAATAAACACCTTCGGGATGAGGAAGTAATTGAAGCTGCTCTATCCAGTATTCTGCGTTCATTAATAATTGATCAGACTAATAATATTTTTAGAAAAAGGGAGCAATTTCACTCGTCCTTTAAGTGCATCTAATTCTACAAGGAACGCATACCCACAGACGGCGGCCTTTAGTTCCGTTACCAATGAAGCAGCAGCTTCTGTAGTGCCTCCTGTGGCCAACAGGTCGTCGTGAATAAGCACTTTCCAGCCAGGTTGAAGGGCATCCACGTGCATTTCAATTTTTGTTGCACCATATTCTAGCGCGTATGCTTTCGTGATTGTTTTGTAAGGAAGTTTTCCTTCTTTGCGTATTGGAATCATAGGAATTCCCAGACGGGTCGCAAGGAGAAGGCCAAACCAAAAACCACGGCTATCAAGTGCTGCCAAAGCATCGGGAGCAAGAGGTTTTACTCTTTCATAAAGTTCATCGGTTATACTCAAACAAAGCCTTGGATTTTTTAATAGTGGAGTAAGGTCTTTAAATAAAATTCCTGGTTTAGGAAAATCAGGAATGTCACGAATAGTATGTTTCAGTTGAGCTGCGATGTCCATCTTCTTTTTTATTTTCAAGTGAGAAGGTATTGAATTTAAGGTATTATTAATAATTTTAGGAGATAAATTTAAAATTGGAATTCATGCTAACGGGAATACTTGTGCCTATGCACGAAGAAATAGAACTGATTGTACAGGCGATGCAAGTAGAATCAGTTTATGAATCGGGGAAGAGAAAGTTTTATAAAGGCATGTTTCATGGTAAGAATTGTGTAGTGGCGCTTTCGCGAATAGGAAAAGTAGCCTCTTCTGTGACGACATCAGTGATGATAGAGAAATTTGGTATCGACAGGCTTATCGTGAGTGGAGTTGCTGGCGGTATTGCCCCTCACCTAAAAACAGGCGACATCGTAGTAGCCGACGAATGCGTACAGCATGATCTTGATGCAAGGCCTTTGTTTCCGCAATTTGAAGCTCCGTTATTAGGAAAAGGTTTTTTTCCTTGCGATCCTTTATTAGTAGAAACAGCGATGGAGAGTAGCCGTGAATTTTTAAAAAACGATCTTCGAAAATTTATTTCGGAAGAGGATATTCAGGTTTTTTCTTTGCAATCTCCCTCTTTGTATAAAGGGCAGCTTTGCTGCGGAGATCAGTTCATTGGCTCGTCAGCACAATTAACTAAAATAAGAACCGATTTACCTAAAACGCTTTGTGTAGAAATGGAAGGAGGAGCGGTAGGGCAAGTGTGTTACGAGTACTCCATTCCCTATGTAGTTGTCCGCACCCTATCCGATAGAGCAGACGATGAGGCGCACGTAGATTTTGGAAAATATATAGAAAACGTGGCGAAGTATTATACGTTGGGAGTGGTGAGCAAGATAGTAGAAAAACTAGCATTGTAGTTGCGAATTGAGGTATTGGTTTTCTAGATATGCATACTGCTTGTTGCCATTTATAAAATTCATAACTTCTTCCTGATTAATCGAAGCATTAAAAGAGGATACCACTTTCTTCTCGTTTACATATAGGTTGTTGTTTTTGAAAGAGACTTCCCTTTTGGAGTAGGGGTGTTTTTTTTAAAGTCATTTCGAAAATTTTTTTAACTTTATTTCATCTTTTATAATAACTGCAGTTGGTTTTGAAAGTATGAATATGCCCATGATGAGGAGTAACACTCCTGTCACCGAATAATAGTCTTCGTACGAGACAAAAATTAGAATCCATTTCTGCCGTTTCCGCCGCCATTCATACCACCACCGTTGTTCATTCCACCACTACCCATACCGCCACCATTCATGCCGTTGCCGCCCATCCCAGCACCTCCTCCTCCACGATGATGTTGCTGCCCTCCTTGGTTAGTGGTTTGACTATGGTCAACGGGTGTAACGGAATTGAAGAACGAGAAAGAATAAGTTTGATTATTTGCCTTGAGTGTCACAACGGCTTTTTTATATTCGTTCCAGCCTTCTAATGTTGCCAAATATTGGTTTGGCTTGCCTGAAGGGACCAGCTTTACTTGCAGGTATTGGTTTGCTCCGCCGAAGATATATTTTACTGTGCCAGTGTATAGCTTTGCATCAAGAGGATTGGACAAAGAATCAAATATAAAATAACTAACCTCGAATTTTTTGACGTTAGAAGGAGTTACGATTTCTAACGTCAGTCCGTTATTTAAAACGATCTTCCCGTGATTGGGTCCTTTTTCCGTTTTTTGATGAGGATGCTCTCCAAGGTTGGCGCTACTATCCTGATGCTGGTGGTGGCTATTATCGTTATTATTGTATTGAGCGTATCCACTTGTGATACATGTGAAAAGGGATAATAAAAGACAATTTAGAACTTTCATATAGTTTATGGGCTACCTTGAAAGTTCTAAATAAATTCTGAATAAATCTTGTATTTCTACTAATATTTTTTATTCTTCCAATAAAGCCTTTAAATTAACAAAAAGAGATTGCCAGTTTTTTTTGGAATGCTCATGTTGTTCCTTTGTTTTAAAGCCATCTTGGGTAACGGTGAAGATGGTTTTAACGCATTGTTCGGAAAGCTCATAGGTAATGTTAGCATAGTTTTCCAGAATGTCTTCTGTGCCAGCAAAAGAACTCCAATAATTATATTTTAATTTTTTCTCTTTTTCAAGTTCTAAAATATGCCCCTTATCTCTGTATTCTTTGCCCTCCTAAATACCTTTGAAGATAAGTGTGCTTCCAACTTTCCAGTCAGAAATGGCTTCAGTACCGAAAAAGTATTTTTTGATTTGTTCAGGATTAATAAGTGCATCCCAGACTTTTGCTGTTGATGCATCTATGCTTACGAATGTTTTTAAGACGAGTTCTTTTTCCATTTTCTTTTTATTATTTTATATTAACCACCATGACAAAATAAATATTACCAACAAATGAGCTCCTACAAATATAGGAGTCAACATATCTTTTCTAGGGTCTTTGTACCTAATATGTGTGACAACGGCGCCTACTAGTATGATTGCTAGTAGCGCGATTCCAACATACCTTGTAGGAGAGAAAAGCAAACAAGTACCTGCTATTATTTCGACCAACCCGAGGAGTTTCATAAACCAAATAGAATAACCCCAATGAGTAAAACTTTCCATTTTATCTTTTTGAACCATTAGTTTGGTATAACCAAAGTAATATGTGGGTAGGACGAATGCTAATAGTAACACCCAAAATACACTAGTTTTTATATCCATGTTTGAAACGTTATTTGTTTAACGTCACAAACATAAAACCGAGTAGTGACAACCCTATGTCAGTAGGATTTAAAAAATTACAGATTTTTCGAAATATCGGTTACCATTGCTTTTACTCGATCTTTTAACTCTTTAGGACTTATTATTGTAGCTTGGCCGGCAAATTCCATGTACCATCTGGCAAAGCCTTCTATAGAAGGAACAAGAAAAGTCATTTCTTTTTTATCCATTATGTCTTTTTCTGAAACAAAGCCATAATAAAGTCTAGGTTCTTCAATATGTTTGGCAGCTCGCTTCTCTAACATAACCACAATTTTTGTCAAGACTTGTTTCTCCGCCACCTCTTCAAGGTATTTCTGTAATGTCGGATGTTCGTTTTTATAGACGTTTTCTGTGATTTGCAACTGCTCTATTCTGTCTATTCTAAAGTCTCGGTAATCCTTACCAAGCAAACAGTAGGCAATCAAATGCCAGCGGTTGCTTATAAAAGAAATTCCTATTGACTCAAGGGTTCGCTCCGTATTTTCTTCAGAATATTTTGCGTTATAGCGCATTTTCAAAACCTTCTTTTTGGAAATGCTTTTCAGGATGGTTTGGATCAGATCGTCGGAAATAATGGATAGGGTTTGTCTTCTTACCACTTGAATATGCTGATCCGCATTTTCTAAGAATTCCTTTTCTGTTGTTCTCAATACAGCTCTTATCTTGTACATTGCCGATTTGTAATTTTCGACTGTCGAAGTATATGTTATTTTTTCAGCGGTTAAAAATGCCGTAGCTTCTTGCATCCTAAATATGACAGGAGGCAATCGGTAGCCTTCCATAATGGAATAACCTACTCCTGCTTCGCCAATCAAAGGAACACCAGCTTCTTCCAGCGTACGAATATCTCGGTATATTTTACGGAGACTTATGTTGAAACGAGACGCAATGTCTTGTGCCTTTATAATTTTTGTAGACTGAAGCTGAATTAAAATGGCTGTGACTCTGTCTATGCGGTTCATATAGTTTTGTAATTAATACACCAAGAGGCTACTCAATTATTTTCACAGCTTCAAGACAATGAAATTTTTTTCATTGTATAATCTACCTCTATGGACGGTTTTTAAGCCCATATAGATATAGGAACTTTTTTATGAAGAAAACGAAAGTTTGTATAACAATAGTCGTCGTTATTAGTTATAATAAAATCAGTTATCTTTGATGACTGATTCGTACTAATAGTTAGAAGTGTGGAGATAATTGTATAAATAGAAATGTTGTTAAGAGCCGCTGTCATATTAGTATTTTTCTTTATCGTGATGGTTGCAAAGGCTCAGCATTCTGAAATACCTATCATAGTTGAAAAATCAGTAGACAGTTCTAATTCCAAAATTAGCTCGAGAGAAGTAGACTTGCCAGATGTATGGAGTGCTATGTTCAGAAAGGGAAAACACCAAAAAGAAAACGCTTCGGGCACTTTTAAAAAAAAGGAACTCCTCATTTCTGCCTTACCGGCTATCGGATATAGCCTACAAACAAAATTTGCTGTTGCGGGCATTCTTAATGGGGCATTTTACACAAGTAAAGCAAAGAATGAAAATATTTCCAGCATACTGATTAATTTTACGTATTCTCAGAATAAGCAAATTCTTTTTCCAATCCAATCCAATCTCTGGACGAAGGAGAATAAATATAACCTATACACTGACTGGAGATATTTGAAATATCCCTCTATTACTTATGGGCTAGGAGGCAATACTCAACTGAGTGATGGGTATCTTATGGATTATTCTTATTTGCGATTTTACCAAACGATGTTAAGGTCTATCGCCCCGAATTGGTATGCAGGGCTCGGGTATAATTTGGATTATTATTGGGATGTACATGAAGTAAATCCACCAGTTGGTAGACAAACCGATTTGCAAAAGTATGGACTTGCAGATGAATATACTGCATCGGGTAGTACACTTAATATAAAGTATGATAATAGAAAAAATTCTATAAATCCGGAGAACGGCTATTTTGCTAATTTAACGTACCGTTCCAATTTTACTTTTATGGGCAGTGATGCCAATTGGCAATCGCTTATCCTTGATCTAAGAAAGTACAATAAATTACCTTTTTCTTCAAAAAATGTACTTGCTTTTTGGGGTTATATATGGTTGACACCAGGAGGTAAGCCTACTTATATGCTACTGCCAAGTACAGGCAATGATGCAAACAATAATTCGGGAAGAGGGTATATACAAGGTAGATTTAGAAGTAAAAACATGCTTTATCTGGAGTCAGAATATCGATTTGGGATAACAAATAATGGATTGGCAGGAGGAGTTATTTTTGTAAATGCTCAATCTTTTACAGATAATAGTAATAGTTCAAATAAACTAGGAACGGTCTACCTAGGTTGGGGAATGGGATTAAGGCTGAAGGTAAACAAATACTCAAGAACTAACATTGCTGTTGATTATGGTTTTGGAGAAGGTGGTTCAAGGGGATTTTTCGTAAACCTAGGCGAGCTTTTTTAACCCTTGTTCTTAATTATATTCATACTCGATTATTCCTTTAGCAGCAGACAGAGTATTTGCAAAACGAATTTGATCAGTTTCTTTCCCAGCCACTGTCCAATGGCAAACCATTTTATTTTCCAGCATAATTTGTTTCGCTACTCTTGAATCCAATTCATATTTTTCAAAAGAACTTTCCATCTCCAGCATAGATTGATTATCGATGAAACAAACTTTATAAATCCGTACCTGATGTTTTCTGCTAATCATTCCTTCTAATGTAGGAAAGCTTATTAAAATAATCATTAATATAACGGTGGTTAAAAGAACAATGATGAAATGGCCTGCACCAATGCCCATGCCCAAAGCAGCAGTAATCCAAATGATGGTAGCGGTATTCAAGCCTCTTGTTAGATTATTGACATCTCTGAAAATGGCACCAGCACCCAAAAAGCCTATTCCGGTAATAATGTTAGCTGCTATTCTGTCTGGATTTGATTTGCCGCCAATTTGAATAGAAAAAATAGTGAATAAAGTAGAGCCGATGCAAATAAGAATAATTGTTCGGAAGCCTGCAGCCTTTCCTCGATATTCTCTTTCCATGCCTATTATAGCTCCTATAACGATAGACATCAATAACTTGGATAAGTCTTGTTGCTCTGGTATATATCCAATGTACATTTCGAAATTCATAGTCTTATTTTTTTAAAATATTTACTTACATTTATAAGTGTTAGTAAGAAGATTCTTCAGAGGAATATATCCAGAACAAGAGTCCAACTATAAACATACGTTAAAGGAATCTTTTAAGCAATTACTTTGAATAAAATGAGCAAGTCTATTCTAAAATCTGTACCTGAAAGGATTAAAGAGTTTAATTCAGGAAGAATTCCAGAAATGCTAAAATTAAAATACAAGAATATGCGGCAAAACGCTTTTGTATTTTATAGAGGATCCTGTCACTTGTTTTATGAAGATCTTCCTTCTATCTCTCATTTGAATACTTCACCCCTTACGTGGGTTTGTGGAGACTTACACCTTGAAAATTTTGGTAGTTATAAAGCGGATAATCGTTTGGTGTATTTCGATATAAACGATTTTGACGAAAGTGCTCTAGCGCCATGTTTATGGGATGTATCACGTTTGATGATCAGTACTATGATTGCCAAGGACACGCTCAAAACAGGGGAAGAAGGAATGTTGGATCTCGGCGAAAACTTTCTAAATGGGTATGTGGAAACGCTCAAAAATGGCTACTCAAGATTGGTGCAGAAAGAAATCGCAAAAGGCATGGTAAAAAAATTTCTTGAAACACTTGAAAATAGGAATAGGAAGGATTTCATCGAGAGCCGTACCACGACGATAGGCAGTAAGAAAAAGCTTATCATAGACAATTCTCGTGTGGTCGAATTAGACAAAAATAAAAAAAGGGAAATTTCAGATGCAATTTATAAATGGGCAAAAAACCAACCCGATCCTGAATTTTATAAAGTACTTGATATAGGAAAGAGAATTGCGGGTACGGGTAGCCTTGGCTTGGAAAGGTATGTATTGCTCGTGGAAGGGAAAGGGTCTCCGAATGGGAATTACCTGTTGGATCTTAAAATTGCCAGTCAATCTTGTATGAAAGATCGATTGACTTTCGAACAACCCCGATGGAAAAATCAGGCAGAACGTATTATTACCATTCAAAAAAGAATGCAGGCATTCCCTTTGGCTTTGTTGAGCAGTATTAAAATAAATGAAAAGTGGTTTGTATTAAAAGCACTCCAGCCAACACAGGATAAACTGGATCTGCGTCTATGCAAAGGCAAATTGAGTAAGTTGGAACCTATATTGAAGACGATGGCTGAAATTACAGCTTGGGATCAGCTACGAAGCAGTGGTAGACAAGGCTCTGCGGCGGCAGACGAATTAATCGATTTTGCCCATTCCGCCGCTTGGAAAAAGGAATTGAATAATTATTGTCGGTATTATACAGAACAGGTGAAAGAAGATTTTAAGCAATTTTCAAAATCGTATGATGATGGTTTTTTCAATGGCTAGTTAAGCGTTAATAATACCCTATTTATTCTCTTTTTTAGATTTTTAAGTACCAATAAATTGCTTTCTAAACGCAATTAATAGCTCCAAAATACAAAACTTTAAGAAGGTTTTATATGAACTATTTGACATTTCATGCTTCTTATTAGGAAATATTTTAGTTATTGATTTTAGGTTCAGTGTACCTCAAAGGGAGATTGAACCTAACATTCTAACATCTATAAACTATGAAAAAAATAAATCAATTTACGTCAGCCACCATGGGTATTTTGGCAATTTGTTTAGTTGTATTATCAGTTTCATGCTCTAAGAAGCAAGATCCTGCACCAGCAACTCCTGTTACAAAAACCAGCACCATCACCTCTACGGAACATAGTACTATGTGCGGAGATACTATCTGTAACTTGCCCTATAGAATTGCATCAGCATTTATGCCTTCTGGTTATTGGAATACTGGAGAAACTACCGCAACATTTACCATAGACAGTTGCGGTGAAACGCCTGCGTATGCTGGAGAAGGTATGCGAATAGTATATACCAATCACGGAGGCTATTGGGGGGCATCATTTCTTAATAATAATAATTGGGCTGGTGCATTTAATGTAAATCCTGCTGCTACGAAAATTAGTTTTAATTTAAGAATCGATTATTCGGCGAACATAACATTTCTTGCATTTGGTAGAGATTCTTGCGGTAAAAAAGAATTTTATAAAATAGGCACTCCACTTACGGCTCCAGTTTGGGAAAAAGTAACGATAAGTTTACTAAACAAACCTAAGACTTTTTCAGCTCCTTTAACGGTGGAAATAGATGGTGTGGTGCAAAGTGGAAAAGTGACAGTAGTAGATATAAAAGATATTTTGATAGAATAACGAACACGTTATTATTGTTTGAGAACGCTCTCCTTTGTTAAGTCATAGGAGAGCGTTTTTTATTTTGGAAACAACAAAATTAAATTTTTATTTTAACTTAGAGCGCCATTAAAACAGGTATAGCGAATGAAAATCAGAGCAATTATTACAGGAACGACAGGTATGGTGGGCGAGGGTGTTTTACACGAATGCCTTCAACATCCTGATGTAGAGCAAGTGTTGGTCATAAACAGAAAATCTTGTGGCGTTTCACACCCTAAACTAAAAGAACTTCTTCACCGCGATTTTTATACAATAACACCTTTAGAATCTGAATTAACGAATTATAATGCCTGCTTTTTTTGTCTTGGAGTAACGTCTATAGGATTGAAAGAGCCAGAGTATCATAAATTGACGTATGACCTCACCATGAGTTTGGCTCGACCACTTTCAAGGCTAAATCCTAGTATGACTTTTTGTTATGTTTCGGGTATGTCGACGGATAGCACAGAAAAAGGAAGTAGTATGTGGGCAAGAGTGAAAGGGAAAACAGAAAATCATTTGATGCGATTACCGTTTAAGAAAGTGTATGCTTTTCGACCCGGTTATATGCAGCCTACCAAAGGAATGAAAAATACATTGAAATATTATGGAGCTATAAGTTGGGCATACCCTGTATTGAGAGTGCTATTCCCTAAGGTTGTTTGCACATTAGTAGAACTAGGATTGGCGATGATCAATACTGTGAATAAAGGACCAGAGAAGTCCGTATTGGAAGTGAAGGATATTGTAGCACTATCAAAAGCTTAGCAACATACTCTGGCATAGCATTTATGTTGAGTATGTTGCTAATAGTACATTACGGATAAAAAGGGTGCTTTATTTTCTTCGTATCCGAATCTTGGCTTTATTTTCCTCTCCATGTAGAAGACGAACAATATTTTTTTGGTGCGTGATAACGACCAGTAAAAATATAACAAACCCAAAAATAATCACCACCAAACCATGTTCGTCGGGACGAAATTTAGGAGAAATGAGTAAGATTGGGAATACTAAAGCGGCTATCATAGAGCCTAGAGAAACGTATTTGGAAAGCATTAACACAACGGTGAAGACCAATAAGCAAAGCAGCGCCGCTTCTATATGAACGGATAAAACCATACCCAAAAGTGTTGCTATCCCTTTTCCGCCTTTAAACCCTACATAAATAGGAAAAATATGACCTATTACGGCAGCTATACCAAAGATTAATTTGAACAAGATTAAATCGTCTGTATATATAAGATCTGCATAAACTAAAAGTGCAGCGCCTTGTGTGGCAGTCCATCCTTTCAATACATCTACGGCCATTACGATTATTCCAGCTTGTTTTCCGAGTACACGAAAAGTATTGGTAGCTCCTGAGTTGCCGCTTCCATGTTCCCTCACGTCAATGCCAAAATAAGCCTTTCCATACCAAACTGCTGTTGGGAAAGATCCTATCAAATAAGCCGCTATGGCAGATAATACTATGTAAAATTCTGAATTCATACTATAAATTCCTTTACGATATTTTAAATCTAAAAGTTTTGAATTCCCTTTATTATGATTAATAAAGGAATAATCAGGACGTCAAAGGTACTCAATTATCTTTATTTAAACAAATTCTTCATTTTGTCTTGATCCTGCTTCAGTTTTTCCTGATCCTCAATGGTTGGCTTTGGCTTTTCTTCCTCTTGCGTATCTGGAGCAGGTTCGTTATTTTGATCGGGTAGTTTGTACTCGTCGTAGTTAGGATCTTTTTTCTTTTTCTTTTTCCCTTTTGTGTCAGCGGGAGGAGGAGTCGTTTCCTTTGGCTTCTCTTCTTTACCTATTTCTGGTTCATTGATGTCAATATCTCCTGGCCCAGCTTCTTTTTTCACCTTTTTATCGGTACCTTCTTCTTGTGGAATATCTTCTTTTTCAATCTGATCTGCCGTTTCGTTCAAGTAATGATTTTTAAATTCGTGAATGAATTTCCCCTTTTCAACAGGTCCTGCTTCTACAAAATAAAACTTTGTTCTGTCCGCCATTTCGCCTTTTGATTTTCCTTTTATGGCAGCAGTTACTTCTTCAGCAGAACTTACACAAGCAAGTCGATTGTCGCTATAGGTAATGAAATGCCAGTTGTTAGGAGTCGGTTCCATGTATATATTGACGACATCACCTTTCGCCGTTTTTCTAATCTCAATATATCCGTTAATTGATTTCTTTATGGAAGTTTTTTGGATATCAGCAAGCTCGATTTTGCCTATGCTATAAAAGGATTTGTAGTCGGGCGACCATTTCATAGTTACTTTTGAAAACACAAAGGACTTGCCCAGCTCACCGTTTAAACCGCTGAGAGTGGCTAGTCCTAAACTCATTTTATCTTTATAATTATCGAGCCCACTTTGTCCCACAATTGCAGCTATTTTGCCATATAAACTTTCGTTATCCGCCATTTGCTGTTCTGGTGTATACACACTATCCGTAGGAACATTTTCACAAACATTTTTTATGCTCTTGGCCATTGTAGTTATAATCTTGCTATCCATTTTAATATTAAAAGCAAGAAGAGTATTGAAACTATAATCGTTGTTTTTCATTTTGGCAACACCATCGCCAGTGCTAATCAACTTTACAGCTGTATTTTTATCATTTACATCAAGGAAATTAAATTTCCCTAAATATTTCAATTCAGAAGTAGAGTCGTTATAGATCATATTATTGCCTTGATAAGACTTTCCAGTAAATCGATCTTGGTTTCCTACGCGAAATTCATTAGAATCAAGATTATATTCAAAGGCTTTGTCTGCTAGGAAAAAGTCAGGATCGGTTTGAGCTGCTTTTTTAGAAATAAAACTGGTGTAGAGTTGATTTGTTCGTTTGTCAAGATGCATCCCCGTAGTGAGAGGTACACCATTGTCTGATACCGCCGTTTGAAGATCAATTTTCACCTCTTTATTCTCTCCATCATTCGTATATTTTAACCATTCGGAATAGTTGATTGCTCCTTTTAGATCGAGTTTAATGTATCCGTCAAACACTAAATAGGGGCTTTCGGCATACATTACCACTTTGCCTTTGTAGATTATTTTTGGTCCAATAAATAGACTGTCGTCTTCCTTTACCAAACCTATAGCTACTGTGTGTAGGCCTTCTTTCTTTTTCCTTCCTGGTTCTGAACGGAAATCTTGAAATTTAATTGAAAGTGTATCGTCTCCTAAGTTTACATATCGGTACGTAGCCACACCACCAAATTTCAGTCTCGAAGTAATATCAATAGTGCCATCGTATAAGTGGTGGTATTTTTTGGCACTGTCAATGTCAATGTTAGCTTTCTGCAAAGTCACCATTACCGCATTTTGTTCTACCGTCACTTTCCCACTGTCTGGATAAATAAGCGCATCGGCAACTTTTATATAAGGAATTCCACTAATATTTAAAATTTGTTTAGGGATATCGTACACCCCTTTTGTCGCAAAATACACCAATGAATCTTGGTCTTTTCGAGTGGAATAGAAATAAGACTTAGTGATGTCGGCACTGTCTGGTTTAGCCAAGGTGATAATCTTCTTTTTTAGATCCCATTCGCCTTTTTCAAGAGAACTTTTGTACTGTACATAAGGAAACGAATTACTGGCAAATCCTTCCACCTCAGGACTGAATTTTGCCAATCCTTTTTCAAGATCAAAGGCAAGCTTTACATCTTTTCCTTGCAAAGCAGGTTTTTCGGGGTCTTCCGATTCAATTTTAAATTGGGCATTGCGCGCCCCGAATCTTGTTTGTTCAAAAGATAATTTGTAAGATTCAGAAACGGATCCTCTAGTAAATAGAACTCCTTTTCCCAACATACCATTCTTCGTTACATTTGCAGTACCAATCATTGTCGCAGTACTATCGTATAGAGCAAGTGGGGATTTTACGTTGGAGATAAACATACTGTCTGGTTTTGGCAACCAACGCAGACGGTATTCGGTCAATTTTGTTTTTGGGAAAGTCACCCCTTTCGCAGCATCTGGATGAGCTCCTTCTTTTGATTTCATTATAGTCCCTTCTGTTTTTACAGAATCTTTATAGAATATAAAATCTTTAGACCAAAGCGTGGTAGTTAAATAGTGAATCTCTCCATCTCCCCGTATACCTTTGTTGTCAAGGGAAAGGGTATTATAAAATTTACCCGTACCTCCGTATAGTGGATATCCATCTTTAGGTACTTTGTGTTTGAAACCCAGGGAGAAGTCTGGCATTACTATTAATTTTTCCTTAAACTCAGGAAATATTCCTCCCGACTTGAATGTTCCATCAAAACCAATAGTATGCGGGTCATCAGAACTTAAACTGTCCAAACGGAAAGGTGGAATTTTGAATTGTATGGTAGTGTCGTATACTCCTCCATTAATGCCTTTTTTATTAAAGTAAACAGAGGCTCCTGATATGGCATCAAATATAGGGTATTGAGGAAATTTCTTTGTCGCAGATTTGTTATTGGGTTTGTTGATGTACAACGTTCCTGAAGAATAGCGAAGTTCATTTCCAAGTACTCTGGATTTGTCGTTGGTAGCATCTTTCCCTTTTTTCTTCGTTACTACCGCTAATTTAATTTGATTAATTTCGGGCATGTGTACTAAGAAGGTATCGTACACGAATTCAAAATTTTTCCCGGAAAATTGAAAATTCTCGGTGTTTATCGTGCCGTCAAATTTGAAGTTCCTGTTTTTCAGTATTTTAATCTGCTTGTTATCGGGTGCAATATTTACTTTTAGAGAGTCCGAAATATAAATTCGATCTACGCCGCGCACAAAGAGTTCGTGGGTTTCTAAATTTAAGCTGGCATTTACGGCCCCAGGGCTAAGTGAAACGAAGGTAACGTTATCGTAATCTTTTTTGCTTCTTGCAGACAGAGAATAATGTTTTGCTTTTGGTCGTAATCGTATAAGACCAGTCTTGTTGTTATAATCAATATACCCTTGTTTCATTAATTGGAACATAGCTCCTTTGAAAGTGTTTACCACAATTCCTGACGACTTGGCTACATCGGCTGCATAAAATTTATCGGTTTTATTTTGAGTGCCATAATATACAATAACAGCAAGTGGATGGAAGCTGTATAGGCCTTTCAATTTAATGTATTTGTCGTAGTGGTAGAATTCTTCTGATTCAAAAATCGCAGGCACTTGATTTTTTGCAGAGACAATATTAAATTCGATGTCATTTTTATTCATATCCCAGTTGATTACATCCGATGTAATTTCCAACTTATGATAACTGTCTATAAAAGGTGCGTTATTAAATCCTTGCTGTTTAGCAATTCTTAATATGCCGTTGCTTTTGTTGTATTTAAATGATGTGCCAGGGTGGGTAATAGAGTCTTCATCTATATATAGGGTCATCGAAGAGAAGTTAGACGTAATTAAACTATCTCCCAATTCAAATTTATTGGAGAAGGCTCTTATTTTTGGTTTTCCATCTTTTTGAATTTCAATCATTGAAAAACCTTCGTCTACAGAAGAACTAAATATTTTTTTACCTGCCAAGGAAAGCCCTCCTTTGTATATAATATTCTGATTAAGTCCTTTTATATCTACATTACTTTTGAAAGAGATAAATTTGGGAAACGAAGGCTCTTTTTTTGATTTGTCTTTATTTTCTTTGTATTCAAATATGCCTTCTATTGTTGCGTCTGTGCGTGCTTTGTAATTTAATGTCGCACCTTCAGAAAATATATGGATTGTATTCACAGGGAAATTATATTCTCTCATTTCCGCAACGATTTCACCAGTAGGCATTCCGGCAATGGACCAATCCATCGTTCCTCCTTTTCCAACAAATAATCCGTTCTTTAATAATAAAGATCCATTCGTTCCTTTTAGCGTGGCAGAATCGTTGTTCGTGGCAAATACGAGGTCAATATCTTTTAACTCCAAGACTGGTCCATCAATAGCAGGTTGTGCAGGGTAGTTGTATCCAACATCCAGTATGCTTGCTTTTTTTTGGTCTTCAATTGTACCGTTGCCGTAATCTTCATTGGGAGGAGTGTCTAAATTATTTAAAACATCTTGTTTTGGACTAGAAATAGTGTCGGAAACCTCTTCCCCAGTAGTGTTTTGAGAGGTGCTACTTGTTTCGACAAGTCGAAAAGAATAATTTCCTCCGATTACTCTAAGCCTGTTATACGTATAATTATAAAGTAACCCTTTTTCAAAAAAGATACGAATAGTATTGAGGTAAGATTGGATAATTTTTGCTTCGTAATTGTCTACCAGTTTGTTTGTGATGAGAAGAAGGGTATCAAGATTTGTGCTAGAAATTTGCTTTGAGTTGGCAGCAGCTAAAGCGGAAAAAAAATCTGTAAAATTAGGATTTGACTTCAGCTTTTTAGACTTTCCTAATTTTTGTGCGGTCTCTATTATCTTCTTTTGTTGTTCTAGTGAATAGGCAGAAAAAGCAGTACCAAAAGCAGTGCCAGTTTGAATGGCGGCAGGATTTTTCGTATTGGCCATCATCGTGTTTACATCCTGCATGAATCCTGCTGGATCAGAAGAAAACTTATATTGTGCATTTGATATATGAAACACACATATAAATGCGATAGTAAAACCCAACCTGTTTAACATCTTCTAACTATTTAATTACTTTTATAAAAACGAGCGACGCCCAGTTATTCTTATCCTTCGATGATTTTTTTTCTAATCCAAACTCCCCTGCTCTAGCTTCCAGTAGAGGGCTGTCATGAACGTAAAAGCCACTCAATACCAATGTTCCTCCCGCTTTGAGTCTTTTATAATATTCGGGCATTTCATCTAACAACACATTTCTGTTGATGTTGGCAAGAATAATATCGTACTCTTTTTCCCTTAATTCAACCTTCGTGACATCCCCTTTGCCAATAAGAATTGCTGAACAGCCGTTTAAGATAGCATTTTCTTTTAAATTCTCAAAAGCCCAGTCTTCTATATCAAAAGCGTCCACAAGAGAAGCTTCTAGTTTAGACGCTAATATCGCCAATATTCCAGTGCCACTACCCGCATCCATAACCGTTTTGCCTTGATGATTTATTTCTAACTGATTGGCTATCATCATAGAAGTGGTTTCATGATGACCAGTGCCGAAAGACATTTTAGGGTTGATTACAATATCGTATTTGTAAGATATTTTAGGAATATGAAAAGAGGCTCTTACGATACAGTCTTCACCGATGATAACGGGTTGAAAATTTTTTTCCCATTCTTCGTTCCAATTTTTATCTTCTAAAAGACTGAAGGAATAAGGAATAGATTCATTCGCAGAATACCTTGCCAGCACTTCTTTGAGTGTTGGTTCTAGAAAAATTTCTTGTTCAATATAGGCATCCAGCCCTTCGTCGGTTTCCTGAAAAGAGTCGTAGCCGATTTCAACGAGTTCAGCTATCAGTAGTTCTGATAATTCAGAGGAGGCAATAATTTTTACTTCTATGAAACGCATAAGTTGGTCTATTTCCAAATCACAAGAACCAAATTCTAAAAGATATAGGTCTTTCGAATTTGGTTCTTGTGATTTGGTCTTTGTTTTTTGAAAATTTGTAACGTACTAGAATGATTTAAGAATGTCAACAAAATCTCTAGCCTTCAAAGAAGCACCACCAATAAGACCGCCATCAATGTCTTTGCAAGCGAAAAGCTCTTTTGCGTTATCAGGTTTACAGCTTCCTCCATACAAGATAGAAGTTTCTTCTGCTACCGCTTTACCATATTTGCTTGTCAGATGAGTTCTAATTTTCTCGTGCATTTCCTGCGCTTGTTCTTTTGAGGCTGTTACACCTGTACCAATTGCCCAGATAGGCTCATAGGCAATCACCACTTTTTTATACTCTTCTTCTGAAAGATGAAAAAGGCTTTCTGTCAATTGACTGTTTACGAAATCTATGTGAATACCCTTTTCTCTTTGTTGTAATGTTTCTCCGCAACAGAAAATTGGCGTAAGCCCTGCTTTCAATACAGCGTTTATTTTTGAAGCTAGTAGCGCATTGGTTTCTGCGAAATATTCTCTTCTCTCACTGTGTCCTAAAATTACATATTTAGTACCAATTGATTTCAACATAGAAACAGAGATCTCTCCAGTATAAGCACCAGATTCTTTGTCGTAACAGTTTTGTGCACCAACCGCTACAGGAGAACCTTCCGCTAGTTTGCCGATACTATATAAAGAAATGAAAGGAGCACAAAGTACCGCCTGTGCATTGTTTGTCACTTCAGTTTTTACCATTGCAATCACTTCAGATGCAAGCGCAAGACCTTCGTCTAAAGTCTTATTCATTTTCCAATTACCAGCTACTATTTTCTTTCTCATATTATAATTTATTAAGGACTTTTTGAATTTTTATGGAATATTAAGCGCAAAATAAAGATTTATTTTGCGCTTTGCAAAACAAGACAATCACAGTAGCGTAGTTGACGGTTATTTTTTGTTAGAAAGAGCCTAGTAGAAAAGTAATAAAAAAGGCTCCCCGAATATAATAAGAGAGCCTTTTTTCAATTATTCTTTATAATAATATTAGAATTTGAATTTATTCTTCAAAGCATCTTTCGCCTTTTTCTCGGCGGCCTTCGTCACGCTGTCTGCTTGAGCTCTGGCCTTTGTTTCTAGGTCTGCTTTTGCTTTGTTTAATTCTTGTTTGGCTTTTTGTTCTGTTAGATTTTTCAAACTATCGGCTTGCGCTTTAGCTTTAGCTTCTAAGTCTTTTTTCGCATTGTCCAATTCTTGTTTTGCTTTATCTTTTAGGTCGTTAGTAGCATTGTTTACGAGACCGTTCAAAGAGCCACCGCCTTCGGGAACAATTTTAGGACTGGTTACCGTGCCGCCTATTTTGAAGGTTACTTTGATATTCTGACTGCCTGTTGCTGGTTTTCCAGTGAGACTGCTTAGTGCGTTATTTACAGCAGTTCCAGTAGCTCCAGCGGGTATGTCCATTTTAATTTTATAATCCAATGACCCATTCATTGAATTAGAACCGCCAATATTCATTTTGACAGTCCCCGCATTCATATCAAAAGGATCTACAATCAATTTGCCATTTTCAATTTTGTATATAATTTTAAGCTCTTTAACCGTCAAAGGGTTTAACGAACTATTTTTGGTGAGTGTCGCCAAGCCAGCCATTACTTTATTGTCTTTTATGACAGCATTCGCCAGAAGCAAAGTCCCGTTAGCGTTTAAGAGATCATAATTTGGCATCATGTCTTTTCCTAATGCACCATTTGTTTTAAGCGTTGTAGAAAATGTACCTTCCATTGTTTCTGCCATGGGAGCTAATTTTTGAATGGTTTTGAATGTTTTAAAAGCATCCTTAATTCCAATGTTTTTTACATCCATATTCATATCAAAATTGGCAGTTTTACTGTTGACAGGAGTATAACTTCCGTTCATGGCTACTAGACCTTCCAACAAACCAAATTTCACGCCACTCATGCGTATGGTGCCATTTTTCATAATAATATCACCCACCAAATCGTTCATCGTCATATTGGTATACAGCACTTTGGTAATGGAAGAGGTAAGTGTGAAGTCAATATTTTTAGGAATCTCCAAAACAGTTTCTTCTTGCGTTGCGGCACTTGCCGTTTTAGCTGCTGGTGCAGCGGAATCGATTGTCATCCATTCGTTCACATCAAATTTTGCAGAATTAAAATTCATCTTACCATGAATCGTAGTGTCTATTCCACCAAACAAGTAACCCATATAATTTGAGAAAAATCCCGTTACATCGATATCACTTT
The DNA here is from genome assembly GCA_043732665.1 of Cytophagales bacterium. Taxonomy (GTDB): domain Bacteria; phylum Bacteroidota; class Bacteroidia; order Cytophagales; family Cytophagaceae; genus JANYCO01. Next base: position 19,503 of record JAYTHK010000140.1, on the reverse strand, counting down.
TCCCAGCATTTCCCACCATTTTTTTAATGTCTATTTTTTCAGGAGAAAAAACAAAATTGGCAGAAGTTAAACCAAGACCTTGTGGCAGATCAACCTTGCTTACATAGTTTAAGTTTGTAATATCCATGGTACCACTTGTGGAAGTCTTTCCATATTTGCCTCCTGTGACATCTGATAATACACCTTTTGTTTCGATATCCGCTAAGACTTTTCCTGCAAGTGCAGTACCTGCTATTGGGAAAAGTTTTGTCATTTTAGCTAAGTCAATTAACCCTTTAAATTTGACATCGTAATTTGGATCGTTGAAATTGATAACTTTTGCATAAAGCTCAAACGGATCACCGTCTAATTTCAATCTCATCGATTGAAGGATGGCAGAAGAAGTAGTTAAGTCGCCATCGCTGTTTGCAGAAGCTTGCATGTTTACTTCTTCCATTGCTTCAGGGAAGCCGTCGTATTTTACATAACCATCTTTCAGATTTGCATTGGCAACTACTTGCGGCATTAATTTTAACACGTCGCTGTATTTACCTTTCACGTTCACGTTCATTGCAAATAAGCCTTTCAACGTGAGACTGTCCATTGGAAATATTTTAGTAACCTCTTCTAATTTTACTTGCGCACTCAAACGGCATTTTTGAATGTCATAAGGATTCATGCCGTTTACATAAGCTTCGGCATCAACAGGATTAGAACCCAGATCCACATGAAATTTTTTCAGGTCGATGATTGTATGATTTATTACACCGTCTTTGCAATCTACTTTTAAGTCCATGTTTATGTTTTTAAGTGCAGTAGGCAAAGAAGGATATTGCATCATTGCATTGTCGACGATCATATTTAATCCGAAGGCAGGCATAGTAGTTGCGCTCTTCACGCCTTTCACATAACCGTTAAAGCCGATGTTGCCTTCTGTTTTAAGACTTTCATATCCTTTCATAAATACCGACGGCACTAATGAAATCAAATTTTTAAAGGCTGTTTCTTTCGCAGCAAATTTAATATCCATTATAATGTTAGAATCGGGCATAGCCAACATTCCATCAAATCCAAGCTTGAAGTTATTGATTGTAAATTCATTTTCTTTGAAGGTATATTTTGACTCTGTCATGTTGATGTTTACGTCGGCTTTTATTTCCAGCAATACTTTATTCAAATAAGTAATACCTCCATAACTCACCAAAACCTCTGTAGATTTTGTGTAGGTAGAAACGTCATAAATCGCTTCTGTAATATCGCCGCTTCCTTTGTGGTCGAAATGATTTAAGCGCGCATACACAGGCATGGTAGCATCGTCATAGACAATTGTGGCATCTTCGATTTCCCATTTTGCGATATTGATCTCAAATTTACTCGGCGCTTCTGCTGCTTTTGAAGTATCTACTGCTACAGTGTCTGGATAAGTAATATCCCAACTGAAACTACTGTCTTTTTTGGTTTGAGTTAAAATATAAGGCTGTTTTAAATAAACACTGTTGATCTTTATTTGACCTCCTTTAATTACGCTCATGATGTCCAATACAATTTTAAATTGTTTCACGCTCATCAATGTATCGCCCGCAAAGGCTTCTTTTTTCCCTACCATACCAAAATCACCTACAGAAAGTGTTAGGTTAGGAAAGTTTCTAAAAATGGTTAAACTAAATTGATCCGCGTCGTAAAATACTTTTGCGTTAATACTTTTTGCAATCTCACTGTCTAGTTTTTCTTTTATTTTATCCTTGAATAAAAATGGCAATATGGATAGCAATAGTATAAACGTTATTACAGCTATACCGAAAATTTTAAGTCCCTTCTTCATAATAATTTAAATTTTTGGTGTAATTCAAATTTAAGAAATGAATGCGAAATATTTACTATTGTAAAAAATAAAAAAATTATAATTTAATATCCACCAAGAGCAATTCCGAAGGCCTTCCATCGTTGTCGGTAACAGCTAATGCAGTGTAGACTCCTTCCGAGTCTTTTTCGTATACGGAAACAGATTCTACCTTTCCTAAGAATAAATTTCCATCAAGAAAAAAAGAAGTTACTTCCTGTAACTGTATTTTTTCTTTTGAAAATTTCCCGCTATTCTCTTGATTTATTTTTAGCAAGCCAAGCATGCTTCCTTTTATATTTCCATCGTCGTAGGCATTAGGAGCATCTTCTGCGGAACAGCTAAACCAAAAATGATCGTCAAAGAAATCAGCACCAGAGAGCCCTGTTTTTACGCCTAAAAGTTCGGGTAAATTTATTGGATGAATAGACGGGAAAGGAACGCCTTCAATGTGTCCTTGTATATATTCAATAAATTCTGCTTTGTTAAAACTAAGTACTACGTTTTTACTGCCAGATGGATTTCCTCTATTTAAAAGGTAAACATTTTCGTTTCCGAATGCCAAACCTTCTATATTAATCTCCCCATTAAAGGTGATTTCATCATGGCTTCTTAACAATGTGTAAAGCGAGGCAACATTCATTTCCCAAATGATATGTTTGCGGTTATAGTTGGTAGGAAGTTTGATGAGAAAACCTTTGTCGCGTTGTGGGCTTTTTGAGCCAGAACCTAGTAGTAATAAATGTTTGTATCCATTTATAGAAAGCTGTCCCATACATTCAAGGTCTACTTTGTCGGCTTTCGTTATATGTTCTGGGTTTTCAGAAGTGGACTTGTAGAGTAGTATTTTTTCAAGCAGTGTAAGATCGTGCTTGAGTCTATAAAGGTAAGACGAATCGTCGGAAAGAATATAAATGATGCCGTCCACTACTTCTAATCCTGAAGCAGAAGCCACGTCGTCTAATTGTGCTTTTCTGACAATTGAAATTTTCATCAAAGACTATTTAGCTCTCTGAAATGTGCAGCCAGCGTTGGCCTCGCACAATGCTTTTTGCGCATTAGCATCCGACTTATTTAATTTATGCGTATAGGCATTTACTACTTGACCACCACAATTGCATTCGTATGATTTTTTGCAAGAAGACAACACACTAATTGAAAAAAATACTACGGTAATTACTAATAGAAAATGCTTCATGATACAGTTATTTTTTATACGCTTTAAAATTCTTTTTTCCTTCTTCAAGGTATTGTACGAATTTATTGATATCAGGTTCGCTGCCTATAATTTCTTTTACTAAAGGTTCTTCCGTAAAAGGATTTAATAAAACATAATAAGGTTGAGCTGCATTATTATACCTGGATATCTCCAAATTATGATTGATCTTTCCCAACGTTTTTTTGATGCTCCCGTCAGAACCAGTCACCCATTCAGATTCTGGAAGTTCTGTTCGCTCGTCTACATAGAGTGCTACAAGGACATAATCAGTATTTAATATTCCAAAAACTTTTGAATCTGACCATACGTTGGCTTCCATCCTTCTGCAATTTGCACAACCATGTCCTGTAAAATCTATAAAAACAGGGAGATTTTTTTCCTTAGCACATTGAATGGCTTGTGCATAATCAAAGTATCCTTGAAGTTCGTGTGGGAAATGAAGAATGTCTGAATATTTTGGCTGATCGCAAAGTTTGTTATTCTCTGACTTATTTGAAAATGCTGAATTGTTTTTTGCAATTAATTTTGGCAAATCAAAATCATGCCTGTCCATAGGAGGAAGAAGCCCTGACAAAGCTTTCAACGGCGCTCCGAACATTCCGGGAAGCATATATACTGCAAAGACAAATGGAATCAGCGACATCATCAATCTCGCTACGCTGGTTTGTTTAACCTCACTGTCGTGGGAGAATTTGAGTTTGCCTAAAAGATAAGCACCCAATAAAATAGAAAGTACAATCCATATAGCAATAAAGATTTCTCTGTCTAAAATTCCCCAATGATAAACTAGATCAGCAACGCTCAAAAATTTGAAGGCAAGTGCTAATTCAACAAACCCCAAAGTGACCTTTATTTCATTCAACCATCCACCAGATTTTGGCAATGATTTCAGTAAAGAAGGAAACATCGCAAATATGGTAAACGGTGTTGCAAATGTGACGGAATACGCCAACATTCCTAATACTGGTTTAATAGCCAGATCGCCCTGTGCTTCAATAAGAATGGTGCCTATAAACGGCGCTGTGCAGGAAAAAGAAACTAATACTAATGTAAAAGCCATAAAGAAGATACCTGAGTAGCCACCCTTTTCTGCTTGTGTATCTACTTTGTTTACGAAAGAAGAAGGCAATGTAATTTCGAACATTCCCAAAAAAGACATTCCAAATAATATGAACACCACAAAAAAGATAATGTTAGTGAGCCAATGTGTACTTAAAAGATTTGCATAATCTACCCCATAAAAAGCAGCAGGAACAAGCCCCAGAAGCGAGTAGATTATGACGATGCTTAAACCATATATAAATGCTTTAAAAACAGCTTCCTTTCGGCTTTGACTCCTATGAGTAAATAAGCTCACGGTCATTGGCACCATTGGGTATACGCAAGGAGTCATAAGTGCTATAAAACCAGAACTCATAGCCAATAATAAATAAAGCCATAAGGAAGCATCTTTACTTTCGGCTTTAGTGCTCGTTGTTTCAGTAGCAACGGGGGTAGATGGGTTTAATGTCGTAGCAGAAGAATTGGATTGGTTACTATCCAGTTTGCTTTTCAGCTCCTGAATAATTAACGTATTCAGACTGTCGCGCTTGATAAGATTCTCAATGTTTTTAGCGGTCTCTTTTAATTCAGACTCCTCTACTTGAATCTTTTTTTGTGCAAAAGACTGATCGAAAAAAAGTAAAGAAACAAATAATAGTATTAAAATTCTTTTCACTTATTACCTCCGTATTTCTGAGTAAACATTTTTAGTTGATCTACCACAATGTCATTGCTGTTGCGGTCTTTTTGAATAAGTTTTCCCTTTTCAGATTCTAACAGAGACAAGTTGCTCGTTGGAGGTACTTGGATTTCAGTAGTAGATTGATCCTTTATTATTTCTTTTTTAATTACTGCCGTTGGCGTTTCTTCGGGTACTATTGCGGCTGCAATAACGGTGAGTTTATCGAATAAAATAACTTCTTCGTACGGAATACATTTGCCTTCTTTATCGCTACATACTTGGTAAATTAAAGTTCCTTTTAGGACTGGACTTGTTTTTAAAATCTTTACCTTTTGTCTGAACTCTCCATGCTTAGTGAAGTAACGGATCTTTCCATCCCAAAGCGAATCGTATTTTTCCTTCGCCCCGATAGGCAAAAGTTTTCCCACTGCTTTAAAACTTCCGTTGTTTTCAAAAACCATAGACGAAACGGTAGGTCCAAGATCAGGATTAAAATCAGAAGAATATAAGTACCATTCAGTGCTAATTTCAGCCTTCATGATTATTTCTAAACTCTCTCCTTGTTTCACTTCGTTTTTGGATAAAGAGAACGACCAATGAATAGGCTTCGCAGTCTGCGCCTGTGCACAAATGCTTAAAAAGAGAAACGTGAAAATTATTAATAAAAACCTCATAATAATACAAATAGGCAATCTGTGCGAAAGATAATACAGAAATACCATTCTGGCAATAAACACTTCCTCCGCTCAAATAATTCCCTTACATGGAAGGTTATTTAATGCTCATTTTTGCATAATTCCTATAAAATGCTGTAATCGTTTCGATACCAAGAAGGTAATTCTCAATTCTATAACATTCATTGGGAGAGTGGATAGCGTCTTCGTCCAATCCAAAACCCATTAATACCGTTTTGAGACCAAGCTCTTTTTCAAAAAGACTTACAATTGGAATGCTTCCCCCCGAACGCATAGGGATCGGTGTTTTGCCCCAAACTTCTTCGAAGGCTTTACTAGCGGCTTTGTAGGCGACAGAATCGGTTGGCGTTAAAGCGGGTTCGCCACCGTGGTGAGGTTTCACGCTCACCGTTACTCCTTTTGGCGCGATGGACGTAAAATAGTTGGTAAACAATTCGGTTATTTTATCCGGATCTTGATTGGGAACGAGGCGCATTGAAATTTTGGCAAAGGCTTTTGAAGGCAGTACCGTTTTAGCTCCTTCGCCTGTATAACCGCCCCAGATGCCGTTCACATCAAGTGTTGGACGAATAGATACCCGCTCCAATGTGTTGAAACCGTTTTCACCGTCAACATCTTTTATGTCTAATGCTTTTTTATAGTCTTCGATTACAAAAGGCGCACGATTCAATACGGCTCGTTCGCTTTCCGTAAGTTTTATAACGTCTTTGTAAAATTCAGGAATAGTTATGTGATTGTTTTCGTCTTTAAGCGAAGCGATCATTTCACAAAGAATATTAATTGGGTTTGCGACAGCACCGCCGTACATGCCAGAGTGTAGATCACGGTTTGGACCAGTTACTTCTACTTCTACATAACTTAAGCCTCTAAGACCAACACAAATGGAAGGTACTTCATTGGAAAAAATACTGGTGTCCGAAACTAAAATTACATCGGCTTTTAATTTTTCTTTATTGCTAGCGATGAATTTCCCCAAATTGTCAGAACCTACCTCTTCTTCTCCTTCTATCATGAACTTTACATTGCAAGGAAGCCCGGTAGTTTGCAACATCATTTCCAACGATTTGATGTGCATGTACATTTGTCCCTTATCGTCGCAGGCACCACGGGCAAATATTTTCCCCTCTCTTATCTGCGGTTCGAAAGGAGGTGATAGCCATAGATTCAATGGGTCTGCGGGTTGTACGTCGTAGTGGCCATATACAAGAACAGTAGGAAGTGTTGCGTCGATTATTTTTTCTCCGTATACAATTGGAAATCCGGCGGTTTCACAGAGTTCGGCTTTGTCTACGCCAGCGTTTAGTAATTTTTCTTTTATAAATTCTGCTGCTTTTCTTAAATCATCTTTGTGTTTACTATCGGCACTTACAGAAGGAATGCGCAGTAGATCGAACAATTCGGAAAGGAAGCGGTCTTTGTGGGTTTGGATATAGGGATGCATGTGTAATAACTATAGTTTATGTTCTTTTTTTAATTGAATTACTTCAGGGGACAATTTAAATTTCTCATTTAACCATGAGTATTTTATTCTTACATCTTTACTTTTAACCTTTAATCCATCATCTATAATTAGGCTTACTTTTTTGTAGTACTCAAGGATAGTATCAGCATTATCTTGCAAGATTCCATTTACATTTGACAAATAATCAATGTAGCCCATACCATCAAAATCGATTTGGTAAACAGTATTTTTGTTAAAATCTGATATTGTTCTCTTATCGCTACTTTCTGCTCTTAATTTTTTACTGAGAATTTCTTCGGATATTATAATTCTAGGGTATATTGAAGCTTTCGTTTCTAGCTCGTACGCTTCAATCAGTGCAGGGCCAAAAATTTTATTAGTAGTTTGGAAAATATCACCTTCTACTATGACTCCTCGTAATAAAAAACCTTTTTCTATTGCTTTAATATTAATATATTTTGCAACTGAATATATGACATCGAAAAAATGGCTAAATTCATTGCTGTTGAATGAAACAACGATCGAATCTGAAAATGTTGTTATTGTTAAAGACTTAGGTAATATTTGACCTACTCCAGCACTGTCTTTACACAAGGTATAATAACTATCGATTTCGTCAAAAAGGGAATTTATATCTTCTATATGATTTTTGCTTTCAGATTTTGTTGTCCTATTTATATGTTCTTTAAATCCAAGAATATCGATAAAGATTAAAATGCTTTTGGTATACTCCATAATACAGTTAATATAACTACTCCGACCCAACTCCAAGATACGTTCTTATCTTTTCCGATTCAAATTTTTCCGCTGCTTCTTTTTCTTTGTATATTTTTGAGAAAATTACTCCTGCAAGGAATGCTGCTGGCAATGAAATAAGTGCTGGATTTTTTAGTGGAAAAACCGCTTCGTCAAACTTAAATAATTCTACCCATACGGTAGGACTCAAAATAATCAAAATCAAAGAAAGCGCTGCACCAGTCAAGATACTTGCTACGGCACCTTTTGTGGTGAAATTTTTCCATAGAATAGACAATACCAAAGCCGGGAAGTTTGCACTGGCTGCAATTGAAAAAGCTAAACCAACCATGAACGCAACATTCTGCCCTTTGAAAAGCAAGCCTAATAGAATGGATAATATTCCTAATCCGATGGTGGCAAGTTTCGCTACTTTTACTTCTCCTGCTTCATTGGAGATTCCTTTTTTCACCACATTCACATAAAGATCATGGGAGATGGTAGAAGCACCGGAAAGCGTAAGTCCTGCTACCACTGCGAGAATTGTAGCGAACGCAACTGCAGCGATGAAACCCATAAATGCAGAACCTCCCGTTACATTGGCCAACATAAGAGCGGCCATATTTCCGCTTTTGTCTGTGCCTCCTGCCGAGATGACGTCTCGTCCCACCAATACCATAGCTCCAAAGCCGATGATAAACGTAAGAATATAAAAATAGCCAATAAATCCTGTTGCTACGAATACTGATTTGCGCGCTTGTTTTGCATCGGGTACGGTATAAAAACGCATAAGAATATGTGGCAGCCCTGCCGTGCCAAGCATTAGCGCTAAGCCTAATGAAATTGCATCAAATGGGTTAGTGATATAACTTCCTGGCGAAAGGACATTGTCGGTGTATTTATCTGCCGCTGCAGAAAAGAGTGTAATCGGATTGAAGTTAAATTGCGAAAGTGTAAGGATAACAATGATTGTAGCACCACCGAGCAATAAAATAGCTTTGATAATTTGTACCCAGGTTGTAGCGAGCATGCCACCAAACAGTACGTAGGAAGTCATAACACAACCCACAATGAGCAGTGAGACATCATAACGCAGCGCAAACAAGGTGCTGATCAATCCGCCTGCACCTACCATTTGTGCTATCAGATAAAACGTAATGGTCATCAAGGAACCCGTGGCGGCGGCAATGCGGATGGGCCTTTGTTTTAAGCGAAAGGCTACTACGTCGGCAAAGGTATATTTCCCCAAATTGCGTAACGGTTCTGCTACGAGAAACATTATGAGTGGCCAACCTACTAAAAAGCCGATAGAATAAATTAAGCCATCGTAGCCTCTTAGTGCTACCATTCCTGCTATTCCTAAAAAAGAAGCGGCACTCATATAATCTCCAGCGAGTGCTAGTCCGTTTTGAAAACCAGTGATATTTCTTCCAGCGGCATAAAATTCGGAAGTGGTTTTAGTTTTTTTTGCTGCCCAATAAGTGATGTAGAGTGTGATGCATACAAAAAGCGCAAACATACTTACCGATAAAATATTTGGTTCACCTATTGCTTGCAATAAAATAAAGAGCGTATTCATTCTAGAGTTTCTTTTTAAGTTCTTCTACTTTTTTGTCATAATGTTTATTTGCCCAACGCACGTATATACCAGTGAGCGTCCAAGCGAGAAGTATAATTCCTAAGCCTACTGGAATGCCAAGGGTTAAGCCTTTGCTGATCTTTGTAGCAAGTAGTTCTTTGTTAAACGCTATGAGGAGAATAAAACCAAAATAAGCGAACAACATAATTGAAGCGAGAATAAGGGAGACCGTCCATTTTTTTAGGACAAATTTTTTAAATTCTTCCGTTTCCTGAATTTTCATAATTGTGTTAAATATTAAAGTATAAGATATTGGAAAGTTAGAAAAAACAATTCATTTATCGAATGTATAGGGAGATGTCGTCAAAAAATAGTTTTTCAAAATTTGAATTATAAATATAAATAGATGCTTTTGCCCCATCTTTTAGTGCTGGAAGGCAAAAACTGAAGGATACCTTCGGCCAGTTTTTTGATTTGTGGACATACTTATTTAATGGGTATGCATCGTAAAAAATATTTTTTTCTGTCGAATCTTCTTCAGAAAGAACGATTGTAGAAGCGATATCTTTATTTTCTGAATACAAATATCCTTCAAACAAACAGTAAATGGGTTGTTTGCTGTTTGTCATTTTGTCCGTCAAGTCAATGATAAGGCCATATTCAGAATCAAGGTGTCGGGAATACGGTTTGGAGTGATAAACGATAGTTGATAATTTTTCTGATTTTTTTCAAAGGAAGAGTCAGTAAGTGAATCATAGTTTAAGACGATTCGTTTTTTAATAGTAGAATCGGGGAAACCCAAAAATTGTAGAATAGAAATTCCGTTCGTCGATTGCTTCTTTGTGTATAAAGATAATAGCCCATTGTCGGATATTTTTTTTAGTTGGGTAATGAGGACAGGATATTCTGAAATAACATCGTTATACATAAAATCATTTTGTAGAATTATATAATCAAAATTATAATTCAAAGCTTTTTTCAGGGAGTCTTTTGTAGTATCAATTTGTCTATAACCTTTTCTCTTCATTTGTATAAAAGTGATATTAGAAGAGTGTATTCCTAGTGCCAAAATTTTCGCAGACTTTGGTATGCCAATTGAATCCAAAAACAGATCTGAATGGAAAAATGTATTCTTTCTCGCTCTGTCTTATCGCAGTAGCCAGTCGTGGTTCGGATGTTATTTGTTTTGAGACAAGTAAATGTTATTGCTATTATAAAAAGGCCTAAAATAAAAGAATGGACAAATTTTAATTTTTTGTTCTCGAACTTTATGTTGGCAATCAAAAATAAAACTCCAAATACGATTAGCGAATAAAAGGTGTCGAGAAAATAATAATCATGATTTTCGAATTACCTTATCATCATTGTCGGATAGAAGGCTAAACCACCAGAGATACAAGTATAAACAAAAGTAAGGTTTTGGAAGAAGTATTTAGTAAGGACGGCTTGGTTGTAAAAAGAAAACATCCTTGTAAATATACAATCAAAAAATAATGGTATAGGTAAAATAATGTAACCCCAATGTCTTTATTGAAAGCAACAGTAGATCCAAAAAATTGGTAAGATTTTCGGCAGGTAAATGCATTCCCAAAAAGACTGAACCATAATTGTATCTTAAAAAAATATTGTATGCAAAATAGATACATACAAGTATTATAGAAAAACTAAAAATGACAAATTCTTGTCTAACAATCTTTTTATTTCTAATAGAATGAATGCTATGAATCAGAATAACTGCAATGAGAAAAATGATAAAGGGGAATCGGTATAAAGACGCAAGTGTTAAAAATAGTCCATACAGGTATAAGGCATTCTTTGACTGCGAATCTTTGTATTGAAAATAGTAATACATTCCAATAAAAAGACTTGCCAGAGAAGGAATGGAAGGAAGAACGCCAATTTGATAAAAAAGTATACGGGAGATAAAAAAGCAAATGCGACTAATAAAAAACTAAAAAAATAAGATTTTGATAATCGAAACGAGAGGCAGTATAAATAGCACAATCCAACGAGACTATATAGTAGCGTGAATATTCTGAATAGTGTAGGAGACGTATTGCCTGTTATTTTCATTAGAATCGCTACGATATATTCGGTTAATGGAAAATCTACTGCGGTGATTCCCCTTTCTGTTTCCAAAGGTATTTTTGATGGAAATTGTAAATTATAATGGAAAGTACAAGGATGAAAAAAATCAAAGCCGTTGTCAATAAAACAGAGGGAAAGTGCGTATCGGTCTCCTTGTGCCCAAGCATGGATAAAGGACGGATACGTAAAGATAATATCCTTCTGAATAAAAAAAATGAGAAGAAGCAGGGTTAGAACAAACAATGAAACGAATAGGCGATCAATTTTCATTAGTTGTCAAATTGTTAGTCAAAAATACTTTTTATGTCTTCTTTAGAAAGATTTTTGACAAAGCTTTCTTCTGTCGTTATTAAGTCGTTAGCAAGTTTTTGTTTGCCGCGTTGCATATTCAGAATTTTTTCTTCAACAGTGTTTTTCGTGATGAATTTATAGGTGAATACTTTATTTTTTTGTCCTATGCGGTAAGCACGGTCTATCGCTTGAGCTTCTATAGCAGGGTTCCACCATGGGTCAAGAATAAATACGTAATCGGCGGAAGTGAGATTTAATCCTACACCACCTGCTTTTAAAGAGATCAAAAAGATGCGAATGTCTTCGGTGTGTTGGAAATCTTCTACTTGTCCTTGACGGTCTTTTGTAGAGCCATCGAGGTAAGCGTACTTAATTTTTTCTTTGTCTAAATATTCTCTAAAAATAGAGAGGTGTTTTACAAACTGGCTAAATATTAAAATCTTATGGTCGTCTCCAAGAGCACTATTCATCATGTGCAAGATGTCCTCCATTTTTCCTGAAGATTCTGTATAATTTTGGTCTACCATTTTTGGGTGGTTGGCGATCTGACGAAGTTTTGTGAGTCCTTGCAAGAGTAGGATCTGAGAGCCGTTCACACCTTTTTCTTCAATGGATTCCAGTATCTGATTTCTGTATTGCGATTTTGTACGTTCGTATTCCTCCTCCTGCGCTTTCGACATTTGGCAATAATGAATATTCTCTACTTTTGGAGGAAGTTCGGTTGCCACTTGTGATTTATGCCTTCTAAGAATAAAAGGTTTTATAAGGGAGTACAATTTTTTTGTTTTCGCCTCGTCGTGTTTTTTTTCTATAGGGTTTAAAAATTCACGACGAAAAAAACTTTCCGTACCCAGCAATCCAGGATTTATAAAATTCACCTGCGACCATAAATCCATGGTGCTGTTCTCTATTGGTGTACCCGTAAGAATTAGGCGGTGCTTACTCTTCAGCTCTTTCACTGCACGGGCTATATTGGAGTCGGGATTTTTTATTGCTTGAGATTCGTCGAGTATTGTATAATGAAAATAATAGTTTTTCAAAAATTCAATATCTCTTCTTGCGGTACCATAAGAAGTAATAATTAAATCGTAGTTGGCAAATTGCTCTACGTTTTTCTCACGGTGAATGCCAGTGTAATTAAAGAGTTTAAGTTTTGGAGCAAACTTCTTCGCCTCCATTTCCCAGTTGTAGATAAGGGAAGTGGGAAGAATTAATAAGCTGGCAGAAGAGGCTCCTTCTTCTTTCTGATGCTGCAACAAAGCAAGTGTCTGAACAGTTTTCCCTAGACCCATGTCGTCGGCAAGGCAACCGCCAAGGCTGTACTTGTTTAGAAACTGCATCCAGTTGTATCCTGCTTTCTGGTAAGGTCTCAGCTCACCTGTAAAATATTCTGGCAAAGGAAAATCTTCTATGCTGTCGAAATTTCTAAGTTGCTCTAGTTTATTGCTGATACTCACTTTTGCCAGATTGCCCATTTGCAATTCCTCCACTAAAGCGATATGGTGTTTTTTCAAGGTAAGCAGGTCATCACTTTCATCCACAAAGGCAAATAGTTCTGTGTACTGAGAGAACCATTCTTCTGGAATTACAGCAATTTCACCATTTGGAAGCGTAAACTCCGTAACGCCTTTCAATATATATTTTCTGATTTTTAGAAAAGGAATTTCAAATTCACCAAAACGAATAAGCGCCTGAATGTCGAACCAGTCGTTTCCTTCTTTTACTTCCAGATTTATGGAAGACTCGCCGACAAAGTATCTTTTTTCGTCTTTGCTATTTTGCTTAATGTTAAAGCCAAGAGCGGCAAGAGGAAGTTGATTGCGTTTTATCCATGAGAAAGCTTTTTTGCGGTCTAGCAACGTTTTTCCATTTTTTATTTCAAGCCCTAAAAGGTTGAGATCTGCCATGATCTTGCGCTCCCAATCGATTGATCGTCTTACTTTATGGAAAATATAGGAGTCTTCCGTTTTTTCCATTTTTACATAACAAGGGGAATTGTTATTAGAATTGAAAAGAAAATCGCCATACTGAAACGACAAACTGAAAACTATACTGCTGTCGTTGTCTTCCAACAAGGCTACATCGTCTGTCTCATTGGCAAACATACTTGCGGAAGTGGCTTTTGCCAACTCGGAAAATGTTAGGACGGGAGATGGCTCGTAGCGCTCGGTATTGATGGTAAAGCCTTTGGCGTGAACATCGAAAGAAGCAATTAGAGAGGAAACAAATTTTTCGTAATAGGTTTCTTCAACTTTTTTGGGAATTTCAATAAATTTCTTTTTGAGAAAGGGTTTTAGCTTATTTCCGTCTACTTCCTTTTCAAATGTATACACCTTGTCTTCTATTACTAGCCATGCAGGAGAGTTGCAGAGTATGATGGCGTTGCGGTATTGGAAATCTACTTTTTCTCCGTCGTATTTGATGGTAGGAAAATAGTGGGTATTATTTTCATTCCGCATAAAATGAAAAAGTACAGAAGCTTTATTGGGCTGAACGGTTACGTGCTTCCAAGTAGGCTCTCCATCGCTGCCCATTTCAAAAAGCATTTTATCGCGAAGCAACGGCAGCATTTCATTCTTTTTGGATTCTATATAAGAATGAACCATGTCCTGAATAGCTTCATCGCCTTTTTCCTTGTGGAATATTTTAGTGAAGAAATCTTGAGGAGAAACTTTCTTGTTATAAAATTTTCGTACAATCGTTTCTTGTGAAATCGTTTCTGTCAATTTGATGAGTTTATAATCGTCCTCATCCATGCCTGATGCAAATTCCTTAGCGTTCTTGTCGGATATATGTTGGTGTTTTAACGTAAGTTTTTCATTCTGGTCCAGCTGAATAGCATAGGCCTCTAAAAGGTATCCTAGGAACTCATGTTCCAAATAGGAGTAAATAATTTTAAATGGTGCCTCAGCGGAAACTTTCATTGCAAAATAGCTTTCTTAATCAAAAGAATGAACCTTAGTAATTATAAAAGAGTGTTGCTGGAAAAAAGCTCCAACAATGGCGAAAGTTCCTCTTTTTATTAGTTACAGAAGATGTAATATAGATAAAAGTCAGAAAAAAAACAACTCAAAAATGGCAAATGTTAAAGAATAAGGGCGTTGAAAATGTGATGGATTCGTTAATTAACTTATACAGAATTCAGTAAAATGGTGAAGGATTTTTATTGTTTCTGGCTTCTTTTCAATCATTCCCATGTGTCCTGCCCCTTCGAGAAAATGAGCAACGCTGTGTTTGGCTAAATAACATTGTTCCAGACTTTTTTCCAGAGGTACTGCTCCGTCCAATTTTCCGATCACATATAATACAGGAATAGTTACGTTCTTTAGCACTTCTGTTCGGTCTTTTCGGTCGCGCATAGCCTTTGTGGTTTCAATGACTCCCAATTCTGACGCGGTTGCAGCAGTATGTATTAATTCCTTTATTTCAAATTTTAAGAGGTCTCTGTTTCTAAGTGAAAACAAGGGAGCAACAAAAGATTCTGCAAATACAGAAACACCATGTTTCTCAATAAAATCAATGGTCTTGTTGCGGTTTTCCTTTTTTTCTCCTGTATCGGCAAAAGCAGTAGAGTGAAACATTCCCATTCCAGCTAGGCGATTTTCGTATTTTTCGGCGAAAGCCAATAGTACATAACCTCCCAGTGAATGACCGATCAGCACACATTTTTCTATTTTTAAATCATCGAGAAGCAATTTGATTTGTTCAGCAAAGTATTCCATAGAAACCGTAGGTTCCATTAGTCGGCTCTCGCCAAAACCTGGCAGGTCTGGTACTATGACACGATAATGGAGAGCTAGTTGTTCCTCACAATATTTCCAAAGCGTTCTGCTTTCGCAGAAACCATGAAGAAGTACTAATGGGAAACCGTGTCCTGTGTCGTTGTATTCGAGCATGGTGTTCAATCCTAGCTTGGGTATTTATTAGTGTCTTAATTGCTGTGAAATACTGTTAATATTTTTACGGTCTTTAACTCCTGCAGTATTTCAAAGAAATTTAATACAGGAAATTTTTTAAAGGAAGGGTACGATAATTTTTAACCCTTACTTCAGAATAAGGATTAAATTCCAAAGTGTGATAAAATTCTTGAAAGTCTGTGAAAAAATTTTCAGCTACGGTCGAACTTGCTAGATTATAATAATATTCATAAGCCAACTCAACAGCTATATGTGCTTGAGGATTTATAGATAAACTATATCCCATTTTTTTTGTTTTATTTTCCGATTAGGCTCTTCTCTCATAAGGTATATCTTGTCTGGCATTTTTTGTCTTTCATCAATTTTTTGTAAAAGTTTCTCGTCTACTACGAATGCAGAATCATTGAGTAATGATGCCTCTGGAATTCTTTTAAAATAATCTATGAAAGCTTTGTAGCAATAGTTAGGAATATTAATAGTTAGTTGTCTCATAAAATGGTCAATTTGTATTTGTAAAATACAATAGTTTAAACTAAGACAATACTTTTTCCCTTTTCTTAGCAATCAACTTTTTCACTGCTTCTGCAATGCTTTCAGGGTCGTATCCGCATTCTGCATGAAGTTCTAATTGCTCTCCATGTTCGATTACTTTGTCTGGCATACCGAGGCGTACTATTTTGGCGGAATAATTATTGTCCATCATAAATTCCATCACCGCAGTTCCAAAACCACCCATTACGCAACCATCTTCTACGGTTATTATTTTATCAAATTTTGCAAAAATATGATGTAGTAATTTTTCATCTAATGGTTTTACAAAACGCATATCGTAATGTGCGGGATGAATATCTTTTTGCGCAAGCATAGCACAAGATTTTACAGCATAATTGCCGATATGGCCGATTGTTAAAATCGCAACTTCTTTTCCTTCACTTACTACACGACCTACTCCTGTTTCTATTTCTTCAAACGGCGTTCTCCACTCTGGCATAACACCCTGTCCTCTTGGATAACGAATTGTATAAGCCCCTCCAGTATGAAGGGTAGCAGAGTACATCATATTGCGAAGTTCTGACTCGTTCATTGGGGAAACAATGACCATGTTTGGAATGCAACGCATGAAGGCTATGTCATACGCACCATGATGTGTGGGGCCGTCAGCTCCTGCAATCCCTGCTCTGTCGAGGCAGAAAATAACGGGAAGTTTTTGAATCGCTACATCGTGGATTACTTGGTCATAACCTCGTTGCATGAAACTAGAATAAATGTTACAGAATGGGATCATGCCCTGTGCAGCAAGACCAGCAGCGAAAGTTACAGCGTGCTGTTCTGCAATACCCACGTCCAATGCTCGATCTGGCATTACTTTCATCATAATGTTGAGGGAAGAGCCAGAAGGCATAGCGGGAGTGATTCCCATTATTTTCGGATTATTTTCTGCCAATTCTAAGATGGAATGACCAAAAACATCCTGGTATTTTGGTGCTTGAGGTTGGTCGTATATTTTCTTGGCAATTTCACCGGTCTCTTTGTTAAATATGCCAGGAGCATGCCATAATGTTTGGTCTTTTTCTGCTAAAGAATACCCTTTTCCTTTTGTGGTAAGGACGTGCAATAGCTTAGGGCCGGGTATGTTTTTCATGTCCTTTAAAACACTTACCAAATGGTCTAGATCATGACCGTCTACAGGGCCAAAATATCTAATTTGAAGAGATTCAAAGAGGTTGCTGTTTTTAAGTAAAGTCGCTTTTAGACCAGCTTCTATCTTTGAAGCTACCTGCTGTGCTGCGGGTGCTATTTTTTTCAGTTTACCCAACATGTGCCAGATCTCGTCGCGCATTCTATTGTAGGTGCTTGAGGTGGTAATATCTACCAAGTAATCTTTCAATGCACCAACATTTGGGTCAATGGCCATGCAATTGTCGTTTAGAACAATAAGCAGGTTTGCATTAGCGATACCAGCGTGGTTCATGGCTTCAAAAGCCATTCCAGCAGTAAGTGCGCCATCGCCGATAACGGCTATGTGTTGACGGCTTTTCTCGCCTTTTACGGCGGAGGCTACTGCCATTCCTAATGCTGCAGAAATAGAAGTAGAAGAGTGGCCAACCCCAAAAGCATCGTATTTGCTTTCACTTCTTTTTGGGAAACCAGAAATACCACCATACAGACGGTTCGTATGAAAACTGTCTTTTCTTCCTGTCAATATTTTGTGTCCATAGGCCTGATGTCCTACATCCCATATCAACTGGTCGTCTGGCGTATTGAATACATAGTGAAGGGCGACCGTAAGTTCGGCAACTCCTAAACTAGCGCCGAAGTGTCCTCCATAAACGGATACGTTATCGATAATAAATTCTCTTAATTCAGTGCATAGTTCGTGCAGCTGACCTTCATTCAGTTTGCGTAAATCCTCTGGAGAGTTAATTTCGGCTAATAATTTACCCGCTTTGATCAAAATCTTTTTTTAATTAGTATTCGGTAAGCTACAAATATATATAGAATTAGCATAATTTATGCCATTAAATCGGGTTTAAAATACAGCCAGTCTGCATATTGCTACTTATCAACGTGGATAGTGGAAAAATAAGAATTCCATGCTCTTTATGTTTATGCCTTATCCTTCTAATTTTACATTTATGACCAATGAAAGTTTCGAAATAGAATTGCCTTTGTTTAAGGGGCCGTTTGATTTATTGCTGTTCTTTATAGAACGTGACGAACTGGATATTTATGATATTCCCATTTCAAAAATTACACATGACTTTCTTTCTTATCTACATCATTTGGAGAAAATGAACATAGAAGTGGCGAGCGAATTTATTTTGGTAGCGGCGACACTAATGCGCGTAAAGGCCAAAATGCTTTTGCCAAGGCCTGTGATAGACGACGCTGGGAAAGAAATAGACCCAAGGGAGGAGTTGGTAGCACACCTTCTTGAGTATAAAAAATACAAATCCATCATAGGAGAGCTTTCGACCTTGGAAGAATCTTCGTTGCAAAGAGAAAAACGCGGCAATGTTTTAAAAGAACTAAAACAATTGTCCGAAGTAAATGATGTAGAAGCCGAATTGCAAGATTTGGATCTTTATAAATTATTGAAAGTGTTTGAAAAAGTGATTGTGCGTTTTGAAGCGGAGAAAAGCAAACCCATTCATACAGTAGTGCAATACCCTTATAGTATTGAAGAAAAGAAGGAATACATTCTTAGAAAAGTGGGTTCGATTTCAAAAGTGTCTTTTATAGACGTATTGAAAGAAAGCACTGAAAAGATAGAAGTAATTTATACTTTCTTAGCCATTTTAGAACTGTTGCAATTGCATTTTATAACTATCTATTTAGGAGAGGGTTTTAATAATTTCTGGATAGAAAAGTACGATGAAAAACACAGCCAGATGTTGGTAAGTGAGTGGGAGTAATCCTACTCACTGTTAAACTACCAATCACATTCCCCAAGCCGTTACTACCAGCTCTCTTTCTGTAGCAATAGCTCTATGTTCGCACAAATAAATACCCTGCTAGATTCCCATATTTAATCTACCATTGGCAATAGGAATGGTCACGGAGCTTCCCAATATAGATGCTTTAATGTGTGCAGGCATATCGTCAGCGCCTTCTGTGGTATGGCGGTAATAAGGCATATTTTCTGGAACTATAGTATTTAGGTGGCTTTCAAAATCTACACGCACCGTTGGGTCTGCATTTTCATTGATGGTGAGACTGGCCGATGTATGTTTGATAAAAACTTGTAGTATACCTACATTGATAGAAACGATCTCTGGAAGTGCTTTCAATACTTGGGCGGTGATGAGGTGAAATCCCCTTTTGTGTCCTGGAAGGGAAAATTGAGATTGGTAAATGTTCATGAAAGTAATATGATTTTTGGTGGCAAATATCTTTACGAACTTAGAGCTTGTTTCTCAAAGATACAAGCGTATCAGTAAAGTGATGTTTCTATAAACTAATTTAATTGATTAA
>JAYTHK010000139.1:0-16123 GCA_043732665.1 Cytophagales bacterium | reverse complement strand
AAAATATTCATTAGTTAAAGTTAACGAATTTGAAGGAAATAAAAAATTTCTCTTTTTATTCATTTCAGTTGGTTGAAGCCAACTGTGAGCAATTTATTAATTTACAAAATCAGTTCACTGCAATGGATATTTTTTTCACTGTATAGTATTACTCTTATTGGCGCGATACATCAATAAGCTATTTATATACTACTATTTAAAACTCGCTCTGCTTCCATAAAGCTCTCCACGGGCATCTTACAAGTCTTATCAAAACAAACATAAATCATAGTTTTCTCATCCTTACTTTCTCTATTTTCCAGCATTGGTAAAGAAGAAGATTTAACCTTACCAGAAAGAATTTTATTGGGCAAATAATTTATATCGAATTCCTTTCTTCGATCCAAACAAGCTTCACCAACAATCGCAATCTCTGCCGTAGGAGTAGTAAGATCTGTATATAAACAAGCCCAGTTGGATAGATATGCTGGATCTGTTTGAATTATTTTTTTTGTACGGGAGAGCATACTTTTAGCCAATTCTGTCCAATCATCTTTATAAAGAAACAAGCCCAACTTATATATATTTCTTGCCATGGCAGAATTAGAAGCGGGAATTACATTATCAAATACTTCTTTTTTACGGGCAATTAATTTCTCTGAATTATTATCGGTGAAGAAAAATAATCCTTCTTGCTCGTCGTAGAAATGTTCAAGCGTATAATTAGCAAGAGCAATAGCCTCATTAATCCATTGTTCATCAAACGTAGCTTCGTATAAAGAAATGTATCCGTCTATTGCGAAAGCATAATCTTCTAAATAACCATCTATCGAAGCTTTTCCATTTTTATAATTATGAAATAACTTTTCATCAGACTTCATTTTAGTTTTCAGAAAAGAGGCATTATTAATTGCTAACTTCAAAAATTTATCTTCGTCAAATATTCTGTAAGCATCTGCAAGCCCCTTCAACATTAAGCCATTCCAAGAAGTAAGAATTTTATCGTCTAATCCTGGGCGAATTCGCTTATCGCGTTCTTTCAATAGTGCTGTCTTCCAGTTTTTTACTTTAGTTTGAAAGGAAGATAATTCTAACTTGTGTTTATTGACAAATGCTTCGTCTGATAAGTTCTTTATTAAAATATTATAATCATGTTCCCAATTTCCTTCTGGCTTAATAGTATAATAATCATTAAACAACTTTACATCTTCACCTAATAGCGCTTTTAATTCATATTCGTTCCAAACATAGAATTTCCCTTCTATGCCTTCACTATCCGCATCAAGCGCTGAATAAAAGCCTCCTTCTGTGCTTGTCATCTCGCGCTCCAGCCACTCAATAGTTTCGTAAATTATTGTTTTATATTGCTCTTCTTTGGTGACTTGATACGCTTCCACGTAAAGACTCAACAATTGTCCGTTGTCGTACAACATTTTTTCAAAATGAGGAGCGAACCATTCTGTATCTGTAGAATAGCGAGCAAAACCTCCGCCTATCTGATCGTATATGCCACCAAAAGCCATTTTATTCAAAGTGAGTGTAGCATGACGAAGCGCTTCCTCATTACCTGAAACACTGTAGTACCGGAGCAAAAAACCGTAAATAGAGGGCATTGGAAACTTAGGCGCTCTATTCATTCCACCCATTTTCAAATCAAAAGAAAGTTTTATAATAGAAAATAATTTATCCAATTCTTCTTTCTTAAACTCTTTAGAAGTTTCCAGCAAATTATATTTTACCACTTCACTCCTACTCAATGTTTCTTTAAAACTTTCCGCTGACTTTTCGATATCTTCTCGATGCTCCTTAAATGCATTGCTAATCTGACCTAGCAAGTTTTCCCAGTTGGCAGGAGGAAAATAAGTACCACCATAAAATGGTTTTGCTTCTGGTGTCAGAAAAACATTCAACGGCCATCCTCCTCCCAAACCCATTGCCTGCACTGCATCCATATAGATCTGATCAATATCGGGTCTTTCTTCTCTGTCTACTTTAATATTTATATAATGCTTATTCATCAAAGCGGCGAGCGCTTCGTTTTCAAAACACTCGCGTTCCATCACATGACACCAATGGCAAGCGGAGTATCCTATACTTACAATAATTGGCTTGTCTTCTTCCTTTGCTTTTTTCAACGCCTCTTCGCCCCAGGGATACCATTGTACTGGGTTATGGGCATGCTGCAGTAAGTAGGGGCTTGATTCGTTGAGTAATTTATTTGGTATCATAGATTTCGTTTTGTAAAATCATTACGTTTCTTAAGCTTAATAAATACATGATTTTTAAACACAAGGAACGCAAAGGATTCGCAAGGTACGCAAGAGATTTTATAGTTAATAAATACTTAAAGGTTATTTACTACTCTTCTAAAGCCATCTTTGACTAGTATTGTATTGAAATTAATCAGCAAGCCTAGTTTACTTTCAGAAAGTCGCAAGTAGGTGAGTAATTGCGCCAAATGAATATCACCAAGAGCTTCTATAGATTTTACTTCTATTATAACATTAGAATTAACCATAAGATCAATCCTTTAACCAATTTCTAATTTAAATTCTTCGTAAATCATTGGCAATGACTTTTGTTTTTCTACAAATAAATTAAGCTTCTTCAATTCATAATACAAGCATTCCTCATAAGCAGATTCTAACAATCCAAGACCCAATTTTCGATGAACTTTAATAGCTGAATCCATTACTAATCTTGATAATTCGTTTTCATTCATAAAATATAAAATTAAAAGTTAAAAATAGTTTCCTTGCGCTCTTTGCAAAACCTTTGCGCCCCTTGCGTTTAAATTTATTAAAGCAATTACAGCCTCCCAAGAATAGAATTAATCTCCTTCTTAACATTAATCTTCGCATTCAACAACTCTAAACGTTTCAACGTTTCAGCTAAAAATTTCTTGTACTCTTCTGTATCCTCTCGAAAAGGTTTATGGTTCAATGCCATCGAAACAGACGACCATTCTTTTATAATTTGCTTTGTTCCCTCTTCAAAATAAGCATCTGAAAACTTATTCCAGATATATTCTTCGGCCATTGCCGTGGGATGAATCATGTCTTCTTTATAAAACCTATAATCACGGAGATCATCTAGCATGATCTCATAAGTGGGAAAATAAACAACCTCCGAAAAACGTTCACTTAACTCATGACAAGCCGTTCTTAGAATCGATTTACTTACTGAATTTAATATTAAGGTATCCTTTGTATGTCTCACTGGACTAAGCGTTAGAATGATTTTGAATTTTGAATTTTGAATTTTTAGTTGATTAAAGAATTTAGTAAAAGAAGTAACTATTTCTTCAACTGTTAAAAGTTCTTTTGTGAAATTAGTAGCAGGTTGTTTATGGCAATTAGCTACTATCTCATTGTTAGATTTTAGTTTATATACAAAAGCGGTACCGAAAGTAATGATCAAGGTGTCGGTCTGGAGTAAATATTGATTTACCTGTTTTAGTTTTTCTTCTACTTTCGAATTCAATGCTTCTTTCGTATTTCCATACACATCAGAATGAACGTGATAATTAAACCAAGCGCCTTTATTTTCGACAAAAAAATCAAGAATAGAAAATTTATTCGATACTGAATTTTCTAAGAGCCTAAAAATGGAAATTGGATTAAATACTGTTCCAAAAGGATTGACTACCGTATCAAATTTATTCTGTAAAAGTTTCTCCCCTATAACCTGTGAAAAACAAGAACCTATAGTAAGCACCTTGCTGTTATGGTTTATTTTAAAAGGCGAAAGCGGTATAGTTAATTCTGTTCGAAACATCATTTATAACTAAAGTTTAAAATTTCCTATACAACAAACTATCTACTAAAATAAGCTTTTGCATCTGCTCTCTCTCGTCCTTTGTGGCAATAGCTTGCTGACGATTATCCTTCATAAAAGTGTACACAGGTATTGTTTGTATCAATTTCCCATTATAAAAATAATGCTGCAAAAAAAAAGCCTGTCTCACGCCAGTTCGATGAATCTGATCGAACAGAAAATTTCCAAGTCCGTGAAAAATTGGCTTCCCATTATAAAATTCTACTTGCTGAATCTGATGTGCTTGTGAGCCATAAACAAAATCAGCTCCAAAATCGATAAGTTCGTGTGAAATTTTTAGCTGCATGGAATGAGGTTCGTATTTATCATATTCTGTAAATTGAACAGAAGCTATAATATAATCTACGTTCAACTCTTCCCGCATTTTACGAATTACGAATCTTGCTTTTTCTTTTTCATAATAATTTGCCCCTACTTCTTCCGGTTTGCGTGCGCATTCTCCCAGAGGGCAAGCCTCGTTAAAGCCAATAAATCCAAGCTTCTTGCCGTCTTTCATCGTAATAACAAGTGGAACATTTGCCTCTTCAGGATTTAATCCTCCTCCGAATGTTTTTATATCATGGTCTTTGTACCACTGAAATGTTTTCTTATAAGTACTGTCTCCATAATCACGGTTGTGATTTCCTGTAAGCTCAACGATATTACAATTCAAGTCAGAGAGAGCTTTGAAATGAATTTCCTTAGTACAAAATTTCATTGTACCAGGAATATACTCACAACTATCTTTTAAACTAACTTCGTTGCTAATATGAACAAAGTCTGAATTTTGAAAATAAGGTTTTAGATTTTTGGTAAGAAAATTAATTCCTTCTCTATCTGCTGTTCTTCCAGCGGCTCTGGTAATAGCTGTAACTCCCGTCATTGTAAATTTTGTAAACTGATTTTTATAATCAAATTTTCCACCTTTAAATAATTTATAGTCGTAAGGGCTATCAAAAAAATTGATGTTGTCAATTGATAATGCCTTATAAAGGCTCGACATATTTTCGAGATCTGTGATCAGGATTTTATTTTTAGCAATGGCGGAAAAATCATTCAACGATTCCAGTATTACTGGTGATTTGCACTGCTTATCTTTAATAATTTGTGCTGCGTTTAAATATTTTTTTATTGAAGGATATGCCGACCTTAATACATACACGTTTCCTGAACAATAGTCATTCAATAGTTCGTTGTATCCTATGTTATTTAGTTCGCTACTAAAGCCTGTCAAGGCAAAGAGAACTATTGGCTCTGGCATATCAGACAAAGCATTTTTTATTGCGACCTGCTTTTCTTCTTTAAAAAAAGTCCAGGCGAAGGCAGGTATCGATAACAAAAGCAGAAAGAAAAAACCAATGCGAATTTTATTTTTCATTTTTTCAATTTATATTTTACAATTCAAAACTCAACATTAGATTAAGGATACACAATACCACTCTGCTTGCATATCTCATCTAATACTTTACTTTGCAATAAACTAAATTTATGAGGCATCATGGTACTTTCTATTGTTCCTTTTTTCAGACAATTTATCGTTTCTATAATCTGATCTTCAAAACCATTTCCTGAATAATTAAAATCAAATTCTTTTATTTCTCCATTATTCTTTTTTAAAATTAATGAAGTTTGACGGTACCAGGGAGAAATAAAATGAATGCTTCCTTCTGAACCAGAAATAATAGCTTCTCGTTTGGTATCCGAAACAATCGAGGAAAATAACTCAGCATTTACTTGAGCGTACTTCAAGACTACTGTACAATCTTTATCCGCACCTGTTTTTGACAAAGTAGCAGTAGCATTAATAGTCAAAGGTTCTCCCAATATAGTAAGTGCTAAAAATAAAGGGTAAACCCCGACATCCATCAGAGATCCGCCGCCTAGAGCCATATCGTACAACCTGCTTTTTGCATCGAATGGCGAATCAAATCCAAAATCGGCGGTCAAATACTGTACTTCTCCTATATGCCCGCCTTTGATAAGCTCCAATGCTTTATTGACAGGTGGTAAAAAACGAGTCCACAGGGCTTCCATCAAAAATACGTTATTGGATAGCGAAGCGGCTATCATTTCTTTTACTTCTGAATATTTATGTGCCAGAGGTTTTTCACACAAAACGGGTTTTCTATTATTCAAACAAAGCAACGTATGCTCTTTGTGAAAAGCGTGGGGAGTAGCTACGTAAATAATATCAACGTTTGGATCTTGTACGAGTTGTTCGTAGCTCCCATAATAACATTCGGCGTTGTGTTTTTGTGCAAATAGTTTGGCCGATTCTTCTTTGCGAGAGGCTACAGCGCAGAGTTCTGCTTCGTTCACATTTTTAAGCGCTTCTGCAAATTTATTAGCGATTTTACCGGGACCAATAATTCCCCAACGGATTTTTGAACTCATCAATTTTATATTTATTCCTAAAAATAAAAAAATCCTACTCAAATGAGCAGGATTTTTATAATTAACTATATAAAAGGCTACTGATTACTCAGAAATCACTTTAAATTTAAGTTCTTGTTTTACTTCTTTGTGTAAATCAACTGAAGCCACGTATTCGCCCAATTCTTTCACATCGCCTTTGAAAGAAATTTTCTTTCTGTCGATTGTAAAACCTTTATCTTTCAATACATCTGAAAGTTGAAGAGAAGTAACTGCTCCGAAAATCTTTCCAGACTCACCTACTTTTGCTTTAATTTCAATGGTTAAACTTGCTAATTTTTCAGCTATTTCAAGTGCGTCGTTTTTCACTTTTACCGCTTTATGAGAAGCTTGTTTCACGTTTTCAGCTACTACTTTCTTGGCAGACTCCGTTGCCATGATTGCTGAACCTTTTGGGATAAGAAAATTTCTGCCGAAACCAGGTTTTACGGTTACTACATCATTCTTATAGCCTAGGCCTTTTATATCTTCTTTTAGTATGATTTCCATAATTCGACTATTTTAAAGAATCTGTAACATAAGGTAATAATGCTATGGTGCGAGCTCTTTTTACTGCTTGCGCCACTTTTCTCTGATACTTAAGGCTTGTTCCTGTAATTCTTCTTGGCAACAATTTACCTTGTTCGTTGATAAACTTCAAAAGGAAGTTAGCGTCCTTATAATCTATGTATCTAATACCATTTTTCTTAAAACGGCAGTATTTTTTTCTGTTGTCAGCTCTTTGAACTGATTCGTTTACTAGTGTCATGATTATTTAGCCTCCGTTTTTTCAGTTGATTTTCTAAATTCACCTTTTTTCCTTCTTTCGTTGTACTCGATAGCAAATTTATCAAGTCTGGTAGTAAGAAATCTAAGAACTTTCTCCTCACGTTTAAACTCGATTTCGAGCGTGTTGATTAGGGTTGGCTCAGCTTTGAACTCTACAAAATGGTAGAATCCAGTATTTTTGTGCTGAATCGTGTAAGCTAGCTTTTTCAAGCCCCAGCTTTCGTAGTTTACAATTTCGGCTCCGTTATCTTTAAGTAACTTCACGAACTTGTCTGCGGTATCCTTCATCTGACTATCAGACAAAACGGGAGTTAAAATGAATACCGACTCGTAGTTGTTTTTTGACATTATTAAATTTATTTTATTTAAGGACTGCAAAAGTAAGAATTTTTGAGTTTAAAACCAATAATTTGTGAGTTATGAATTATGAATTATGAATTTTTAGTTAGAGACGTAGTATAACAAATTGATAATCAAATTAAAATTCAAAATTCATAGCTCAAAATTTCATTTATACGTATAAATTTTTCATCTTTGTCGTATAAAATAAGAGAGGAGTATTTATGGACAATAAAATCACCTTAAGTTTTGACGAAAGTGTCATTTCCAAAGCAAAAGCTTTTGCGGAAGCCAATAATATAAGCCTTTCCAGGCTTACAGAGTTGCTATACCGTAAAATTACAGACGGAAATTACCAAAGCCTCGAAGAGCTTCCTATTGCCGATTGGGTGAGTATGGTAGCAGAAGGAGAAGTACACTATAAAACCAAATCTAAAAGCCGCAAAGACTTAAAAAAAGGCTTTTTCGATTCTAAAAAATGAAACTATTTTTAGACGCCAATATTCTTGTATCCGTTTTAAACAAAGAATATCCGATTTTTACTTATTCCTCTAAAATTTTAAGCCTTTCCGGACGTCCTCAATTTGAACTCTATACTTCTCCTATTTGTCTTGCTATCGCTTTTTATTTCGCAGAGAAAAAAAGCGGGACTAGTCTTGCTAAAAGCAAAATGGCTTTGCTCAACTACAACTTAAAAATAAGTATTGTAGGACAATCAAGTGTTACTAAATGCCTTGAAAATAAAAAGATAAACGACTTTGAAGATGGTTTAGAATATTATTCTGCACTTGAGGCTGGTTGCGATTGCATCGTTACGGAAGACACCAAAGATTTTTATTTCTCCGAAATTGAAGTATTGAAATCAGAGGAGTTTATAAAAAAATATTTTGGGATGATGGAGAAGTAAAAATTTCAATTCAAAATCATAGCAATTATTTAATAATAGAAATTCAATGGTTAAGTCATTTTTCATATACCTTTAATCAAGATTTGAACTCTATGAACAAAAAACTAATTCGTCTTCGCCTCTTTTCCATTCTTATACTATTTATAATAGGAATCTCTTTTAGCAAACTTTCAGCACAGGATACTTCTGCTGTGAAAAAAAAATACCTTACCGAAAGAGTGATTATCCTTGTTATCGATGGTCCGAGGTACTCCGAAACATGGGGAGATAAAACACATAAATATATTCCGCACATGGCAAATGACATGGCAAAATCGGGTGTACTATTTACTAACTTCTATAACGATGGCTATACTTATACTACGTCAGGTCATACAGCACTTTGTACAGGATTTCGACAAGAATTGGAAAACACCAAAGGGACAGATCTTCCGCAACAACCTTCTATTTTTCAACAGTATTTAAAACAAACAGGTGCCCCTTCTAACAAAGCATGGGTAATCACTTCCAAGGATAAATTATTTATTCTTGGAAATTGCAACGATCCACAATGGAACAATAAATTTAATCCTTCTACCGACTGTGGTAAAAATGGATCATTGTCAGGGTATAGAAAAGACATGGTTACTTTTAACAGAGTGATGAAGGTGTTGAAAAAAGATCAACCAAATTTACTACTGGTAAATTTTAAAGAACCAGATGGCGCAGGTCACGCAAACAATTGGCCTGGGTATTTGCAAGGCATTATCGATACCGATAGTTTGGTTTGGGAAATTTGGAAATTTATTCAAGCTGATCCTTACTATAAAGATAAAACAGCTCTGTTTATTACAAACGATCATGGAAGACACCTTGATGGATGGAAAGACGGATTCGTCAACCATGGCGATGAGTGTGATGGATGCAGACACATCAATCTCTTTGCGTTCGGACCTGACTTCAAACGTAATTATATTTTGGACAACCATTATGTACAAGTAGATGTACCTTCTACGACCTCAGAATTATTGGGATTCCCTTTACCAGATAGTGAAGGAAAAGTGATTAAGAAATTATTTAAGTAATAGAATTAGGCTAACTATTGGCCTTTTATCTTGAACTACCAAATCCAAAAAAAACTTCTCTCTAAATCAATATTGATCACATCTCACTAACGAGTTTCCTCTGGAATGACCGAAGTGCTTATGGTCATTCCAGAGGAAACTCGTTAGTGTAAAAAGTGAACATCATCAGGTTACGCTAAACTATGTGAATTCGAAATGGCTGATCTGTTTATAGTACCTCCCTACCATAATAGAATAATTTGTAGCTTACTCCTCTGTATTCTCAGGCTGTTCCTCCTTTTCAATAGAAGCCTGTTTTTTGAGATTCTGAAGTAAATAATTCATCGTAATTTCAAATGAACTTACAGGAAGCTGATTGGCCGTGGCTGAAGGTACTTTGTAAGAGAAAAATAAGTTTGTTTTTCCTTGAAACAATTTCACATTTTCGAACCCTACCGTAAATACATATCCTTGATTGAGTTTATAAAGAAAACCCGCCGATACCGTATTTTGCAAAATCACATAAGCACCGGCATTGATGCGATTATAGTTACTTCCGTAAATAATTAACTCAGCCTCTGGTACGATATTAATAGTTCTACTTAATGCTATTGAATAATCAAATGTTGCTATATAAAATCTGGAAAGTAAAACAGGCGCATTAATAGGCTTCAGTCGTTGATTGGTTAAGTCCAGCGAAGAGATTCCTAAGTGCATTTTATCACTATAGAGCCATAACCCTGCGTTTCCTGTAAACCCGTTGCTGGAGCCACCGGCACTAGCGGTAGAACTTTTGTAGGCATAGCTAACGATTCCTGCGGAAACTCCTGCAGAGAGCACTAAATTTTTTCGAAGCCCTAAATGATACGCATAATTCAAATACCCTCGGGTCCTCCCAAAGAAGTCTCCTTCCTTATCTCCAAAAAGTGTGGCGCCTAGTATTTGTTTATTTTGAGAAGTACGTTTATTCGTTTTTTCTGAAATGCGAAAATTTGAACTGGCATAAAAAGTACGCACTTGAGAAAATACACCTGTAAGACTTTTATAATCCAGCGCTACTTCTACTGGAGCGTAAGATCCAGCCACAGCAGGATTTACAAGCGAGTAATTTCTGTAAAAAATATCAGTCGCATTTCCATAGTCGTTGTAGTGCTGTCCATGAACAGTACTTACAACTAATATAAAAAAACATACTATTATGATTTCTAAACGAAATAACATCCACGAAGTAACTGATTTTAACTCAGACAAAAAAAAATAACAAATTGTTGTTTACAATTCTTTTTCTAAAAGATAGTGCTTCTATAAAGTAGTTAACAAGAAAAATAAATACCCTTATATAATTGAACCTTAAATAATTACCTGTTTTTAAAGTTTAAACTAATATCCTTTACTATGAAAAAAAGAACACTATTATTAGCCACCATAGCATTAGCTTTTGTTATTGCTTTCACTACTGCTATAAAAGATCATAGCGGAAAATTTCACACCGCAGGGCTTCCTATTCCTGGAGAGACCACTTGCTCGGCACCTGCCTGTCATGGAGCTGGAAATGGGAGCTTTACTAGCGGTGGGCTTGCCGATAATGCAGGACCAGGAAGCATAACACTTACCTCTTCTAATATGACCAGCTGGGTTTACATACCTGGTGCAACGTATCACATGGCCATCACCATAACAGAAGCAGGTGCAGCTCTCTTTGGTTTCAGCGCCTCAGTGTTGGATAACGGAGGGAACAACGCCGGTACGATCA
Source organism: Cytophagales bacterium (assembly GCA_043732665.1). Lineage (GTDB taxonomy): Bacteria > Bacteroidota > Bacteroidia > Cytophagales > Cytophagaceae > JANYCO01. Next base: position 5,085 of record JAYTHK010000139.1, on the reverse strand, counting down.
CTGTGACCGATGCAGCACATACACGTAAAGGAACTCAACCTGGAACTACCAATAATATAGTTTATATTACTCATGTGGGAGGTCCAACGGTTCCCAGCCCCAGCTATCAAACCATTACTACTGATCCAGCAGTAATTATCTTTGACTGGACAGCTCCTGCTACTAATGTAGGGCCCGTTACTTTTTATTATGATGGAGTAGCCGCAAATAATAATTCATGGGAAGACGCTGGCGATAATGTATATGCTGGTTCTCAAATAGCGACACCAAATAGTGCATCGTCTCTGCTATTAGCTGCTCCTATTGCGGTTCCTGCATTTTCTTCTGTTACAGGTATCGCTTCATTACCACAAACGATTACTGTTGGTGGTGGTGGACTTGCTGGAAGTGTTACAGTAAGTGCTCCAGCACAATTTCAGGTATCGCTAACTGGTGCATCAGGTTTTGCCAGTTCTTTGGTTTTGCCAATTAGTTCTGGAACATTGACCACTACTATTCTTTATGTTCGATACATTCCCACATCTGTAAGCACCTCTGGAAATATTACGTTAACAGATGGTGTAACAACATCGCCTAATATAGCGGTGTTGGGAAGTACTACTGCTACTGCGACCGTTTTTGTAAATAGTCTTATCTCTACATCTTACAGAACTGTCGTGGGTTATCCTTCGGTAGTGAAAAATTTTACGGTATCAGGAATAAATTTGTCTGCGAATTTAGTAGTAACTGCACTCACTAATTATGAGGTGTCTATTAGTTCAGTTTCAGGTTTTGGCAGCAATATAAGTATTGCTCCTACTTCTGGCAATGTAGTTTCTACCATTATTTACATTCGCTACAATCCTTCTGCTGCAGGTCTTCATAATGGACTTATACCAATAGCAAGCACTGGAGCTACCACCAAATATATAACTGTTGGTGGCTTAAGTGTTGTACCTCCTGTAATCAATCATGCAGGTGCAATCGGTGCTTTTAGCACAACGGTGGGTACGCCATCTTCTTCTCAGAATTTCAGTATGTCAGGAAGCATTTTAAAGTGGGACGTTGTGGTTACAGCTCCTTCAAATTTTGAAGTATCGTTAGCTTCTGGAGCTGGCTTTGGATCTAGTGTTTCAGTTGCCCAAACTTCAGGAAATATTGCTTCTACGACTATTTACGTTCGATACAATCCTATTTCTTCTGGTACGCAGTCTGGAAATATAACACTTAGTAGTGTGGGAGATCCGACTTCTCCCACCATTGCTCTAAGTGGAACTTCTACCAACCCTGTAAGCCCAACAATTGCTACGAATAATCCTCCTACCACTTTTAACACAATTGTTGGAACTCCATCTGTGGAACAGATTTCAAATGTTTCAGGTTTAAATCTTACTGCTAATATAATAATAACTGCTCCTACTGACTTAGAAGTATCGCTTACTTCAGGATCAGGATTCGGAAGCTCTGTAATTTTAACACCTTCTTCTGGAACAGTGAGTTCGACACCAATTTATATACGATATAATCCAGCATCTTCTGGAACAACTACGAGTACAATTTCTTTAACGAGTACGGGAGCAAGTACCCAAAGCATATCCGTAAGTGGCAATTCTACAACTACTGCTATTAATGATGCTTTGATTTCAAATGCCAATTTGAGTATTTATCCTAACCCTTTAAATGGTCTAGGTTACATATCGTTTACACTTTCAAATTCTGATCAGGTACGAGTTAATCTTCTAAATTATCAGGGACAATACATAAAGGAGATCTACAATAATTCTCTTGGAAGTGGTGCTGTCAAAATACCATTCGATTTCACAGGGTTGACCAAAGGTGTCTACCTAATAGAAATACAAGCGGGAGGCAATAGTATCAGAAAATTAGTTGTAGCAGAATAACTGTTAAACAATAATAACTATGAAAAAGACTTCGATTATATTCTTGTTCTCTTGTATTATTGGTTTATACGCATGCGAGTATTTAAAATACGACAATATAAAACCTAAAACTACTACTGCCATAGTACTTCCTTGTGATAGTGCAAATGCAATCATATCCTACTCCAAAGATATCGCCCCATTAATGGAGTATGAATGTGGTTCTAAAAACACCTGTCATAGTAACGCCGGTGCGGGAGGAAGTATTTCACTAGAAGATTACAACGGTGTTAGTTATGCTGCTGCTACTGGAAAACTAGTAAGTTGTATCGTATGGGATGGCTCTACCCATTTTATGCCTCAAAATACAAGTACCAAAATAAACGCTTGCTATATTTCAGAAATTCAAAGTTGGGTCAATGCAGGTTTCCCTAATAATTAATCTTATGTCAACTCTTAAAATAATAGTTATTACAATCGTTTTATTCTTACACGCTTTGAACGTGCTTGCGCAAGAAGATCTTTTGCAGCAACTAAACAATGAAGTACCTAAAAAAAAGGAACTCTCACTCTCTACGTTTAAGAGTACGCGTATCATAAATTCTCATACGGTAGAGTGTTTGGGCAAAGGAGCTTTTGATTTCAGAATTGCGCACCGTTTTGGAAATCTAAACAGTGGATTCTCGAACTGGTATGGGCTCGATGGTCCAGCGACGTTAAAACTTTCTTTCGAATACAGTTTTGATGGAAGGTTTATGTTTGGGATAGGCAGAAGTTCTCTCGGAAAGTTATACGATATAACGCTTAAATACAGAGTACTTAGGCAAACCACAGACAACAGTATGCCGATCAGTATAACCGCTTTATATATCGCCAATATGACGTTACAACCTGATCTTCAAAAAGCGGTTACAGGTTTTGACCGATATGCTAATTTTTCTAATCGACTGTCAAATGTGGCACAATTGATTATTGCAAGGAAATTCGGCAAACGACTTTCCTTGCAAGTCGCTCCTACCTTCGTTCACATCAACCTAGTAGACGCATCCAACGATAAAAATGACTTGTATGCTATTGCATCAGGCGGCAGGTACAAATTTTCAAGAAGTATGGCTGTAACGTATGATTATGTTTATAGAATTAACAATAACAGCGTAGACTTTAAAAACTACTACAACAGTCTTAGTATAGGAATAGATATTGAAACTGGAGGACACGTATTTCAGATGTTTGTCACCAACTCTACTGGTATTAACGAAGCTCAGTTTATTCCCTATACCAGCACATCATGGAAAAACGGAGGTGTTCGGTTAGGATTTAACGTATCAAGAGTATTTTCATTTAAAAAATCTAAAAAATAATTCTTATGAAAAAGTCTAAAATAATATTCAGTATATCCAGTTTAACAATCGCATTTATATTCTGGTCTTTTACCACTGGAACGGTATATAAAACCAGTCTTGGAAAAGTATCTTTTTTTTCAAAAACTCCAGCTATGAATATTGAAGCAAGCTCACAAGTACTTAATTCTATTATAAGTCCAGACAATAATACACTGGCTTTTACCATACAAAATACTTCCTTTAAATTTAAGAACTCTTTTATGGAAGAACATTTTAATGAAAAATATATGGAGAGCGATAAATATCCTCGTTCTACTTTTTCAGGAAAAATAAACGAACAAGTTGATTTAAGGAAAGATGGCGTTTATAATGTTACCGCAACGGGAAAGCTCTCTATTCATGGAGTAGAGCAACCGAGAACAATTAGTGGAGAATTAACTATTTCAGGAAGTACGTTACATCTAAAAAGTAGCTTCAATGTGAAATTAGTCGATCATAAAATAGAAGTTCCTACGCTTGTTTTTGAAAAAATTGCCGAAGAAATACAGATTACTGTTGATTCTGATTTTGCTTTGCAATAATTCATTTGTATGGCCTACATTTGCGTATACTTACTAATAGTTTACAGATAAAAATAAAAAAAGTATGAACAAGAGTGTTCAGGAAAGTATTATCAACGCTATCGTTTCAGGTAAGGGAAATGAAATTCTATCTGTATTGTACAAAGAGACACTGTCCAAAGTTAGAAACATGGTTTTGAAAAATAATGGAAATTATGAGGAAGCGAATGATATTTTCCAAGATGCCGTATTAATATTCTTCAAACAAGTTCGAAAGGGGGCGTTCAATACTTCCTATGACATAGACGGTTATATTTATACAATTTCTAAAAACCTATGGATAAAAAGGGCGGTAAAAATTAACAAAAATGTATCGCTGGAACATATAGAAAATAGCTATCCATATTCAGAAGGAATATTAGAAGATGTAATTACAAAAGAGAAAGCCACAGCCATGGAAGACGTGATGAGTAAAGTTGGAGAAGAATGTAAAAAATTATTAAAATTAGTAGCTTACGATAAATTATCAATGAAAGAAATCTGTGTTCAGATGAGTTATTCGAGCGAAAATGTAGCGAAGACCTATCATTATAGATGTAAAAAGAAATTAACTGAATTTGTAAAAGGAAGTCCACAATTAATGGAACTGTACAAAGCATGAATCCTGAATATGCCGATATTGAACTGATTGAAAAATACCTTGAGGCGAAACTCACGGCAAACGAAGTGCTTGATTTTGAAAAAAAATTGAGCGAAGATTACTCCTTTGCTCAGCAATTTGAAGCTCAAAAAGTTTATGATACCCTATTGGAAGACTACGAAATACTCCAATTGAAAAAACAAATGCAGTTGGAGATGCCTAAATCATCTGATGGTAATACAAATTATTTCTTGTATGCAGGAGCGGCTTTACTTATTGGGATAGGTAGTTATTTTGCATTACAAAACTATACTGATAAAAATTTAACCGATAGCATTCTAATACAGAAAAAAGAAATTAAAGCAGAAGAACCTGTACCTCTTAATCCAACGATAGATTATAATATAAAAAATACATACGGGAATAATTCTAAGGTCTCAGAAAAAATAATCACGAGTAATAATTCTTTAATTACTACTACAAATACAGAAATTCAGACTACCACTACCATCCTTGAAACGGATAAGAATAGTAATACAAAAAATACAATAACAGAAAAAGATTCGATACCAAAACAAAAAGACTGTTCTGGATTTGTAATAGAGAATACGATTGAGACAGAAAATACTTGTGAAGGCAAAAGTAAGGGTTCCATAAAAATAACTGGTCTTAAAGGTGGTGCA
>JAYTHK010000138.1:0-16124 GCA_043732665.1 Cytophagales bacterium | reverse complement strand
CAGGCTGTACCTGTCAAATTGCGTTAGCAATTTTTGAGAAAGTTTACAAAGACAACAATATTAAAAAGTACACACCGAATAAAATACAATCTAGTTTTTGCGAAAAAAGACTTTTTCCCTATCCCGAACATACATCACAAAATCTCCCAGCCTTATTCCTCAAATAGCGAGATTTCTCAGCCGCTTTTATAGCCGAGGTAAAACGATAGCGATCAGTAACAACGCCTTCTGAAGTCCAGTAATACTAAAGCATATATTTTTTTGTTCCTTTCATTCTTTATCGCACTTTTATTTCTGGTTTGTGAACTTAAGATAGAGTAAGGCCAAAGCAGCCAAAGACATCAATAGTAATGTAATACCACCAAATATATTGGATACCTTATTATTTGTAAACTCACCCATTATTTTTTTATTGTTGCTGATATGCATAACAATGGCAATAAGTACCGGCGCTGTGAGGCCATAGAGAATAGCAGTATATAGAAGCGCCTGAATAGGACTAATGCCAATTATGTCGAGCGATAACCCGATTAGGAGAGAAATCACAATAGTGAGGTAAAATCCTTTGGCTTCGTTGAATTTTTTATCCAGTCCCTGCCTCCATCCTAGGGTTTCGGCTAGCATATAGGATTGAGCTCCCGCTAACACAGGTATGGCCAGCATACCCGTGCCGAGTACACCAAGGGCGAAAATGACATAGGTTAATCGTCCGGCTAAGGGCTCCATGGCTTTTGCCGCCTCTTCCACGGTATCAATATTTTTTATGCCTCCAGTGTATAACACGCTTCCTGTTGTCAAAATTATGAAGAACATAACTACATTAGAAAAAAGCATTCCGAAATTTACGTCCTTTCTCATATCGCTGAGTATACGTTTGTTTACTATTATCTTGCCTTTTTTATGAGCCATGTTCTCAGCTTCCATGGTTGTTTGCCAGAAAAACAAGTAAGGTGAAATAGTTGTGCCCAAAATGGCTACAAAAATTGATAGGAAATCCATATTGAACTGGAACGCAGGTACAAATGTGCTCTTTAGAACTAGACTCCAATCCTGATTTACCATGAACGGAACTATGATATACAGCATCAGGGTAAGGCATAGCCATTTTAATATGTTGGCAATTTTATAGTATGGATACTTAATGATGACAACAATAAGAATAGCAGTAATGACAATGCTAAAAATTGAGACGGGGATCTGTGGTAACAACATATGCGCTACCGCGCCCATGGCTTGTATATCTGCCCCAATATTAAGCGTAATGGCTGGGAGGCTGAAGAACAGCACTAGGTATAGCAAAGGCTTCGAATAGTGTTTCTTTAAGGCAACTGTTAATCCCTCTTGGGTAACGATGCCAATGCGTGCACACATTCCTTGAATGGCGGCCATTAAAGGAAAGGTCAATAGCGCGGTCCAAAGCATAGAAAAACCAAAGCCTGCACCTGCCTGGGAATAAGTGGCGATGCCGGATGGGTCATCATCGCTGGCTCCTGTAATTAATCCAGGACCTAAAACGCGTAAAGCCTTTTTAATTTTTACTGAATATTTTGTTGTAATTCGCATGAACTGCTTTTTTACGTTTTTGTTTTCTAATAATTATCCTAATTAAATAAATTAGCGTTGAGGCAAATGTTGAAAGGGATAGAATAGTACCGAAGAAAAATCGATACAAAGTGATATTGAAGAGGAAATAGAGGTTAAACGCGATACATGTCCCTAAAATAAACATCGTTATGTAAAAGATTAATTTCATTATTTATTTTTTCTTAAATTATATGTCCGTATTCCAATATGGATGGCATTTTATTTGTCACCCATTTAGTTACCGTATTAGGTAGCATTTTTTTTTACTCTTCTGTATCGGCACATTTCAGCGCTTTATTTTCTCAATTTTTAAGTCAGCGGTCTCAATATCAAATTGTGAACTAACCGAAACATATTCACCTGCTACCATAGATAATGCACCTGCAACTAAACCTGCTAATGTTATTAGAATAATTGGAACTCTTGTAGTAATAGCTGCTTCTATACCAATAGCCAAACTTACTGTCGAAAGGGTACAATCGTTTATCATAAATAATATTTAGAGAGAAACATTCACTAACTTTCTTTAGCATCTATTGAAACCATTGAGAGTAGCAAATTAAAAGCTCATTAAGAGGCTGAATGATTTCTGTGTATATTTATTTCAGATAGCAAAATAAAAGTATTTGTCATGCATTATATATTAGTTTAAAATTTTCAAGAATATATATTTTATTGATTGGGTGATTAAAATAGATCCGAGAACAGTTAAAATATATGAGGTAGTTAATTTTTCGATGCTCTCTATTTGAAACTATTCTAAACAAAGCTATCAATATATAAAAGTATAAAACTTAATCTCAGTCTTATACACTATATGGGATAACTATTTTTTTTATTATACAAATTGTTCACTAACTATTTATTTACCGTTATTACATTTCCAATTTTTACCACAAAATCACCTTCAAATATTTCCATTTTTATCCCCGCAATATCTACCGAAAAGCTGCATTTTGGCCGCGTGGAGGATTCATACTCGGCAATAAACCAATCTTTATCGCAGTAATATTTTATGTAAATATATTTACGTACTAAGCCTTGATTTGACATTAACATTGCCTGATTGCGAGGAGTGTCGTTATGAAAACCTAAATCTAGCTTTCCGTCCTTCATTAACTCGAATAAATTTCTTTTAATACTGAGTTTTAAAATAGGATGAACACTTTGCTGTCTATCACAAAGTTCTTCTAAATTAATTGGAGGAATTGCTTTCTTTCCAATCGGTTTTCTTGTTTCCTTTAATTTTACTATTAACAATGGATTGGATTGGTCTTTTTCTTGTACTATAATTCTACCAGGAAAATTATAGTCTTTATTTTGTCTATTTGTAAATTTCATGTGCTATATACTTTTTTTGAATTTTACTGCTATCAATTTTAACTATAGGAATCTGTTCCTACATAAAGAATTGAAATATCTCACTCTACTTTTTCCACAAGAAACAAATGCTTTGTACTAGAAGAAACATGAAACTCTGCGGTATCACCTTCTTCTATATACTCAAAATATTTTCTATTTACATAAAACAGACGCCCATCCACGCTGAATACGTATTTTCCTCTTTTACTCTTTGGTAAAAATAACTTAAATGACAATACCCCTCGGTATACTTTTTTTTGTCTAAAGATAATTTCTTTTAAAAATTTCCTATTGGCATAAAACACATAACTCAGATAAACAATTGCAAAGAATATTACAAAAAATATACTCATATATTCTTTCATTATTAATTGCAACAAGAAATAAAAACTTACGGAAATAATTGAAAGCATAATTGCATGAACAATAAAAATATCAGTCCTGATATGCAAGAGTTCTTTCATTTCCTTACTATTTAAGTTCAGATATTTCATATTTATATTATTTTTACTTAATTTTTATTTATAAAGAATTTAACTGCTATAACTACCATACATAATAATATGTTTATATAAAAACCATCGATTTTGAGAAGGCGTTTGATAGAAATACAAATTAAAGAATACATAAAATATTTTTTTAACTGGTGTAAATTTGGCAGAAATAAATAAGAAATATTTTATACAGTTATGGTAAAAACTTACACCTTTCACATCAAAAAAAAATATATAACAATCCGCTGATAAGATATAAATAAAAAAAGAGTTTGCTTTTGCTATGCTTTATTATCTGGTAAAGAATAAAATTCCACAAAAGAAATACTCGCTTCTATTCAAAATGAAAATATTCCTACTTGCCAATTTAAGCATACGGATGAAGCAATTCTACATTCAAAATTAATCGGCTTGATAGAATACTAATTTCAGTAAGTAGAATGGGTAAGACTCCAATTTTACAGTTTTGGTGTGAACTGTCCTAATTCATAAATTTCTAATTGCATTTCAATACTTACTACCTTTTCAACTATTATTTCAAATCTATTTTACCAAAAATTTTGTGTTCATTATTTTCAAATTATTCACCAAGCGAGTCGTACTCATATACTGAAAAAAATTTCTGAATACAGGAAACAGTATCTTATATTACCTCGTGAGGGTTAAAGATATTATTAAACATGGATAATAAATGTATCCCTTTTTCATTTTCGACCTCAGCCCTATTTCTTGTTTTATAAAGTTGCATAATTAGGTAGAATATTATCTTTCTTCTCAAAGGCTTTAACTAGATTAATAAAATAAATACATTTTAAAAAATCATTTTCATGTTTTTTTAAGTTTTATGTATTTTAAAATAGAATATCCATTAGCTTAAGTAAAAGTACTTATTTTTAGAATTCAATAAAAAATAAAAGGAATCTATTTTAAGTATTTATTCTGCTGATGATTCAATAAAATAAAGATAATGTCTATTTCTGTTAAGTATAAATACGCTCTCGAAAAACGCCGAAACGCCTATTTTTAGGTTTGAGTGAGAAAGGAAAAGTTTGTGTTGCATAGCGAGAATGTCTGGTGAGACACCAGACATGTGTGAAAAAAAAGAAAATAGGTACAGTTGAAGAAGTTATTGAACTTAGAAATAAAGTGATGAATAATCTAAAAATAGAATGTCCTAAAATGAAAAAATTAGATATTAAAATTGAAAGCAAATAGTTTTAATCATTCTAATACGTTCACTAAAATGAATGGCAATGAAGGAATCACACCTTTAGATACACTTCAAATACATCAAAATCGGTTGACTTTAGTCAACCGATTTTTTTAATTACAATTTTATGTTGATTACCTACATATAATTATACAACTACCTTCTTTATTCAGGGTTTATTAATAATAAGTTTCCTGCTGAATTACAGCTCTTAAATGTTTATTGTTTCCTCATAAATTAGGAGAATATTTTTTTTCTTCGTAAATTTAAATAACGTATTTCAGAACAGCTTAACTTTTATAAAAAATTGAATATGATATCCTATCGGCTTGTCAACAAAAGCGAAATTCAAGAGTACAAAGAAGAGATAGAAAGGCTCAACGATACGATTTTTTATGCGGCAGAATTTATTTCTGAAATAGGAAAAGGGAATCTGGACGCAGACTACAAAAGTGATTCTGAAAATGATGCTTTGCGCACAGCGCTGCTTTCAATGAAGAATCAGTTGAAGGAAATTGCAGATCATGAAAAAAATCAGGCTTGGGCAAATAAAGGATTGGAGCTCTTTGGTGAGCTTATGAGAGTGCAATATGCTAACCTGAACGATTTTTCCTATGCCATTATTTCAAATTTGGTCAAATACTTAAATGCAAATCAGGGAGGAGTTTTTATTTTAACAGGAGAAGGGGAAGGAAAACCACTCTTAGAAATCTACGGCAGTTATGCATACGACAAAAAGAAATACCATCAAAAGGTAATTCGTCCAGGACAAGGCTTGCTTGGTCAAGCTTTTTTGGAAAAAGAAACCATTTACATTACTGAAATTCCAGACCAATATACGACCATTACTTCTGGACTTGGGGAGGCTACCCCTTCTGTTATAATGATTGCTCCGCTTAATTACAACGATATAGTAGTTGGTGTTTTGGAGATTGCTTCCTTTACCAAATTTGAGAAATTTGAGCTAGAATTTGCTGAAAAAATAGCACAAAGTATGGGTGCTGCGGTTACTTCTATAAAGATCAATGAGCGTACAGAAAAACTATTATATGAAACGCGTGAACAAACCGAAAGCCTAAAATCTCAGGAAGAAGAAATGCGTCAGAATCTGGAAGAACTTCAATCTACGCAGGAAAAGAGCGAAAGCATGGAAAGCGACCTTCGAATGAACAAAGAAATGCTTGAACAAAAATTAGTGGAGCATGACCTTGAAAATAAAAGGATGATAGAATATATGGATCATTACAAGCAAATCCTTACAGAAATATTGGACGAATTACCTTTAAAGATATTTATCAAAGACAATCAAGGAAAGTTTATACTTGTGAATACCGCTGTGGCTAATGCCCATAATACGACTATTGAAAAACTACTGAATACTTCAGATTTTGATTATTTTACTAAAGAACAGGCTACAAGCTATAGAAAACAAGAATTGGACATAATCAACGATGGAAAACCTGTAGTCTTCTATCACGAAGAGACCATTAATGGAAAGAAAATGGTTTTAAAAACAATGAAACGTCCTATTTATTTGAAACACTTGGACCAATCAGGTGGCCTTTTGGGGATTCAAACCGATATTACAGAAATTAGAAGATTAGAAGAATCGCTCAAAGAAAAGGAGCGTAAATTGGAAGAACACCAAAATAAGTAAACAGGTCGATAGTATTTCTCATTTTTATAGGTTGAATCTCAATGACTTTGATTTAATGGTATGAATTAGAAAAATAGGAGTTTTTTTGAAATATTATTTGTATTATTATTGCTTAAATTCGTACATTTGTGAGGTATTAACGATTGAATAACAAGCAAATTAAGCATTTATTGACTAACCTTAAACAAGTACTACCTTGGATTTATTTGAAAAATTAAAGACCGATATGGGTCCTTTGGGGAAACATTCTAGTGTTGCACATGGATATTTTGCATTTCCTAAGTTGGAAGGCGAAATAGGACCAAGAATGAAATTCAGAGGAAAAGAATTATTAAACTGGAGCTTAAACAATTATATAGGTTTGGCTAACCATCCAGAAGTTAGAAAAGCAGATGCTGAAGGGGCAAAAGAATATGGATTAGCTTATCCAATGGGTTCCAGAATGATGTCAGGAAATTCAAACCTTATTGAGCAGTTCGAAAAACAACTTTCTGAATTTGTAGGCAAAGAAGATTCGATGATTCTTAATTACGGTTATCAAGGAATTTTGTCTATCATAGATGCCATTGTAGATAGACACGATGTCATTGTATATGACTCTGAATCTCACGCTTGTATAGTAGACGGTGTTAGACTTCATCAAGGGAAAAGATTTGTTTTTCCGCACAACGATATAGCAAATCTTAGAAAACAACTAGAAAGAGCTACTCGTTTAGTTGAAGAAAATAAACAAGGAGCTATTTTGGTGATCACAGAAGGTGTTTTCGGTATGGCTGGAGACATGGGTGACCTTAAAGGAATAGTCGAACTGAAAAAAGAATTTAACTTCAGATTGCTTATCGACGATGCTCATGGTTTTGGTACAATGGGTAAAACTGGAGCAGGTGCTGGTGAAGAACTTGGAGTAATGGATCAAATTGATATCTATTTCTCTACTTTCGCCAAATCTATGGCGAGTATTGGTGGTTTTGTAGCTTCTACAGAAGCAACAATAGGTTATTTAAGGTACAATACAAGATCTCAGATTTATGCAAAAACACTTCCTATGCCTTATGTAGTCGGTAATATGAAAAGATTGGAATTGCTTCGTACAAAACCTGAATTAAGGAAAAAACTTTGGGACGTTGTAAATGCGCTTCAAACTGGTCTTAAAGAAAAAGGATTTAATATTGGAAGAACTCAATCTCCTGTAACTCCAGTATTCTTAAAAGGCGGTGAATACGAAGCCGCTCAAATGACAATGGACTTAAGAGAAAATTATGGTATTTTTTGTTCTATCGTAATATACCCTGTAGTACCAAAAGACGTGGTAATGCTCCGTATTATTCCTACCGCTGACCACACATTGGAAGATGTGAAGGAAACAATCAGTGCGTTTGAGAAAATAGCAGACAAACTGAGCAAAGGACTCTACGCTGGGAAATTAACTAATGTTCCTGTTTAAAAAAACTATTGATTTACAGCTAATTAGGAATAATTAGCTGTATTTTTTTTCTCAACACATTTGGATATATCTATTTATTTACTAATTTAGAAGTCTCATTACAATTCTAACTTTAAACCTAAGTATTTTAACCTTAAACTACACGAATAATGAAACGCTACGAAGAACTAAAAAACTTAATATTATCTCTTGAGGGAGACTTCGTTAAATTCTATGACAAAACTAATAGTGCTGCAGGTACCCGAGTAAGAAAAGGAATGCAGGATATTAAGAATTTGGCTCAGGAAATAAGAGTTGAAGTGCAAGAATTGAAAAACGAAGAAGAATAATTTTTCGAAATATTAAATATAAAAGGGGCTTTATCAAATAAAGCCCCTTTTTTGTGTACTATAATGAAATTTTCTATTTTTTATTGTCGCCAAAAATCGCATCTAGAAGCCAATATACCACTGAAATAACAATGCTAAACAACATTGCTGTCCAAAATCCTGATACAGAAAAATTAACCATAAGATAATCAACCAACATAATCATCAAGGCGTTAATTACCAAAAGAAATAAGCCTAATGTGAAAAGGGTTATAGGGAAGGTTAGTATTTGTAAGATAGGTTTTACCGTAACATTTACAACGGAAAGAATCAATGCAACCAAAAAAGCATACCAAATGTTCGTAAGGTTAATTCCAGGAATTAGGTGTGCCGTCACAAAAACAGCTGTACCCATTAATATCAAACGAAGAAGCAATTTACCCATATAAATTACGCTAAAATAGTTTTGCTGCTAATAATCGTTTGCGTTCTATCTGGACCTACAGAAACAAGCGTGATCGGAATATTTATTTGAGATTCCAGAAAATTAATATATTCAGACAGTTCAACTGGTAAGCCTTCATAAGAAGAAATTCCCTCCAAACTACAATTCCAGCCTTTCAATGTTTTATAAACAGGTTCGTAATTTTCATCACAAAGATCATAAGGTACCTTATCGGTCAACTTACCATCTTTTAATTTATAGTGTGTACATACTTTAATCTCTTTGAAAATATTCAACACATCTGCTTTCATCATCAACATTTCAGTAACGCCGTTTAGCATGATGGCATATTTTAATGCTGGCAAATCTATCCAACCGCATCTTCTTGGACGACCTGTGGTAGAGCCAAATTCATTTCCTTCTTTTCTTAACGTATCACCTTCTTCATTCAACAATTCTGTTGGAAACGGACCTCCACCTACTCTTGTGCAATAGGCTTTGAAAATTCCGAATACATTGCCTATATGCGCAGGAGCAATACCAAGTCCACTACAAGCACCTGCCGCCATTGTATTAGAAGAAGTAACAAAAGGATAAGAACCGAAGTCTATATCTAACATAGAGCCCTGCGCTCCTTCCGCCAGTATTGTTTCCTTTTTTTGAATCGACTCGTTAATTACATATTCACTGTCTACGATGTTGAATTTTTTTACGAACTCAATTGCATCGAAAAAATCTTTTTCTAATCCAGCTAAATATTCTTTTTCAACTTCTGGAGAAGTATAATCAAATTTATAGAAATCGAGTATCGTCTTATGATTGACCACCAAACGATCGTAACGCGCTCTGAAATTTCCTGAAATAATATCGCCTACTCGCAATCCTTGACGTGCTATTTTATCCTGATATGCAGGCCCTATACCTCTGAGCGTAGAGCCTATTTTGTTCTCCCCTTTAGATTTTTCATAGGCTTTATCCAAAAGACTATGGGAAGGAAGTATGATTTGAGTTTTCTTTGAGATAAATAAATTTTTACTAAAATCTATCTTGTACTTTTCCAAACTTAGGATTTCTCTCCTAAATACAATTGGATCAAGCACTACGCCGTTACCAATAATATTTTTAATATTAGAATGAAATATACCCGATGGAATCTGGTGCAATACGTGTTTAATTCCGTCAAACTCTAACGTATGTCCAGCATTTGGACCACCTTGAAATCGTGCTACTACTTGGTATTTTGGAGATAAAAAATCTACAATTTTACCTTTTCCTTCGTCTCCCCACTGCAATCCCAATAAAATATCTACTGCCATTGATGTAATCTATTAAATTATTCGTTTCGTTTATTTTCTTATTGAAATTATTAACCTGCAGTTTCAAGCACTTTTATTGCTATATCACTGTCTTCTGCTATTATAAAAATTGAATTTAGCTTTGTAATCATAAGAAGTTTACTAATCTGCTCGGAAGGATGAATCAACACTAATTCGCCATCTTTGTTTCTAAATTTGGTAAGTAGCGTGATAAGAATTCCAAGACCATTACTGTTCATGTAACGTACCTGCGATAAATCTACCGCACACTTTATTACTTTTCTATTTATGATATGATCGTTCGCAACTTCCAACACCTGTAAGCCGTTGCTCTCGCCCAGCAAATCTCCCGTCAACTCAATAAATAAAATATCTTCTTTGAGATAATGATTTAGTTTCATCGTTGTATGTTAGGATTATTATTTTTTAACTCTGTTTTCACAATTTTCTTTACTACACTGTCCATAAAGAATAAGTGAATGGTGCATTATTTTAAATTGGAGCACCTCTCCTACCATACTCTGAATTCCTTGTATTCTAGGATCGCAAAATTCTGTTACCTTACTGCATTCAGTACAGATTAGATGGTCGTGTTGGCGAAAACCATAAGACTTTTCGTACTGAGCTATATTTTTACCAAACTGATGTTTGGTAACCAAGTCACAGTCCAATAAAATATCAAGTGTATTGTATACTGTAGCTCTGCTTACACGGTAGTTTTTATTTTTCATGCTGATATAAAGAGATTCTACATCAAAATGTCCTGTTTTTGAATAGATTTCTTCCAGTATAGCAAAACGCTCTGGCGTTTTGCGCAGTTCTTTATTCTCCAGGTAAACAGTAAATATCCTCTTTACCTCGCCAAAAATTCTATCGTCCAACGGCATAACTGCTCAAAGATAAAACTTTATACGAATAGTTTAAAATCTATTTGTAAACATTTTAAACTATGAATTATAACTATTTCAAGAATATAGCACGGTATTTAATACTTCACTATTTTCTTCTTCAAAATTGTATCGGAAAAATAAAAATGAAGTATGTATATTCCTTCTGAGAAAATTGTCATATTGATACTTGTGGCATTATTTATATTAGAAACAATAATAGAGTCCTCTGCTACTTGTCTGCCTGTAATATCGTACATCTTAACCATAACGGATTGGTTAAGATACTTCACATCGGAGGTAAAATAAATAGTGCCCTCTTTGATTGGATTTGGGAAAATTGTAAAATCAACAGCTAAGTTAAAATAAAACGCATTGATGTATTCTTTTGCTTTTAAATAACCTGGAATTCCGTAACCAAGATAAATATCAGGATGCAAGTATTGTGAAGCAGATTTTCTAAGCGCATCTAAAATTTGCATATTGGTGAGACTAGGGAAAACTTGCCACAAACCTGCCGCAAGCCCTGCGGTGAGCGGACAAGAAAAGGAAGTACCGCTATTTGTCGAGATTCCTCCTGATGTTGTGCCCAATGTTACATTCTCTCCCATAGCTGCTAGATCTGGTTTTATTCTACCGTCAGCACTTGGGCCTACCGAACTGAAATAAGCATAATTCAGATACTGGTCTACAGCACCTATAGCCAATACAGAATCGCCATCGGCAGGTGTAGAAATTGTATGCCAACTTGAGTTTCCCTCATTTCCTGCGCTACACAAAACTAAGATTCCCTTGGAAGCTGCATTATCTGCCGCTTTGGCTATTATAGTGGTATGTCCATCCATTTCTTGATGCGTATGCTCTATACTAGAGTCAAATTTTGTATAGCCCAAAGATGAACTTATAATGTCTACACCAATGCTGTCTGCATACTCTGCTGCCTTCGCCCAGTTGGCTTCCTCAATTTCAGTTTCCGAAGAAACATCTTCTGTACGAAGCAACACGAACGAGGCATTATATGCAGTACCAACAAGAGCACTTGGCTGGTATGCAGCAATAGTACTAAGTACTTCTAATCCGTGCGCATCGTCGTCGTATACATTAATTTCCTTGTCTACAAAATCGTAGGTGGCAAGGACGCGGTTATTGGTATACAGATGATCTAGATAACTTACACCGTTTGCATTATTAAATCCCGCATCAAAAAGGGCTATTAGCATTCCTTCTCCATGAAAGCCGTCTTTGTGCATTTCATCTACTTCCAGCATGTGTATTTGGTTGTACGAATTTCCATAAGAAATAGAGGCTTGATTGTTTTTCGCCTGACTTACTTCATTATTGGTACAATAACTCTTAGTAGTCATCATCCTAGCTAAAGCATTGTGTTTTTTTACAAAAGGAAGTTTATTAATACTTACCATTTGCAAGGAATCGGCCAGCACTATCGCTGCGTTCATCCATTTCAAACTATAATATACCTTTGCTCCACGCATTACAAGACTGTCAACATAGGCTGGAGTGACTGGCAAATCGCTTGTTGTAAGAGCAATATTTTGTTTTTGCCTTCTGAAAATAGCTTTAGAAGACAAATAAGCGGTAGGAGTTGAAATGGTGTAAGGGGTGTTGTTTTTATCGGTAAAATAAACAACGTATTTTTTGTTCTGAGCAGAAAGTACGCCAGAGAAAAACAGTAGTAATATCAGCAAAAATAAATTTTTACTGATATTTACCATGCGAAATTAATTTCTGAATGTAATGCCGTCCGCCAGATACTAGAGGGGTAATCATAGAATTATCCTGATGGTTGTATATTTTAATTTCTTTGTAAACAAGACCAACCTCATTCGCATATACTTCTATAGAATAAGCAGAACCTATCGCACTAAAATTATTATATTGTATTACGCTTACTGTTTTTGAGTAATTAAGCGAATCGCATGAATAAGGACGAAGAACATTTGTCATAGTATAATAATTTTGAGGACTGTTCGTTGGGTCTGAAATATTTCCATACCAAGCTTTGCCAACTGCAAATGGAAATACAAGTTTTACAAAACGTACGTTATTTTCTACTCTTATTATTTTACCATTAGTATTAAACTCTGTCCAAACAGAATCTGGATAATCATTCCAAACGGTCTTGTTTGGACTGTAATAAATGTAAACCTGATAACGGGTTTCATCGCCTACTGTAATAGGAACGTGAATTTCCTCTTTTCGAAAATAATTAGAGTCAGAATACACTTCTACTCCATTGTTTATTCCATTGAAGATAGTATCCACCACACTATAGATAGAATAATTTCCATCAGTAATTGGGAAATAACTATAACCAAGATCTTCTGCACTTGGATCTGCATTTTTCTTGCAGGAATTAAACAGTAGCGCACAAGCTGCTATAATAAGTATATTATAAATTCTCATTTTCTTGTTTGAAACTTGACATTATCCATCCACCGCCAATCACGTCGTTGCCTTCGTAAAATACAGCAGCTTGTCCTGGAGCTATCGCAAATACTCCTTCTTTAAACAATACTTTCATTCCGTCGCCTATTTGGGTAATGGCGGCAGGTAAACCATCATCGTTATAACGTACTTTAGTTATGGTTTCGTATGCCTTGGTAAGCGGATCGGCATATTTTACCATATTTAACTTATGCACCCACATGGCATCTTTCGACAATTCGTCTAATTTACCCAAAACCACTCTGTTTTTTTCTTTCTGAATTTCAGTCACAAAAATCGGGTAGCCCATCGCTATTCCCAAGCCTTTTCGTTGACCAATAGTATAAAAAGGATATCCTTCGTGTTTGCCCACAACAGTGCCATCGGTGAGTACAAACTCTCCTCCTTTTACTTCTTCTTCTAATCCTGGAACACGTCTTTTTAGGAAACCTCTGTAGTCGTTATCTGGCACGAAGCATATTTCATAAGATTCGGACTTGTTTACCAAATCCATAAAACCTCTTTCTCTGGCAAAGTCCTTAATTTCTGTTTTTCTTAAATGTCCTAAAGGATACATCGTTCGACTTAGACTTTGTTGGGAAATACCCCACAGCGCATACGACTGATCTTTGTTCTCATCTATTCCTTTAGAAATTACTTGTCTACCACTTTCCTGGCGGATATTAGCATAATGGCCTGTGGCAATAAACGCACAATCCAACTTATCTGCTCTTCTTAAAAGGGCATCCCATTTAATGTGTGTATTACAAAGCACACAAGGATTTGGAGTACGGCCTGCTATGTATTCGTCGGTAAAATGGTTGATCACATAATCGCCAAATTCTTCACGAATATCCAATATATAATGGGGAAAACCGAGACTAACAGCTATATTTCGCGCATCATTTATAGAATCTAAACTGCAACAGCCAGTTTCTTTTTTGGAGCTTCCAGAAGAGGCATAATCCCAAGTTTTCATAGTCATACCAATCACTTCATAGCCCTGTTCGTGCAACATTACTGCTGCTACGGAGCTATCTATTCCCCCACTCATGGCTACTAATACTCTGCCGTGTTTACTCATCTTCTCTTAATAACTTGAAATTGTATAATGTAACCGATATTATTTGCAAAAATACCGATATTTTATTCAATAAAATCTAAATTTGCAACGAATTTAAAAGCAACAAACTATATGTCTCTTCAAATCCTTGTAAAAGTGGGAAACATCACCAACCTGTCCGATGCTCGTTATTGTGCCGGGATGGGGGTAGAAATAGTAGGATTTCCAGTAGGAAAAACAAATTCCTCCGCACTTAGTTCCACCAAAATCAAAGAAATTGCGGCTTGGCTTTCAGGAATAAAAGTAGCTCTTGAGTTTGATGAATCAAGTTTTGATGAAAAATTTGTACTGGAAATGATACAAGACATAAATCCTGATTACATCCAACTACCAATTGAGTTAAAACAAGAATTCAGAAAGATTACTCCTATTCCATTTCTGCTTTTAACAAGCTCTTTGAAAAAACTAGGAAACGAGGAAGATATTCTCTTGTATTCTGGAAATATTATCCACAATGAAAAAGAATTAATTGAGTTGTGTGCAAAAAACAAAGTAATTCTCTCCAGCGCTGAGCTCGACACTGGTTCTATTAAAAACATTTTAGCTAAATTTAGTCCTTTTGGTATAGAACTAAAAGGTGGAACTGAAATAAGTCCTGGTTTAAAGTCTTTTGACGACTTATCTGAAATTTTCGACATCTTGGAAATTGAGGATTAAATACTTAACTTTAATACGCTAAAACTTTACTTGACAAACCAAATGAAAAAATACTTTTTACTCATTTTCCTGCTCGTTTCTGTATACATAAACAACAACAGTTTTTGTCAGGATGTTATTAAAACCAAAACAGGGGATGAAATAAAAGCTAAATTGCTGAACTTAACCAGAAAAGAGGCTACTTATAAAACTTATAATGATCCTGAATTCAATACGTATACAATTCCATACAAAGAATTATCAAGCATACAAAAGAAAGGGGTTAAGAAAGCAACTCTGTTTAACCATCATTTACCTAGATCTTTCGTATGTCTTTCTTTTGGGCCTTCTTTCGCTTTAGGCAACCTAAAAAGCACCTCGTTTAGTAATAAAAACGGTGCAACAGGCTTTGCAAAAAGCCCTCAAATTAGCGGAAAACTTGATATAGCAATCTTTTTATACAGAAGACTAGGACTTACCATTGGAGGAGGTATGTATTTTTATTATGTAGACAATTATGCTTATGCTAATGCTTACGGTGATTTTTTTGCCAATGATAATAACAATTCAAATTGGCAATTTGTATACCTCATGGCAGGGCCTATTTATTCCTTTAAACTAGCAAAACGTATTACTTGGGATTTTAAAGCCAAAGTGGGAATAGTTGACACTAAAACGCCTTATATCAATCTTCAATATAACAATTATACAGTTGCCAATGACCCAAACAACGGGTACGCTTACCAATATTATAGCAAATGGACACCGCAGCTAAGTTACAGTTTAGGTACTAGTTTCCGTATTGCGCTTAGCAGAAGAATTGCATTTTATTTGGCGGTAGACTATATGAATACTCAGCCCCAAGTAGTAGATGGATCTACAAGAATTTTTTATCCTAGTAACGCTAGCAATAATTACGACGGAGGACATACCGATGGGAAATATTCAGCCAAATACAAATTCTCTTCCTTAAATACCTCAGCAGGATTTGCCTATCAATTTAAACGTAAAAGAAATAAATATGAATAAGAACATCGTATTATTGATTATAGCAACAGTCTTTCTTTTTTCAGGATGTAAAAAAGACAAGATAAATACAGTAACCGAATCTGCGGTATCGCTTCGGGCTTATCCTATGGAACCTATAAGTAAAGATTCAAATGGTACTATAATCTACCAATTAAGAGGTAGCATAATTGCTCCTGCCACTTTC
>JAYTHK010000137.1:0-1549 GCA_043732665.1 Cytophagales bacterium | reverse complement strand
GATCTGGAATAGAACTCGTGGTCAAGCTCCTCGTCACAACCTCTTCGTTAATTTCTTCAGGCAACAACAAACCCTGTTTCACTTGAGTAGATATTTTTTTTATCGCCTCTACAATTTCCCATCTACCACTGTAGCTAAGGGCTAATACCAAGGTAAGTCCCGTATTTTTGGCCGTAATATCTTTTGACTCCTGAAGTTGCTGCTGACACTTTTCTGGCAAATCAGCCATATTCCCTATTGTAAAAAGCCGGATATTATTTTTATGTAACTCGTTTACTTCTGACCGAAGAGTAGAAACCAACAATTCCATCAAGGCATTGACTTCCTCTTTTGGTCTACTCCAATTTTCAGTTGAAAAAGCATACAGGGTAATATATTTAACACTCAATTCTGTACCTGCCTCGATAACATCTCTTACAGACTTTACAGCATTTTGATGACCAAAGATTCTTAAAGCACCTTTTTTCTTTGCCCAACGTCCATTCCCATCCATAATAATGGCAATATGCTCAGGTATTCTGCTTTTGTCTATTGTTTCACTCAAAGTCATTAATAAAGGCAATTTTACAAGAGGGCAAAGCTACAAAAGGAAATCCTTAATAAAAACTAATATTAATGCTTAGGATCTTGTGGACACTTTACTTTAATTATAGTATAGCTCAGAGACACCCCAGTATAAAAGTACCAATCGCTATCCAGGGGGTTTCCTGTACTCTTTGTTCCTGTTTGTGCAATATTCATTTGCGCGGTACTTATTCCATCTATATAATCTGTAAACGTCTTTCGAGCAACGAATTCAGTACCTAGATTCCAGTTTTTGCTCAAAATGAACTTTAATCCCAAACCAAAAGGTATAGCGACACCTATAACACCTGTACCTCCTCCATTTTTTACGTTTTCTGGCGTTGAGTTAGAGACCACAGTAGGAGACCCGGTGGTAAAAAGAGCTAGACCACCAGTCAAATAGGGAGAGAATTTTACTAATTGTTTTTTATGTCTGTAATTAATGAAATTATATTCCCCCATAATAGAAACTTCTGTGATATTAGACTTAAAGCTAGCGTTTCTAACCGCTGCCACAGGTTCTTTAGACTTCGATTCTGAACCAGACAATTGTCCAAGCGAAAGTCCGAATCTAAATGAAGTAGCGTAATTGGCAGAGTTGTAGCGGTAAAAAAGCATTCCGCCAGGTTTATAGTTTAGAAAGCTATACCTAGGATTTATATCACCAGTATAATTAAATCCACCTAAGCCTAGTCCAAACTCATGCTTTTGGGCTACTGATAGAACAGGAACAATAAGTATTAAAAATAAAAAAACAGGAAGAACTATTTTTCCTGTTTTTTTTAAGTATTTATATTCAAAACGATGCATACCAACCTTAAAACAGTATACAAAGATAACGTAATTTTAGTAATTCTATTGTATTATCTAAATTTAGGACAGATAACCTTCGTAGGAATGATGTAAGTCAAATGAAAACCTGTAACGATATAAGCATCTTTTCTTTTAGGATTACCTCTAGGACCTCCAGGTACCGCATCTCCAT
>JAYTHK010000136.1:0-5460 GCA_043732665.1 Cytophagales bacterium | reverse complement strand
GAGTGCAACGAATAACTTAATTTTGATAGTAAGTAAAGGAAATATTGACAAGTATTACCTAGTGTGCCTCCAGCCAATTCTTCCCAACGCCAAGTCCAACTTCCATCGGTACCCCCATATCAATCGCCTCTTTCATATATTTTGAAACATTGATTTTCATAATCTCAAGTTCATCTAGATGGACGTCAAATACTAACTCATCATGCACCTGCATTACCATTTGTGATTTTAGATTTTCCCTTTTCATCCATTGATGAATATTAATCATTGCCACCTTAATCATATCTGCTGCACTGCCTTGTATTGGTGCGTTGATAGCGTTTCGCTCTGCATAGCCACGTAGTGTCGCATTGTTGGAAACGATGTCTGCTAAATACCTTTTTCTTCCTAAAATAGTTTCTACATAACCTGTTTCTCTCGCACTGTTTATCACTTGGTCCATGTACGTTTTGATTGCAGGAAACTGATCAAAATAAGCATCAATAATTTCTGCTGCTTCTTTGCGTGGAATATCTAATCGTTGAGAAAGTCCAAAAGCAGAAATGCCATAAATGATTCCAAAGTTTACCATCTTGGCTTTTCTTCGCATATCAGAATTTACGTCTTCAAGGCTCACTTTAAATACTTTACTCGCTGTGGTAGAGTGAATGTCAATTCCGTTTTTAAAAGAATTGATCATATTTTCTTCTTTACTAAAAGCCGCTATAATACGCAATTCTATCTGCGAATAATCGGCAGATAGAATTAAATGATGCTCATCTTTATGTACAAATGCTCTACGAATTTCTTTTCCTCTGTCTGTACGAATTGGTATATTTTGTAAATTAGGATTTGTAGAGCTTAGCCTTCCTGTCGCCGCTACCGCTTGGTTGTAGGAAGTATGCACGCGATTATCTATTCTGCTAATTAAAGCAGGTAAAGCGTCTACATACGTAGATTTTAGTTTTTGAAGTTCACGAAACTCTAAGATGTCGTTGGCAATTTTATGTTCGTAAGCCAGTTTGCTTAATATTTCTTCGCCTGTTGCATACTGACCAGTTTTAGTTTTTTTTGCTTTTGGATCTAACTTTAATTTTTCAAAAAGAACATCGCCCAATTGTTTTGGCGAAGCGATGTTGAAATGTACTCCAGCTTGTTCGTATATCTTTTTTTCGGCAAGCACTATTTCCTTTGTCAGCTCACCAGATAATTCTTTCAGCGCCTCCGTATCTATTTTCACTCCCGCATGTTCCATGTCAGCGAGTACCTCGATCAATGGATTTTCTACTTCTTCAAAAAGTTTTTCAAGACCATTTTGTTTAAGCAGTGGAGCGAAAATAATTTTTAGCTTATAAGTAACGTCAGCATCTTCTGAGGCATAAGCTGATATTTTTTCTATCGCCACATCTCTCATGCTGCCTTGGTTTCCACTTTTCTTGCCGATTAATCCTTCTATTGAAACAGGAGCATAATTCAAATAACTTTCCGCCAAAATATCCATCCCATGACGCTTATCTGGTTCTATTAGATAATGTGCCAGCATAGTGTCAAATATTTTGCCTTTCACTTCGATGTTGTAATTCTTAAGAATCAACATGTCGTATTTTAAATTCTGACCAATTTTTACAATCGAAGGGTCTTCTAATACTTCTTTAAATTCATTAATAAGCTTCTGTGCTTCGTTCCTGTCTGCAGGAATTGGAACGTAATACGCTTCGTTTTTATAGTAAGAAAAGGCAATCCCTACAAGTTCAGCTTCGATCGCTTCCAAACTTGTGGTCTCTGTATCAAAACAAAATTCTGGTTGTTTTTTCAAATGTTGTATCAGACTCTTGCGCAGTTCAGGCGTATCAATGGTATGATAGTCGTGCAAGACAGTATTTATAGTATCGTAATTTTTTGGTGCAATCTCTTCTGTCTCGTCGCCTTCTTCTATAACGGCTGTTGGTTCACCTCCTCCAAACAAAGACATTTGAGATTGATCCGTTTTCTTAGACGTTTTTGTAGCAGCAGGTTTTGAGACACTGGTTGTAGATTCCTCGGCATATTCTTCCCCGATGATTCTTTTTTTCATGTTACGAAACTCTAGTTCGTCAAAAAGTGCAGAGAGTTTTTCTTTGTCTGGACCATCGTAGTATAGGTCTTCGTCTGTAAACGTAATAGGTACATCACAATTAATCGTAGCGAGTTCTTTAGACATCAATCCTTGCTGCGCAAAATTCACTACATTTTCCTTTTGTTTTCCTTTCAGTTTGTCAGCATTGGCAATCAAATTTTCTACCGAACCAAATTCTGCAATTAACTTCTGAGCCGTTTTTTCTCCAATGCCGGGAATGCCAGGAATATTATCTACGCTATCGCCCATTAATCCAAGAATGTCGATTACCTGACTTACTCTTTCTACCCCAAATCTTTCCAGCACTCTTGCTATGTTTATTGTTTCATGCCCATTGCCCAGATAGGCAGGTTTGAAAACAAAAACATTTTCAGTTACCAACTGACAATAATCTTTATCCATCGTCATTAGGTAAACCTGATATCCATCGGCTTCAGCTCTTTTTGCAATCGTGCCTGCCACATCATCCGCTTCAAAACCAGGAACCTCGAGTACAGGAATATTAAAACAGTGTAATAATTTTTTTACAAGAGGAATAGCCAATGTAATGTCTTCGGGTTGCTCTTGACGGTTGGCTTTGTATTCCACATAACTTGTGTGACGAAAAGTAGGTTCAGGCGTGTCAAATGCTACGGCGATATGCGTGGGTTTTTCTTTGGAAATAACTTCCCAGAGCGTATTGGTAAAACCAAATACTGCCGATGTATTCAATCCAGCAGAAGTGACACGAGGGTTTTTACTAAAGGCAAAATGAGCTCTGTAAATAAGCGCCATTGCATCCAAAACAAAAAGTTTTTTAGGAGTAGTCATGAGGTAAAGATACGGTTTTTTTGAGACTTTAGAGATTAGATTTTAGACCTTGGAATCGCATTCACTGTAGAATAACATTTATGTTGTTCTTTTGAAAAAGTCATAATTGTGCGAACGGCATAAAGGTTATTCCACATTGAAAATATGTTATTTACGCCTGATATATAAGATAAACTGCTATTTTTTTTAGTTATTTTTTTTCCTATTTTTATAAGTATATTTAAAGTAGTTGACGATGAAATTTATTCCACGAGAAACACCTGAGCATCCAAACATCTATGAAAAGCGATTTTTATTGATGATGAAAATGATAAAAATTGATAAAATGTTGAAGTCGGCCAAAGTAACGCATACTAAAATGCCAGAATAGCCATGGATATTTACGATGAAGAAGTTTTAAAATTATGGGAAACGTTTTCTTTGAATGGTTTAGAATACATAATGGTAGGCGGTTTCGCAACAAATCTCCATGGCTATAGCAGAACAACAGCGGATGTAGACATATGGATAAAAGACACTTCTGAGAATAGAAGGAAATTAAATCGATCATTAATTGATTTTGGTTATGGGGAAATTTCAAATATTGAAAAAATAGAATTCATTCCGGGATGGACATCTCTTCGGCTCTCTTCTGGAATTGAGTTGGATATAATGGTTTCGTTGAAAGGATTTCCGCAAAATAGATTTGACGAATGTATGCAATACGCAAGTGTAGCAACTATCTCTTCTGTTGAAATAAAATTTTTACATATTAATCATCTGATTGAAGCAAAGAAGGCAACACTAAGAGGTAAAGATATAGTTGATATTGAGGCGTTGGAAAAAATAAAAAAAGATAGAAGAGATTAATAACGTGCTGGCGGAATGCTATAATAGAAAAAAACAGGTTAGAGAATTAGATATTCTCTAACCTGTTTTTCTTTCTGTTCACTATTTGCTCATCTCTGGCAAGAAGCGCCACACTTTCTAGCGCGCTTACTGTATATTCCAAATTGTACTTTTGCATAAAACATTCCTGGATTGTACGTAGGGTTTTCATAAATTCTGCCACTCTTAAACATCCAGTTTCCTACACCTACTCCTTGAGTATAACCCACTCTTATTCCTAATACTCGACCATAAGAAACTTTGCTGTCCTTGTGGTATTTATTGAAGCGATTTGACTGCATAAGCAAGTCCAAACTTAATGCTGCATCGAAACATGCGATAGACTTACTAACGGTCCCTTGTAGATTGGGATTGGCTGCAAAGTTATTGATGTGTTGATTCTCTATTCTATTGTAGTTGGCACTAACGCGACCAAAGCCAATACCAATAAGAGGGTAAAATTTAACACGTTCAGTACTGATGATGGAATAACCAGAGTGTATTAAAAAATTTCCGTAGGTTCCGTAGTAGTCTATATTCTGACCCGCTACGCCAGCGTAGTCGGAGATCGTTTTTTTCTGGCTCATTCCCGCCTGAAGCGTAAAGCCATATATAAAACGTTTGCATTCGGTCGTAGATTCGATTCCTAATAGACCAAAGTTTTGACTAAAGCCGTCTTTTGGACCCGATAGTGCTAGAAATTGATTGAGGGCGGAAATGTCTACCAAGGCAAATCCAGGACTTATTGTGACCATCTTTGTTCTTATAGGTCCAGAGGAGATACTATCTATGGACGATTGAGCAGATAAATTAGAGTTGATCCCTAACAAGAGGCAGGACAAAACTACAAGCAGATTGTTTTTCATAAAGTATCGGAGTTAGTTATTTTTTTTGAAAAACAGAATTCCACTTCAATAGGTTCATAATAGAAGCTTATTTTTTAGTCTGAAACTAAAATTCAATACCTTATTTATTTCATCATCATTTGAAGTTTATTTGTTAAGTTTGCTTTTAAAATCTGGAGAGCGAGAAACAAGAATGAAGACTTATTTGCGAATATTATCGTATGCAAGACCAATTGGTCTATATTCTGTGCAGTATGCTATTTTGGCGTTGTTAACTATATTTTTTGGGTTATTGAATTATAGTTTTTTAATGCCCACACTTGATATATTGTTTAACCAAAATATGTCGTCGTCTATCAATAATAATGACATAGGCGATATTTTCCGAAGTTTAATAGACAATTTCACAAAAACGCAGATAGAAGACCATGGCAAAGGAGGAGCGTTGATTGCCATTTGCCTTGTTTTTGTTATTTCGAGTTTCTTTACCAATTTCTTCAAATTCTTCTCAATGAAAATCATTAATAGAGTAAGAGCGGAGGTAGTGAAAAGAGTGAGAGCAGATATCTTTAATAAAATCACAAAACTTCCTATCGGATTTTTTACTAATGAAAGGAAAGGGGATCTTATATCTCGCGTTACAAATGACGTACAAGAAGTTGAAAACTCAGTGGTGAATACACTAACTGTTGTATTTAGAGATCCTATTACAATTGTTATTTATTTTGCGGTATTGTTTTTTATTTCCTGGAAACTTACCTTGATTACGCTGGTTATTCTCCCTCTCTCAGGGATTATTATTTCTTCTATTAGTAAGCGCTTAAAAAAACAATCGAGCGAAGG
>JAYTHK010000135.1:0-1559 GCA_043732665.1 Cytophagales bacterium | reverse complement strand
TAGTTTCACCTCTTGACGAAATCAAATGCGCACCATATATTTTCAACGTATGGTCACTAGCGATTAGTCCGAACTGGATAGAGTGCCAATATACTTTTTTCAAAAGAGCGATGGCTTCTTTATTGTTTATATTATCTAGCGCCAGTTTTCCTAATCCAGTAAGGTAATTGGAATAAGCAGGAATAGTAAGTAATGGAGTATGACCAATGACATCGTGAAACATGTCGTACTCGTCTATATCATTGTTCAGCTGCTCTTCTGTGCGGAGCCAAGTGCGGCAAGGATATTTTTTATGAGCCAACATGGCGATAAATTCATGATCTTCTACCATATCTTCCATCGGTACAACAGTCCAGTCAGTGAGCACTGTTAATTTACTGTTTATCTCTTCCAAATTGGGTACATGATCAGAAGGATAGCCAAGTTTCTGAATCCCTTTAAAAACGGCATCATCAGCTGTTTCGGGTAAAAATTGTAATAGGCGCGTATTTAAGATTGTCCAAATAGCGTTTTCCTGTTCTGTGTAATTATCTTCTGTCATATTCCTAATCCTTTATATTCTAAAATTAGATCGCTAATGTTTTAAAGCTAGCGTCTTTATTAATGTGTACGTAAAAATATAAAAAAGTGATTGTGAAAATATTATTTTTCTGCTTTATAATTTCCTTATGACAAATTAGTTCTAAATAATCATGCTATATGCTTATTGGTTAATTAATTATCAGTATTTTTATAAATTGATTAATCAAAGGGAGGGGTTAAATCTATTGAATACTTTGAGGCTGGTTAAATAAAATTTTTGATTAGTTGGAATTTTTATACCTTTACATCTGGCAAGCCGGTACGATCAGCTCCTGTAAACTCCCCCAGGTTCGGAAGAAAGCAAGGGTAAACGGTTGTAGCGGTGCGATACTTGGTTTGCCATTTTTTATTTAGCACTTAAGTTTTAGAGGCTCAATTTTAGATACAAGAGAAAGAACTTTCGATAGCGGTCCGTTTGTATTTATTTAAGACAATAACTATTGTGATCCCAGCCCATTTATTCGAGGACAAAAGGT
Organism: Cytophagales bacterium; assembly: GCA_043732665.1. Lineage (GTDB taxonomy): Bacteria > Bacteroidota > Bacteroidia > Cytophagales > Cytophagaceae > JANYCO01. Next base: position 501 of record JAYTHK010000135.1, on the reverse strand, counting down.
TTGATAACTAAAATATCTAGCATCTTATATCTAATATCTGCTATCTTGAATCTCTCAACTTATTTCCTTACTTTTGAAACATACAGAGTAAATAAATCTAAACAAAAATAATAATATGAAATTCTTTATTGATACAGCAAATTTAAAAGACATTCAAGAAGCTCAAGATCTTGGTGTGCTTGATGGTGTAACGACCAATCCCTCATTAATGGCTAAGGAAGGCATTAGTGGAGATGCGAATGTGAAAAATCACTACAAAGCGATTTGTGCTATTGTAGACGGTGATGTAAGTGCAGAAGTTATTTCTATTGACTTTGCAGGAATGATCAAAGAAGGCGAAGAACTTGTGAAACTAGATCCAAAAATCGTTGTTAAAGTTCCGATGACAAAAGAGGGTGTAAAAGCAATAAAATACTTTTCTGAAAAAGGAATCAGAACAAACTGTACGCTTATCTTCACCGCTGGTCAGGCTTTATTGGCTGCTAAAGCAGGAGCAAGCTA
>JAYTHK010000134.1:0-1577 GCA_043732665.1 Cytophagales bacterium | reverse complement strand
GTATCGGATCGTAGGATCGGGGTAAGCGGTAGTAACCCACTACTGATTGATTATTATGCAGCGGTGATTATGAGTTCTTCGGATTATTATGCCTTCGGATCGGCAATGCCGGGTCGCTCTTATAGCTCATCTTCTTATCGTTATGGCTTTAACGGGAAAGAAAAGGACCCCGAAGGAATGGGCGGTGGTGGTGCTACTTATGATTACGGATTCCGCATCTATAATCCGAATATTGGGAAGTTCTTGAGTATTGATCCTTTATTTAAAACTTACGCACACTTAACCCCTTATCAATTTGCTGCCAATAATCCAATTAGATATATTGATTTAGATGGTTTGGAAGCAGCAGAGCCCCCAGACTTTAGTAGTACTGCTGTTGTTGATGCTACATTTGAAACTACTGGTGGTACTGAAGATTTCAATTTAAATTCACAAAATGTGACTACACAAACATCTTCTGCTCCTAATGGCTTAATGTTTGATATAAGTAATACTCCTAATACAAGAAGCTTTGTTAATCAAAATGAAGTTTCAGACGTCACAGGAGGAATTACTCCAGAAAATTTCACTAATGTTTTATTAGGTAATTTTATTAATGGTACAGGTCCCGAAAATTATGTATTTCCTTTAAATAGTGATGTAAGTAAAGCAGCCGGTGAAAGTATTATTGTGGAGCAGGCGTTAAACAGTTTTTATGAATTGAATGCTGATAATTTCAAGAATGGCTCACCTTTAAGTCCCACATCAGGAATATATGGATTTGGTTCAACTGGATATTTTGAACAAGCAGCATCTGATGGATTTACTTTACCAACAACAGTCCCTCAGTTTATTGGAAGTGCTCAAATAAAAATTGATATTATGAGTGCTACAGAAATACAAATTTCAATATTCAATATTACATCATTAAGTTCAGGTGACTATATTGGTAATATTCCTGGCTTTGATATAGCTCCCTCAAGAACAAGGAATGGCAATGATGTAATTCCATATTCAAATATTAGTCAATCATTTAGTTATTCCCAGTCAATTTCCACCAATAAGTTTAATGGTATTATAGGTAAAAGGGAATGGTCAGAAGCAAATAAATAAAATATGTATAGAAAGTTATTGAAAATATTTATTGGCATTGATATATTAATAATAATGTATTTATTGTTTATATTTTTGTGGTTTTTACTATTTGTAGAAGTAGAGATGTTTCAAGGTCCTCTTGTTGTGTTGAATTTTATTGCTCTAATTTTTAATGTGATTTTTGTTAAATGGAAATTAAATATATTAAAAAGTAAAGAAACAAAATATAAGCAGTTATTGGTAAATGTCATTTTTAGTACATTGCCAATGCTTCTTATAATGATATTATTAATAATACTATATTTTATCAGGAAATGAAGATAAATTATCATTGTTGTCCGAGTAAAATAAAACTCTCGCCCAGGTTTTGTAGATCCTTTGGTACTGTTCAATTGTGACCCAGGTTTACCACCGCTGTTGGTGCAGAATTTGAATGTTACCAAGCATTTTGTAACTTACAAAGGGTATAAGTACTTTGAATTAAATAATCATTTAGGAAATGT
>JAYTHK010000133.1:0-5537 GCA_043732665.1 Cytophagales bacterium | reverse complement strand
GAATGAGGCATATTGCTGAAGCCTTGAAACAAGTATTGCCCGAAAAATTCACGGATGCTTCAGAAATTATTGTTCGTTGTACCGACGAACTTAAGAAGACACAAGAAGGAGAAATGTCTCTTGCCTATATGTTTTTTCCTGATTTTGTGGAAGTATACGGAATAGATGATTTTGAAAATTCCATCAAAACGTTCGAGAAAATCACCACGTTTGCAAGTGCAGAATTTGCAGTAAGACCTTTTCTTATTAAATATCCAGAAAAGATGCAAAAACAAATGCTGAAATGGTCTACACACCCACAACCTATGGTGCGCAGGCTTGCTAGCGAAGGCTTCCGTTCTAGGTTGCCTTGGGCAATGGCTGTTCCTTATTTAAAGAAAGACCCAACAATCGTTTTACCTGTATTAGAAAATTTAAAACAAGACAAATCCGAAACGGTACGTAGAAGTGTTGCCAATAATTTAAACGATATAGCAAAAGAACATCCAGAATTAGTTATGGAGATCGCTTCACGATGGCAAGGGCTGAGTGCAGAAACAGACTGGGTAATCCGTCATGGGAGTCGTACACTTTTGAAACGAGGCAATGCCAGCGCTCTTAATTTTTATGGTCTTACGGAAGTAAAAGGAGTCAGCATTACGAATTTCAAAACAGACAAAAAGAAAATAAAAATAGGAGACGATTTGAATTTTTCTTTTGTAATGACCGTTAAAAAAGAGGCCAAGCTTCGCATTGAATATGGAATTGATTTCATGAAAGCCAGTGGAAAAACAAGCAGAAAAATTTTTAAGCTCAGCGAAAGTATTTTCGAAAAAGGCATACACAATCTTTCGCGTAAGCAATCGTTTAGAGATTTTACTACCCGTAAACATTACCTTGGAAACCATACTATTGCTATTCTAATAAATGGTCAGGAAAAAGAAAAAGTAGAATTTATGTTAGGGAAATAATTTTTCCTTCTATTGTTTTTTTTGTACCTTTAACAAAGAAGAAAATAGTCTTCATTTCGTTATATACTTATGAACTTAAAAATTCAATTTTATTTTACATTTCTCACCGTCTTTTTTTCGCTAAGCATCAGCCTTGCTCAAGACCGTGATGTAGAAATTGCCAACGAATATTTCGGTACCGCTGAATACGACAAAGCCAAAGACATGTACGAAAGGCTTTCTAAAAACAATGCTAATCTGCCTTTTATTTACGACAATTATTTATTTACATTTCTTCATTTCAACCAAAAAGAAGACGCTGAAAAATTTATCCGAAAAATGATCAAGGTTTCGGACGACAATCTTTTCTATAAACTAGACCATTATACATTGGTCACTGAGATAAATGGGGAAGCTAAGACCGAAAAAGAATTTTCAGGGATTGTAAACGACGTAAAGAATAATGAAATACTGGTTGAAAAAGCAACTGATTATTTATTGAAGAAAAATTTATTTGAAAGAGCAAAGACTATATTTCTAGCTTCTAGAAAATCTTTGAAAAACAATTCTTTATATGCCATTCCAGTGGCTATTATTTATTACAAACAAGGCGATGTAGACTTATCAATAGACGAGCTTTTGTATTTTTTGAAGAATAATCCAGAAGAACTAGAAAATGTAAAAAATGTATTTCAGAACAACCTGAGAGAGGAGAAAAATTTGAAATTATTAGAAACAAAGCTCTACGAGCTTGTACAGAAAGAGCCTAACGAAATTGCTTACAACGAATTATTGCTTTGGATGAATTTACAAAAGAAAAATTTTTCGAGTGCTTATTTGCAAACCAAGGCTATTGACAAACGCCTTCGTACAGAGGGTAATAAAATGATGGCGGTTGGAAGAATCGCAATGGAAAATAAAGATTACGAAAACGCATCCCGTTTTTTTGAATATGTAATAAAAGAATATCCCAATGGCATGAATTATCCGATTGCTAGAGGTGAATTAATAAAGGCGAAAGAAGAAACGATTAAAAACTCCTATCCTATAGACCCTGTAAAAATTCGTTCACTGATTGGTGATTATTTAAAGATGATCAAAGAACTTGGTGCTAATCCTGCTACGATAGAAGCTCGGAGAAATACCGCGCAATTGTATGCCTTTTACCTTGACAACAAAGACACTGCGGTGATTATTCTTAACGAGACAATCAAAATAGCTCAAAACGACCTAAGAGGGAGATCTAAAGCAAAAATTGACCTTGGCGATATTTATCTTTTAAAAGGCGAGCCATGGGAATCTACACTCCTCTATTCACAAGTAGAAAAAGACATGAAAGAAGATCCGCTTGGGCATGAGGCGAAACTAAGGAATGCGAAACTTTCTTACTACAAAGGAGAGTTTGATTTATCACAAGAGCACCTTGACATACTAAAACTAGCCACTTCGCGTGAAATAGCAAACGACGCCATGAATCTTAGTATTCTTATTCAAGACAATACAGGACTTGACAGCACTACAGAGGCCATGAAAGAATATGCTGCTATCGATCTTTTGCTTTTTCAGAATAAAACTGCGGAAGCACTTATTAAGACGGATTCGATGATGATAAAATTTCCAGAGCATTCCCTTACCGACGAATTGCTCTGGCTAAAGTCTAAGATATATTGCAAGATGGGCGATTATCCAAATGCGGTGATGACACTTGAAAAAATAAATACTATGTATCCCGATGACATTCTGGGGGACGATGCACTGTATGCACTTGGCACTATTTACGAGGAGAATTTAAAAGATAATGCAAAAGCCATGGAAACCTATCAGAAGTTTATGATCAAATATCCTGGTAGCATTTTCACGGTAGAAGCAAGGAAAAAATTTAGGTTGCTGAGAGGAGACAAGCTATAACACATACTACTAAATTTTCATTTTATGAGTACTCAAATTTCAGCACTTCTTCTATCCTTTTATGGCATATTTCTTATCAGCTGTGGCATTGTTGCCGTTATCTTCATTGGATTAAAAGCCACAACAGCTTTGGTTTCCGGAGGAACTTCTGGTTTCCTTTCTTTGCTAATCGCCTACTTAATTTCTCAAAATATAAAGAGCGCACAGTTTGTAGGAATCTTACTCTCTTTCGCTCTATTGATTGTTTTCTCCTGGCGCACAACCAAAACATTGTTTAGTGTTTTCGAAATGATTCCGTCCTCTCACCCAGATTTGAAGGGCAAAGGAATTGCCTTTTTAATTATTAGCCTTATGGCAGTAGTTTCTTTATTTGTCTTTGCTTTTCAACTAATTATCTATCTCCTTTAAAAAATACATGAACCCAAATCGTTCCTATTTCCATAGTGTTGTATTTTTTGTGGCTTTATTTTTATTGACAACCACCACCATATTTGCACAAGACAAAAAAGCAAAACCCTTTCCAACGATTACTTCTTCTGAAATATGGATCGACCGTTTTGACAATTCTACAGGAAAAGCCGTTACAGGGGGGGACTGGTATATGTTTACCGACAATCCAAATTTAGCCAAGTCCAAAATATTTCCTTCGGATATAAAACAAGCATACAAAATCATTCCATCAAGAAATAACAATATCGCTTTTGAGTATAGTTATGCGCTGGACAAAGGCGATTACAAATGGGATCCTTATGTAGGAGCGGGAATAGCAATTGTTGATTCCAATATTTCCGTAAGTCTTGAAAACATAAAAGGCATCGCCTACGACTATATTGGGAGCAAACATACTTTTGTGTATTTGTTAGCATCCGTAAAAGATTATGCACACTATCAAAAAATAATTTCTGGAAGTACGGAATGGAAAACTATAATCATTCCGATTACAGAACTTAAGCAACCTAGCTGGGGGAAAGCTATCGAATTTAACCCTGCACTTATCCAAGCACTGCAATGGATGATCATTGGAAGAACAGCCGATACTGGCCGTTTATGTATTGACAATGTACATTTGCTTAGAAAACTTCCAAAAGCAGAGGAAGGAATAACGATAGAAAAAAAGCCTGACGCGAAAACTGAAAACCTTAAAGAAGTTACAAGAACGGTTTCTGATAAAGTAAAAATTGCCGATTGGCATGGGTTCAGCAAAGCGGCGTATTCATTGTCTTTTGACGACGGACTGATTTCTCAATATAAATACGTTGCTCCTATTTTAGATAAGTATAATTTAAAAGCCACTTTCTACATCGTAACTGACAATCTACAGACAGACTCTACAAGTCCCGCTACATGGCATTATGGGTATTGGCATCAGTTTATCAAGTTGAGTAAAAATGGACATGAACTTGGTTCACATTCTGCTACACACCCTAAAATCACAAGTCTTTCCGACGGAAGCGACAAAGATTCAGGAACGCTTCAATATGAATTGAATGCTCCAATAAGAGCGTTGCGCAACTACCTTCCCTCTTATAAATTCATAACCTTCGCTTATCCATACGTAGACTTTAACGAGCACGTCATGGAAGAAACGGCTAAACTATATAGCTCTTCCAGAGGTCATGGAAGTGGCTTTAACCCCGCGCATTCGCCTGTATGGATGAACATTCAAGCGCACTCACTTGAATACAGTTCTGGTCGAACTCTGGAATCTGATATTGCAAAAATAACTACGCTCGAAGATTGGATTTCCCGCAACACAATTGCAAAAGGGGGTTGGACTGTTTATTTGGCACACGATGTATTTCCATTTGAAGAGGCGACAAATGCAACAGATTCCTGGCAGCCTGTATCGACAGAAAGCTTTGAAGTATTTGCCAAATGGCTGAAAGAAAAACAAAGTACCAAAGAATTATGGGTAGAGACCATAGGCAATGTAACCCGCTATATCAAGGAAAGAGATGCTGTAAGTATTATTTTAAAAGAAGAAACAAAAGAAAAAATTTCCTTCAGCATCACGGACAACCTTCCTGACGATTTATTTAACTATCCTATTACGTTAGAAATTAAACTACCTGAGGACTGGAAGAAGGTAATTTTAATGCAGAAAAATTCAAAAAACACAATCGTTGTAGCTGAAGGAAAAGTACAAGTAAACGTAGCTCCAGACCAAGGAGATTTTGAGATTAGTAGAGTGGATTAGTTTGATTGGTAGATTATAATGGAGTTTCTATTCGCTATGAAGTTTTTTTTGGTAGTTTAAATCAAATAAAAAATTGGTGTTTTCTCGGAGCATCGGCTTTTTAAACCAATTCTTCAATCGCTTTAAATAAGGGTTATGATTGTATCATGAAAGCCACAAAAACCAGCACTGCTTAATTACTGGGAATGTATATAACCATTGAAACTTTAAATGAATTGGCGGAAACTTCGGAAGTTGTAATAAAAAGAACGTCATGAAAATAATTTTTTCAATTTAATACCTAACTAGGAAATATTTTATTTTACACCTTTCCTTACACGCCAAAAATTGCACTTAATCTATACCTAGATAAAAAAATAAACTCATCCTAAACTATCAACCTACAATAGGTTATGATCTAAAATGTGATCTCGACAGGATTAAAACCCTATTACTTTGCCATTTTTTAACTTTTTCAAAATCAATCCTTATGCCTGTAAATTTACTGTTATTCAATGTTTTAT
>JAYTHK010000132.1:0-5543 GCA_043732665.1 Cytophagales bacterium | reverse complement strand
TGAAGCTCTTTCGCAATAGAATGAATCGATAAAAAAGCAGCGCAATCGGCATACATAAGATATTCTTTAATACTTTCTGTACTGTCAAGATTAATTTCTACTCGGAGATCTTTAGGCGCAATTCCTGCTGTTAACAATGCTTTATAGATTACATCTAATGTTCCCGAACCTTGCTCACGGAGCACGAGCGGAATCGTTACTAATTGCTCCGCTTTAATTTCATTTTTTTGTAAAAATTTATTGTTTGTTCTTACCACCAAAACAATTTCGTCCTTCACAAACGATTCATAATTAATCTGCGGATAATGTGAAACACCTTCAACCAAGGCAATGTCTATCTTCTCCGCTATAATTTGTTGTTCGATAAACGCGCTATTCCCATTGATTAATCGAAGGTCGATCGAAGGATACGTCTTCTTAAATTTTGCCAAAATTCGAGGCAGAACGTACTGAGCCAAAGTAGTGCTCGCTCCGATTTGAAGCTTGCCATTTGTCATATCGCTGATCTCGGCTAATTCATTTTCAAGATTTGAGTAAAGTTTAAAAATTTGCTGCGCATAACGCAAAAGAATTTCTCCGGATGGAGTAATAGAAATAGAACTTCCGTTTCTGTTAAAAAGCCTCGTCTGCAACTGCATCTCCAGTTCTTTAATATGTTTGGTAACGGCAGGCTGGGTAATAAATAATTCATTCGCTGCCTTGGTATAGCTTAGCTTTGAAGCAACGGTATAAAAGACTTTTAATCTAAAATCAAAAACCATGATTGTTTTTTTTGGCAAGATAAGAACTGGATTATTAGTATTGAAGGATGGGTAGGATTTCTTTGAAAAATATATCCATAAAAAGGAACAAAGGAAGGGGATGAATGAAGTATAACTACTAAGTCAAATTAAGTCCTTTAGCAGGAACAGTGCTGCCGCATTTAACATTCAAATATATAAAGAGCCCGCTCTTTAATAGCATACTATTCAGCTATTAAACGTAAGTGACATTTTTAAATGCGTTTGCCCTGTCAGGAGGAACTTATTTAAAAATAAGTCCTAACAGTGCTTACTCTGCTTCAAAAAAGCACGGGGTATTTCAAGCGTTCATATCACGGGAGAGATGTGTCTGGTGAAACACCAGACACGGAAAAAAAGACCCCAAATACTACAGTGCTGTCTTTTTACTTCTCACTTCTTACCCGTTGAGTACACTTCAAATTTTTCCTTATCTTTAACACATGACTCTTGAATATGCAAAATACCTCGATGAGAAAGATGAGCTGAAGGCCTTTCGAAAGAAATTTTATATGCCTGTCTTAAATGGTAAAACTGTAATTTATTTTTGTGGCAATTCTCTCGGACTTCAACCTGTAAAAGTAAAGGCCTATCTTGATCAAGAACTCGAAGACTGGGCTACTTTGGGAGTAGAAGGACATTTTCACGGTAAAAATCCTTGGTTAACTTTCCATAAACTTTTTTCTGCCAGTTTGGCAAAAATAGCCGGAGCGAAAATTTTGGAAGTGATTGCTATGAATACACTTACAACGAACTTACATTTAATGCTCACCAGCTTTTATCGTCCTACTTCAAAACGCTACAAAATCATTACAGAGGCAGGTAGTTTTTCTTCCGATAATTATGCTTTAAATTCTCAGGTAAAACTTCATGGCTTAAATCCTAAAAAAACAATTGTTGAACTAAAACCTCGTAAAGGCGAATATACACTTCGCACAGAAGACATCGTAAAACAAATAGAAAAGCATAAAGGAAGTTTGGCTTTAGTAATGATGGGTGGCATAAATTACTATACTGGTCAAGCATTCGACATGGCAGCCATTACTAAAACAGCGCACAAAGTAGGGGCAAAAGCAGGCTTTGATTTAGCGCACGCCATAGGAAATATTCCGCTTGACCTGCACAAATGGAATGTAGATTTCGCTGTTTGGTGTACCTATAAATATCTGAACAGTGGCCCTGGTGCTGTTGGCGGTGCATTCATTCACGAGAAATATGCCAAAAACAAAAATCTTCCACGCCTAGCAGGTTGGTGGGGGCATGAAGAAAAAGACCGGTTTCTGATGAAACCCATTTTCCGCCCAACGCCTACTGCTGAAGGCTGGCAGCTCAGCAACGCTCAGGTATTTAACATGATTGCGCACAAAGCCTCTTTGGAAATTTTTGAGGAAGCGGGAATGAAAGCGCTTGTAAAAAAAAGCCGCAACATGACTACTTTTTTAGAAAACCTAATAAAAACACACTGTAAAAAAGAAGCCCTTTATAAAATAAAAATTATTACGCCAGGCAGTATCGACGAGCGAGGTTGTCAACTTTCTATCTTAGTTCAGAAAAAAGGAGAGCTGCTTTTTCAGGAAATAACAGATGCGGGTTTCGTTGCCGATTGGCGCTCTCCAAATGTGATCCGCATTGCGCCAACACCTTTGTACAATACCTTTGAAGAGGTCTATAAATTTGCAGAATTTTTATCGGAGCGGTGTACTGTGGCATAATAGTTATGTTGTGCGTTAATTGCACAACATAACTATTATGCCACACATTACTCAAACACAATCGGAAAATCATGCCCTCTTGAAAAAGTATATGGATATTGAATCTTGCCACTATATTGTCTGTTAAGCTCTGGTACCTGATCGTCAAGATAAGACTTGAGTTCGTAAATAGTAATTTTCCCATCGTGCGGAGCTCCGTCCGCAGCTCCAGACATGGCTTTCAAAAGTACATACGTAAACAACCCATGCCCCAACTGAGCAATTTCTTTCGCATTTTGTTCGCTTCCCGCAGAGGCTAGTACATGTATGCCTGCACTGCGAGAGAGTTGAGCAATTGCTTTCTCTTCCATAGACCCTCGCATGGCCAATAGTTCTACAGAACCACCAGACTGACAAGCATCCATAATAATAATCTGTTTTAAGGCTTTAATGTTCTTTAATTTTTCCTGCATTTCTATACCACTTATAGCATTTTTCTCAAGATTGGCGAGGTCAAATAAACGGGTACATTCTTGAGTTATAAAATAGAATTTGTCTTCCACCATACTTCCGTGACCCGCGTAATAGAATACAAATACATCGTTTGGCGCTATTTTTCCTGAAAGCTTTTCGAGTGTATCCAACACCGCTTTCCTTGTAGCCATGTCATCGTATAGAGCATGAATTTCCGTCTTTTGAAAAAGAACGCCTGTCTTACTTTTTATAGAATCTACAAACGCTTCGGCATCGTCTCTTGCGAAATTAAGAGCCATGGAAGGGTTTTTATATTTATCTATACCCACCGCAAAAACGTGACAAACGCTAACATTAGCAGCACTTTCGGAAAATATCTTTACTTCTACTGGAATAGACTCTATTCTTCCCTTGCTCAATCCACTCACAGAAAAAGTATTCATTCCTGCCACCAAAGGATAGATTTGTATAAGTGTAGCGAATTTCCCTTTCCCTTCAGGGAGTATCAATTCTTCCGACTTTATAGGAATTAATTTCCCATTATGCATCAATTTTAGCTCGCTTACACCACCACCGACATCCGTTACTTTAAGATGTACTTCCGCTTCCATATTGCCTTCAAGAGGTACCAGTACAATTTTTAATTCTGGCGGCGGCGCTTGATTTAACTTGTCTTCCATTTTTTGTCTTCCTTCCAAAGTACCTCTACTTTTATATAGTTCAGAAATAAGATCTGGACGATAATATTCTTCAAAAAATTGTTCTGGTTGGTAAACGTTCAACCCTTTTACAAAATGTATGGCAGAGCGTGCACCAGAAGTAGCGTTAAAGTAACCGTCTGTAGTACGCGCCATCCAATCTTTTTCACCAATATGCATGTGCTCGTAAAACTCAGTTCCTTTCTCAAGGTTCCAGCATTTTATCACACCGTCTGCGCTGTAAGACACGAGCATCTTTCCATCCTGACTGATTTTTATACACGCAATTTCCGCCTGATGACCTTCTAATGTTTTCAAAAGTTTTCCAGAGGTAACATCAAAAATCCTAATGATGCGGTCGTCTCCTCCTGTGATCACATGTTTCCCGTCGGTAGTATAAATCGCTGAATGTAGCGCTGTTTTGGAAACTTTGAATTTCTGTACCAGCATACCCGTAGAAATATCCCATATTCTCGCCGAACCATCCCAAGAAGCAGAAAGCATCTTATATTTGTCAGGACCAAAATTAATGGAAGAAACTACGTCGGCATGTCCAATAAATGTTCTAACTACTTCTTTGCTGTCCAGTTCGCGAAGCTCTAGCGTTTTATTCAACCTTCCAGCAACTAAATACAATCCATCAGGACTAAATTCTAAGGTATACGCCGAAGCGTTTGCAAGATCAATACGAGAAACTTTTTCTCCTGTAAAAAAATTCCATACAATCATGGTCGCGTCCCAAGAAGAGGTAACAATGGTAGCGCCATCAGGAGAAATTTTCACATTAAACAACGGTTCTCGATGTTCTTTAAAAGAACGGATTTTCTTGCCGCTTTCTGTTTCCCACAAAATCGCTTCTCCATTTCCATCTCCCGTCAACAAATATTTTCCATCTTCACTAAGATCAAAACAAATCACCGCTTTCGTATGTCCACGATACGATTTTTCTGGTTTGCCTGTTGCCGTGCTCCACTTTGTGGCAACGGTTCCTGTTTTTCCTGTGATAAAAAATTTGTCGTCTTTAGTCAACAAAAAAAGATTTTTTAAACGAAGGTATTTTGCAATATACGAATCATAATAGCTGTCAGGATTATATTCCAAACCGCCCTTATCTTGTAGGTTAATGATTCCTGAAAAACTACATTTTTTCTTGCCTATAGAGGCATCGTACGTTAAAACTTTATTGCTGCTGAGTGCCACAAAAATTAGACTTGCGTCGTTATTATAGATTGCCTCGGTTATTTCTTCTCCAGAATCTGCTTCTATTGTAGAAATTACTTTCGCAGAAATGGGCTCGTATTGAATTAGTTTTTTATTTCCCGCCACCAGAATTTTCTTACCATCGTTACCGAAATCTATTCCTCCTATGCCGTCCATTTTTTCTCCGTACTGCACTATCAGTTTGCCATTTTGCAAATCGTATTGTTCGGCTTTATCGTTTTGTGAAAGCTTTAAAAAATAACGACTGTCTGAACTAAACGAGACCAAAGTACCACAGCCGCCGCACCAACCTTCAGAAGGTTTAAACGTGTAAGTTAGTTTCCAATCTGGTAAGTGGTATATATTGGCGGTATAATTATCTTCTCCAACGGCCAACCATTTGCCATCAGGACTGTATTCTAAGCTTATTCCATAACCTGTCGTTTGGGCTGCATTGACGGCGATCGTTTTAATTACTTTACCAGAAGAAATTTCATACACCGTTGCCGAATCGTTGTATCCTCCTCCAATTATATATTTGCTATCGGAGGAAAAGGCAATGTCGGTCATAAATTTTTCTCCGCTAGGAGAAATAAAAAGAGGTTTGCCATTTAAAACATTCCAGACACGAAACGTGTTGTCAGCACTGCTGGTGGCTATATATTTACCATTTGGACTAAACTGAACACCATTTACCGTAA
>JAYTHK010000131.1:0-5550 GCA_043732665.1 Cytophagales bacterium | reverse complement strand
AAGTGAGCAATGCTTCGTTTTTGTTTGCTGAAAAAGTAATGTTGCTAACATTCATTCCGTTGGATTTTAGGCTACGCAGATCAAAAAAGCGAAATTCATTTCCTCCTTTAAATACATTTTCATTGTTAAAAAAAAAGTAGTCATACGTGCTCATATCATCACGCATGTATACTGGTTTGAGTGCAGTGATTGCATTGCTCCAATTGTAGTTTTGTCTCACCACAACATTTAATCGATCCATAGGGTTTTGTATGCTTGGATTATAAGTAATAGAAAAATCTGCTTGTTGCCCTGTATTTCGCTCACTATTACTAACTGGAAATTTTAATTGAGGTGTTATGATTACATTACTCTCGTATATCATAAACCGCTTGGTGAGGATAATATCTTGGTCGTCTCCATCACGGTATACCATAATCAAGAAATTGCCTGATATTTTTGTTTTTGGAACAGGAAACTTGTAATGAATATAAGGCATTCTGGTATTGTTAGAAGACTGTCTATCAAAAATTTGATATTCATTGTAATCTACCAAATACATGATGGAATTTAAGTTTGAAAGCGTCCAGTCGTAGTTGCAGTTCAGAATGCGTACGTAATAGTTTTTAACTTCATTTCCCATTTCATCGAAACTTAACAAAAGACTTCGCGAATCGTTGAGAGGAATTATTGGAGGCTGCAGAACATCTGTAATGGAAGATGAGTTTGGGTATAAAAGTATCGTTTTTATATTCTCTTCGTATTCCCTGTCTACCGTCTGAAGTTCTTTGTCGGCTTTTTTTGTAGTGTGTGCAGAAATTTCAAATACCAACACAGAAAGAAGTGAAAAGAAAAACAGACGTTTTAGATTCATAAGATTATAACTTGAACGATTATGTTACTTTATTGTCCAACACGCAAACGCTATACCAACTTTCTTTCAAGCATATCTATAACTTCTGCCTGTTTTTCCCATTCTGCTTGTTCCTTATTAAGTTCTGACTTAGTTTTCTCGTAGTCGGTGTTGGCTTTTGCCAATGCTTCTATATTGCCGTATACAGAAGGTTTTGCAAGCTCGTTTTCTATCTGCTTTAATTTCGTCTCCAGTTCAGTTATTCTCTGTTCAACTTTTTGAAACGAATGTTGCTTATTTTTCAATTCCTGTCCGCTCGTTTTATTTTCAGGAGAAATTACTTTTACCTCCTTCTTTTTTGCCGGTTCTATAGGTTTTGGGTTATTCTTAGCATCCTTGTCGCGTTGCTCTCTCCAAGTGTTGTATTCAGCATAAGGACCTGGGTATTCTTTTAATTGATAATCTTCAATGTACCAAATTTTATTAGCCACTTGATTTACAAAGTGACGGTCGTGGGAAATGGTAACATAAGTACCTTGGTATTGCTGCAATGCTTGGATTAATATATTTACCGATTGCATATCCAAGTGGTTGGTAGGCTCATCCAGTAAAAGGAAATTGGCTTCGGAAAGTAATGTTTTCGCCATCGCTACCCTTGATTTTTCTCCTCCAGAAAGTACTTTTATTTTTTTAAATACATCGTCGTTAGAAAAAAGAAAACAGCCTAATACGCCACGAAGTTCCATTTCCGTTTTGTCAGATCCGCATTCTTTCAGCTCGTCAAGCATGGTATTTTCTAAGTTTAAAGATTCTAATTGGTGTTGTGCAAAGAAAGAAAGAATTACATTGTGTCCGTTTATTCTTTCGCCTTCAATTGGTTCAGTTCCCGCAATGATGCGAAGTAGCGTTGATTTCCCTTTTCCATTCGCACCGATGAGGGCTATCTTATCACCACGTTCTATACGAGCGAAAGTATTTTCTAAAATTTTAAGTTCGCCGTAACTTTTCGCCGTATCTTTTAGTTCAAGAATATTTCTTCCTGGACTAGTTTTAAAATTGAATTTGAAATGTACTTTCGCTGTTTCGTCAATAACCTCTTCAATTAATTCTATTTTATCAAGCTGCTTCACTTTCGATTGCACCTGACGTGACTTAGAAGCTTTGGCTTTAAAGCGGTTTATAAAAACTTCTGCCTGACGTATTTTTGCTTGTTGGTTTTCGAAAGCACCTTGTTGTATCTCTTTGCGTAATTCTTTTTCTGCAAGGTAATAAGTAAAATTGCCTGCATAAACGTTTAGCTGCGCTTGAGAAACTTCTACTGTAGTTTTTACGCAATTATCTAAAAATTGACGATCGTGCGACACGATTACAACAGCACCTTCGTAGTTTATTAAATAGTTTTCCAACCATTGTATGGAAGGTAAGTCCAAGTGATTGGTTGGTTCATCGAGCATAAGTAGGGAAGGTTTTGACAAAAGCATTTTTGCCAAAATTACCCGCATACGCCATCCTCCAGAAAATTTCTTTAATGGTTTTTGAAGATCACCAGTAGTGAAACCGAGTCCTTCAAGGATTTTCTCTGCAACGGCTTGTAAAGAATATCCTTCCAGTGCTTCGAAACGTTCCTGAAGCTTGGTAAGTTTATCCAATAAGGCATCGGTATATTCGGTTTCCATTTGTTGGATTACCAAGTCCATGTCTTTTTGCACTTGCATCGCCTCTTCAAAAGCCTGCATGGCAACGCTAAGAATCGGTTCATCACTTTCAAAAGAGAGTAAATCTTGATTCAAAAAACCAATAGAGCAATCGCCGCTTTTTGATATATCGCCTTCATCAGGAGTATACTCACCTGTGATGATTCTTAGTAAAGTTGATTTTCCAGTACCATTGGCACCGATAAGACCAATTTTATCTTTTGCCTTTATGTGTAAAGATACTTCATCGTACAAAACCCTGCTGCCGAAGTAGAATGAAAGTTTATTAATAGATAACATACTACAAAGGTACGAAAAAAAAATGATTTGATGATTTGGAGTTTTAACCCTCAAACGGCTCTGAGCCATAGGACGGTTCGTTTGCTGAGAAAAGTACTATTTAAGAGTGAAATAATAGTAAAATTTCTTGCTAAATAACTATTTCAAAATACCAGAATCAATGTACCAACTACAAATAAAAATAACCCTATCGCGACTAGGAAATAAAAATTATCGCCTATTCCAGTTATTAGAACGTATTCGCTAGGATTGTAATAAACAGTTACATTTCTATCTAAAGAGTATTTTTTTTCGTAATTTCCTTTGTCTCCATCATAAGTTCTGGAAAATAGCCTGCTGCCAATGTATTCAATTCCATTGACTCTATATCTAAATTCTATTTCGTATTCAATAGAATTAACAGTGTTGTAATAATAGCATTTAGTTACAATGCATTTAGCTGCTGGTCAATTTAAGGATGATTTAGCATTCTTTTAAAATCTTGAATTCAAGATTGATGTAATTATATACTTTTATTTTTCAAAAACTTCATCTCTAAATCTCTTATTAATTATCACAAAGTATGAGAGATTTAGAGGTATAAAATATTGGATTTGTTAATTTTTTTAGAATATTTGAGATACTCGATCAGATTTTTACAATTAAAAGTTAAGATATAACCTCATTAATATTGTGCTCTCGAAGGGAACATCTACACTCATTTAATAAACTATAAATCAATATATTATGGATTGATAAATTTTCACGTCTAGTTATAGATAAAGTGCAATTTGGGTGATGTAAGAAAGTCAAGTTGATTGTTTTAAAAAAGTTATTGTAAGATTCTTTTAAACTTATTTTTTACAGAATCAGATGTTGAAAGACATTCAATTAAACTATTATATTCTTGAAGGGATAATTTACCCAATACATTATAATCTATTCCTTTTAGTGGATAGATATCGCACAAGGTAGCGCTTTCATACAAATCAATCTGTTGGCCATATAGAAACGTTTCGATAGGGAAAGCCCAATTATTATCAGTTATAATTCTTTGAGCTTCGAATTTGTAACAGTTAATAGACAATTCTGGATGTTCAATGCAGCCATGAGCAACATTTAAATTTGTAGGAATATAATCGCTTCTTGTTGGAAGACTAGCAAGGATACTAGACCCATCAATTATTTTTAGAACTATAAAATATTTTGCTTTTGCAGTGTTTCCGTTTTTGAAATAAAAGGAAGGGAAATAGATAATATTACCATTCTCTAACATGATTCCTCTATACCTAAGATTTTAAATATTGTGTATGCGCAAGAAATTCCTTATGCTCCATAAAAATTTCTTTATGTAAAGGAGAATCATGAAACAACTCAGTAAAATCAATTTCTATATCAGTACTATTTAGTTTTCCGCTTTCTAAATGTTCCAATATATTATTTTTCTTTGCTGTTAAATACCACGGCGAATGTTTACGATGTGTCAATTTTATCAAATCTTGTGCGGAAGACGTTTTGAACGTATCAACAACATAATTCAATATGCCAATATCATTATTGCTAAACTCGTCATCACAGAATTTTGTCTTAGGATTTACATAGATATTATTGTCATGAGGCGTTTTCTCAATACTAATATATTCAGAAAGAATAACTGGCTCTGAAGAAAGCTCAATAAATATATCTCTGGAAACAGGTCCGAGTTTCCACACATCAAATCTTAAATTGAAAAATGGAATACCCGATTTTTTTATAGATATTTCTTCAATTAGGTAGACTAATTTCAAAAGCTTAGTTTTCGAAAGAGGTTTTATTCTTTCAGCTAAATAGACAATTGCATTACCTATTTTATCTATTTGATCTTTTGTATATGGTCGTGGTTCCAATAACATATAATGTAAATATAGTTAAAATTATCAATAACAGCATAGATAACCACTTTTGTTGCTGGTTATCTATGCAATATTATTACTACCAGTGCAATGTATCTGCAATGAACCAAATATCTTACTTCTTAATAATTGACCCACTTTCAGCATCGTATGGAATCAGATTAAGGCATCTACTAAAGAAATTTCGATTAATTCAAGTATTATCCTTCCACCAATTCCTCTAGAATACTTATAATGCGTATATATACTATTTTTTAAGTAGGTATTTATTGTTATTGATATGTGGCACATTATTCACTTTATTACCTTAAACTAAACTGCCATACCAATGCCAACTTCCCTAAAATGTAAAATTTTTCAAGGCTATGAATCTGCTAAAATTCAAGAAGAAATAAATGGTTTTCTTTCTATGAATCCAGGGGCAACTGTTTCTTATATTTTACAATCGGAATGCTTTAATACAAGTCAAAATTCAGGACCTGTTAGTTCGATTATGCCATCAAATTCTAATAAGCCACATTATACAATTACAATATTTTATAAATAACCTATGGATTTAAGTCTAATAAATTGGTGGTCGACAATCGGATTAATCGCTGATATGATAGGCGTTTACTTATTGTTTAAATATGGTCTTCCAAGTAAAATAGAAGAATCTTCTGGCAGTATAGGTTTAGAAGAGTCTGTGGAGGCTGAGAAAGCAAGAAAGCAGCGGAACAAAAAAATAGAACGATGGTCTTATTTTGGTTTGCTGTTAATCTTTACTGGTTTTTTCTTTCAAATTATTGGCACTAATCTCTCTTTTGTTTCATCTCTTTTGAAGTAGAATATTTTCTATAATCAAGCGCAATAC
>JAYTHK010000130.1:0-1582 GCA_043732665.1 Cytophagales bacterium | reverse complement strand
TGGCTATTCTTAGTCAATACAATCAATCAATTATTAATATAGAGTTTCTTATAGGTAACAAGTAAAAAGAAAATTATGAAAAAGATATATATAGTATTATTTATTATAGTAAGTTTTGTAGTTCTTACTTCTTGTGGGAGTAAAATAGAAGAAGTAAAAAAAGAGGAACTTCATGAAGAAGGTATTGTAGAATTTTCTGCGACTCAATTTAAAGGAGTAGATATTCAGTTTGGAAAAGTAGAAATGAAAAATATGAGTTCTACTATTTCGGTAAATGGAATGTTGGATGTTCCTCCACAAAATATGGTTTCTGTTTCTGCACTAATGGGAGGTTTTATTAAGACTACTGACTTATTACAAGGTATGCAGGTGAAGAAAGGACAAGCGATTGCTACTATTCAAAATCCTGATTTCATACAGATTCAAAGTCAGTATTTAGAAAATAAGCAAAAGCTAAAATTTCTGGAACTTGAATACAAAAGACAGGAAGAACTTTCAAAAGAGAATGTGTCAGCGTCTAAAATCTTTCAACAGGTTTCTTCTGAATACAATAGTCTGCAAGCTACTATGGGTGGGTTGGAGGAGCGGTTAAGAATTTTAAATATTGATCCTGCTTCCTTGACGCAATCTACTATTCGCAGTATTGTAACTATATATGCGCCCATAGGAGGATACGTTACAGTTGTAAATGTGAATATAGGTAGGCATGTAAACCCACAAGATGTGATCTGTGAAATTGTAGATACAGAGCATTTACATGCCGAACTTACAGTATTTGAAAAAGACATTACTAAATTAAAAAAAGGACAAAAGATACGTTTCGTGTTGGTCAACGAAAGTGATAAAGAAAGAACAGCTTCTGTGTATCTGATAAATCATAAAATTTCGGAAGACAGGACGATACGTGTGCACGCTCATTTAGACAAAGAAGATCCTACATTAATGCCTAATATGTATCTCAAAGCATTGATTGAAGTGGGCGATAATAAAACAACTGCTTTACCCGATCAGGCTACTGTTAATGCAGGAGATAAAGATTATATTTTCATAAAAACTGAAAAGCAATATGTGTTTAAAGCGATTGAAATAAAGAAGGGTATCTCAGAAAATGGTTATACCGAAGTAATACTTCCAGAAGGGTTTAATATAGAAACTACGGAAGTTGTTATAAAAGGAGCGTATGATCTACTTTCTAAAATGAATAATTCAGAAGAATAATAATCTGTTTGATTAATTAAGCATGGCAAACTCAGCTCATAATCATGTGCACGATGAACATGATTGTCCCCTCGATGACCATGACCACTCAAGTGGCGAGGCTTCTGTATGGAAACAATATACTCCTGTCCTTGTCAGTCTGACCATTTTGTTGATTGGTATGCTGCTAGATAATTATACTAAAGCTCTTTTTTTTAAAGAATACATTCGTTTGAGTTGGTATGTCGTGGCTTATTTACTTGTAGGTCTACCTGTAGTGAAAGAAGCTTTTGAGGGAATACTAAAAAAAGAGCTATTTACCGAATTTACACTAATGGTATTGGCTACGATAGGAGCATTTGCTATTGGAGAATATCCTGAAGGT
>JAYTHK010000129.1:0-39853 GCA_043732665.1 Cytophagales bacterium | reverse complement strand
ACGTGGTGAAATAAATACCAGTATTAGTCATTTTTTTATAGCAGAAGCGCTTGATATGCCAGTAAACAAATTATTCGAAAATGACTAATTTTTATAATCATCAAGATTTATGGTAAAAGGAGAACTCTTTTACCATAATGTTGTTTAAATGAATAGGTCAGAAATAGAACTACTGATTTTTCTTTATTCTTTTTGCCTGGAGCGATTTATGGTCGTATTGTCTTGATGTCTTATGAAAATAGAGTTAAACGTACTGCTAATATTACTTTGCTTTACCATTAAAGCGCAACATGATAGTTCGTATTATTATTCGTACAAAAGTAAAATTACGGCAAGACTCTATTTTTCTAATAAATCTACTTCTTTATTTATAAAAAATATCGATGGCCTTTATAATCTTAACTACAAACCAAATACTACTCGTAATATAGGAATCGGAGCTACTTACAAATCATTTACCCTTAATCTCGCTGGCGGATTTGGTTTCCTAAACCCCGAGGCAGGACAAGGTAAAACTCGATATCTAGATCTGCAATTTCACCAATATGGAAGAAAACTAATAATAGATGTGTTTGGAGAATTTTACAAAGGATTTTATTTGAGTCCCAAGGGGTATGGAAACACAAATGGTCATTATTATTTACGACCAGATTTAAGAATTAATGAGGTAGGTGCATCGGTTCAATATGTATTAAATAGTAAAAGATTTTCTTACCGGGCATCTTTTCTTCAGAACGAATGGCAACGAAAGTCTGCTGGTTCTTTTCTTCTTGGGTTTGAGGCCTATGCAGGAAATGTGGTAACAGATAGTAGTATTTTTCCTACAATAGTGAGTCAACAAATAGCATCTAGGAATTACAATAGAGTTAATTTTTTTGAATTAGGACCTAATATAGGATATGCTTATACACTTGTATTTAAAAAACATTTTTTTGCTACAGGTTCAGCATCCTTAAGTTTGGATGCAGGGAATAATATAATAAAAAGAAATATAAAAGACGATCATACTAGTGGTTTTAGTACTAATGTACTGTGCCGTATATCAGCAGGCTACAACTCTTATCTATGGGCAATAAGTGTATTTTATATAACAAATAATATACATCTCGCTTCTCAATCATTTGAAAAGAAAATTCAATTTAATACAACAAATTTTAGAATTAATTTTATTCGACGAATTGCTCCTGGGAAAAAAGTTAGAAAATATTTGAGATGGATTAGGTGATTTTTTTGCTAGAATAATTTAATCTTTAATAATATATTGTTTTGTTGGAAAAATAATTTTTGCGCTCTTTGCGAAACTTTAGTATCCTCTGCGATTAAAAAGTCGGATGAAATTAAACGCAAAGAATTTCAAAAAATGTGCAAAGAACGCAAAAAAATGTTACCACGATTCTACTACTTTAAAATGCTGTTAGGTGACAACTATAATTAATATACACAGCAATTTGTTTACTCTACAAATGTTCCATTTTCCATCAATATAACTTCTTTTTCTTCAGATTGAGCTTTGATTATAGCAGTATAGGAGCCATTTATTTTTGTATTTTTGAAAGTTGTAGCAGATACAATAGTTGCATTTGGATATTTTTTTGTAATGGCATCATGAATATTAGGTGGAAGTTGATCAGCTAATATTTGTGCTCTTACTTCAATTAACTCCCCATTTTCAGAGTAAACTACTGAATTTGTATTTTTTTCCATCAGGAAATCTGCTTTATAATATCTTGTATCTTTGTTCTTAACTTTTACCAAGGGCATTTTTTTCGTCCATACCACTTCCGTAGCGGATGCATACTTTGACTTGAAGCTATTTTCTACTACAATTGGGGGTAGAGGTTTATAGGCTTTGGTATCAAAAGTTGCAAGTGTTGATTTAGATGTTTTTGTTTTATCTTTATTTGCTGTATTTTTTTCATCCAGTTTATGACGAGTTTCTATACTGTCTTTTTTAAGTTGTTTAACTTGAGCTTTCGAAAATTGTAATTTCTTGCTTGGACCACATGCTGTGAATAGAGCACAAGTAACAAGCATTAAGAGTGCGAGTGAATAAAGTGTAGTTTTCATTTTTATTTAGTTTATAATTATTTTCTACAAAGTTACATCTATATTCAGCGAAGAGTATTATACAATTAGCCTGAAAAGTTACATAAATCACATGTTTGATTTGGGATTAGTAAAGCGATTCCTTAGTATAGTGAGAATTCTTAAATGAAATCGTTTTTATTCGCTACTAAGTTCGGAAAGTATGAATTATGTAACTTTTATAAGAAATTTTGCAACATATCCGCCTATAAAGAGCGACATCTTTGCTTGTGTAAATTTTAAAAAAGAATAGTTGAAACTATATATCAAATACATGGTAAGTGCCCGCTGTAAAATGTCGGTAAAAGAAGAGTTGAAAAAGCTTGGTCTACATTTTATTGTCGTTGACTTGGGTGAAGTGGAAATTATGGAAACTATTTCCCTGTCTCAGCGAGAACAGCTAAAAGAAGCCTTATTGCTATCAGGACTTGAGTTGATGGACGATAAAAGGGCTGTTTTGATTGAAAAAATTAAAAATGTAATTATTCAAATGGTTCATCACTCAGAAGAGGTTATTAAAATGAATTTCTCTGATTTTTTAAGTGAAAAATTGAACCATGATTATACATATATGGCAAATTTGTTTTCGGAAGTTCAAGGAACTACTATCGAGCAATTTATTATTTCACATAAAATAGAACGGATAAAAGAATTGATTATATACGGAGAGTTAAACATTACAGAAATTGCATGGAAAATGAATTATAGCAGCGTAGCTCATTTATCCAACCAGTTTAAAAAAATGACAGGCCTCTCTCCATCCCATTTTAAACAATTGAAAGATAAAAGACGCAGCCCTATTGAAGAAATCGGAAATGTAAAGGATATAAATTAGGTGAAATTTATAAAATGAAAGCAACTAACACGCAAGAATCTGGATATGCGAGAAGTTTAATTGAAGCTAGTTTAGACCCTTTGGTTACGATCAATATGGAAGGCAAGATTACGGATATAAATCAAGCAACGGTAAACATTACAGGAATGACGCGTAAGAATCTTACAGGTACTGATTTTTTCGATTATTTTACTGAACCACAAAAAGCCCGTGAAGTTTATCAAGAAGTATTTGCAAAAGGATCTGTTGCTGATTCTCCACTTACACTTCGCCATAAGGAGGGCAAGCTTACGGATGTCCTATTCAACGGGTCGGTATATAAAGATGAGGGTGGCAATGTGTTGGGTGTAGTGATTGTAGCAAGAGATGTGACGGAACAAAAGAGAATAGCTACAGAACTTACAGAGGCGAAAATATTTGCAGAATTGGCAACAGAATTTGCGGAAGATGCGAAAAATAAAGCCGAGAGTGCTGCTAAAATAGCAGAGGATGCTGTGAAAGCAAAACAGCAGTTTTTGTCAAATATGAGTCATGAGATTCGGACACCTATGAATGCGATTATCGGATTTACAAAAGTGGTGTTGAAAACAGATTTATCTGTAAAACAAAAAGAATATTTAACTGCTATAAAAATGAGTGGCGATGCATTGATTGTCCTCATTAATGATATTCTTGACCTCGCAAAAGTAGATGCTGGGAAAATGACATTTGAACATACGCCCTTCAAAATGGCGCAGTCTATATCGGCTATGCTACATTTGTTTGAAACGAAAATTCAAGAAAAAAATTTAAAATTGGTAAAAGAGTACGATACTGGAATTCCTGAAGTATTAATTGGTGATCCCGTTCGGCTGCACCAAATTATTTTAAATTTGGTGAGTAATGCAGTGAAATTTACAACGAAAGGTGAAATTACAGTATGTGTTAGTTTACTTAAAGAAGACGAAGAAAAAGTGACTATCGAATTTGCCGTGAAGGATACAGGAATTGGAATTGCGAAAAATAAAATAGAAAATATTTTTGAAAATTTTCAACAGGCAACCAGCGGAACTTCTCGACTATATGGAGGAACAGGGTTAGGACTTGCGATTGTTAAACAACTGGTAGAGCCTCAGGGTGGATCTATTAATGTAGAAAGCGAGGTTGGAAAAGGATCTACCTTTAGTTTTAGATTGAATTTTCAGAGAACTAAAGAGGAAGCCGAATTAGAAACAAAAATAATAGAATTGGATACGGAGATAAAAAATGTGAAAGTGCTGGTGGTGGAAGATATTGCTCTTAACCAATTGCTGATGAAAACACTCTTGGATGACTTCGGATTTGAACGGGATGTTGCTGCTAACGGAAAAATTGCAATTGAGAAATTACAAAATAAAACTTACGATATTATTTTGATGGATTTACAGATGCCCGAAATGAATGGATTTGACGCAACAGAATATATTCGTAATGAAATGAATTCTAAAATTCCCATTATAGCTTTGACTGCAGATGTAACTACTGTAGACTTAGCAAAATGCAAAGCCGTTGGAATGAATGATTACATTGCAAAACCCATTGACGAAAGAGTATTATATAGTAAGATAATGGGATTAGTTAAAAATCCAGTGTTTTTTAATGAATCTAAAGAGCCTGTAAATTTACAAAGTAAAAAAATGAAATGTACAGATTTAGATTATTTACTGAAACGTACAAAATCTAATTCAATTCTGATGATGGAAATTATTACCCTTTATTTAGAACAAACACCATCTTTAATTAATACAATGAAACAGAGTTTTCATGAAAAAGATTGGAGTTCCTTGTATTCGGCGGTGCATAAAATGATACCTTCCTTTGCAATAATGGGTATGAGTAAAGATTTTGAAAATATGGCAAGAAAAATTCAAGATTTTGCAAGTACTCAAAAGCAAGTAGATGGTATACATGACTTAGTTTTGCAACTTGAGACTATTTGTGTCCAGGCCTGTGAAGAGTTAAAAGATGAATTTACTAAATTAAAAAATATCAAATAAATGAAAGACGAAAAAATAAAACTTTTCCTGATAGACGATGATGCTGTGTTTTTGAAATCTTTAGAAATTGAATTTCTACAGCATGCTGATTTTGATATAGAAACGTATGCAACTGGAGAACTCTGTATAGAAAATTTGTCACATAACCCAGATGTAATCATTTTGGATTATCATCTAGATGGGATAGATAAAAATGCAATGAACGGAATGGAAACGTTGGACAAAATAAAAGTATCCAATCCAGATATCCCTGTGGTAATGCTCTCTTCTCAAGATAAAATTGATGTGGCAATAACATGTATGCATCATAAGGCTTTTGATTATGTGGTAAAAAGTGAAACTGCTTTTATGCGCTTACAAAAAATTATTACTTCTATTTTTCAATTAAAAAAGATGGAAAAAGAATTGAATTGGTATATGGAAAGAATGTAATTCTTTATCACTTGAATCAATTTAAATAGTTTAATTAATTTTAATGGATCTCAAACAACACTCTATCCCAGTTCCTATTACTATCCTACTAGCAGAGGATGATGTCGATGACCGTTTTTTCTTTACTAAAGCATTAGCGGAAATACCCATTGCAACGAACCTTACAACGGTTCAAGATGGAGAGTTACTAATGATGTACCTGTCTGAAAATGCACATAAACTGCCTAATGTTTTATTTTTGGATTTAAGTATGCCTAGAAAGACTGGCTTTGAATGTTTGTCTGAAATAAAAGAAAATGATAAATATAAGGATCTTATTGTAGTTATGTTTTCAACATCTTATACCCGTGATATTACTTACGAACAAGATATGATCAATATGCTTTACGATATAGGGGCGCACTTGTATATTCGTAAACCAAGTGATTTTACTAAACTTAAACAAGTTATTCAGGACGTACTTATTATGGTATTAGAAAAAAAAATACCTGTTAGTAAAACAGGAAGTTTTGATTAATACTTATAAATATTTTATTTATGAATACGAAAAAAATAAACATACTACTTGCAGACGACGATATTGATGATTGCTATTTTTTTAAACAGGCATTAGAAGAATTGACGCTATTCTCAACTCTTACAATATTAAATGATGGAGAAGAATTGATGAATTACCTTTCTGAAAATGTAGAACGTCTTCCTGATGTACTTTTTCTCGATATCAATATGCCTCGTAAAAATGGCCTAGAATGTTTATCAGAGATAAAACAAAATAATAAGCTTAAAAACCTTCCTGTCGTCATGTTTTCAACATCGAAAGAATTGGAAAAAATAAATTTGCTTTTTAAGACTGGATTGCATGTTTATATACATAAGCCAAATGATTTTGCGCAACGTAAACAAGTTATTCGGCATGCACTTCCCATAGTTTCAGAAAAAAAAATTTCAAAAACGCCATTAAAATATATACTTAATGCTGGAAATGGTCGTCCGAAAAACAGATAAAAAATGTCGCATATCATTTAGTATATTGTCTTTATAAAACAAACAACTTACGCATGAATTTGAAAAAACTAAATGTACTACTTGCAGACGACGACGTTGACGATTGTCTTTTTTTCGAAGTGGCATTAAAAGGATTCCTTCTAATAGAAACCCTGACGGCAGTGCATGACGGTGAACAACTTATGCAACTGCTCATGAATCCAGAAAAAGAACTTCCACACGTTCTTTTTCTGGATCTCAATATGCCTCGAAAAAATGGATTCGAATGTTTGTCCGAAATCAAAACCAACCAGCAATTGAAATCGCTTCCTGTAATCATGTTTTCGACTTCCTTTGAACAGGAGGTTGTAGACTTACTTTATAAAAATGGCGCCCATTACTTTATTCGAAAGCCCTCTGAATTTTCGCAATTTAAAAAAATCATTCAACAAACACTTACCCTTATTGCTGAAGGAAATATTTCTCAACCGACCAAAGATAATTTTGTACTCACGTTGCAAAATAGTTTGATTAGTTATCATTAGTAAAACCATATCAAGATAAAACATGGCTAAAATAAAAAAAATGGACGACGATGAGTTAATTATTGCTCATAGAGAACTTGCTTTCCAAAAAGAAGAGAGAGATAAACTGATACTAGAACTTGGTATTGCTAATAAAGAACTCGTTTTTCAAAAAGAAGAAAAAGGGAAACGAGCTGCAGAGTTAGGCATTGCAAATATAGAATTAGCTTTTCAAGACGATGAGAAAGAAAAACGAGCTGCAGAGTTAGGTATCGCCAACAGAGAATTAGCCTTTCAAGATGAAGAGAAGGAGAAACGTGCTGCGGAGTTGGGTATTGCCAACAAAGAACTAGTATTCCAAGACGAAGAAAAGGAGAAACGAGCAGCAGAATTAAGTATTGCCAATATAGAGCTCATTTTTCAAAACGAAGAGAAGGAGAAGCGTGCGGTAGAATTAGGTATTGCCAATAAAGAACTTGTATTTCAAAACGAAGAGAAAGAGAAACGAGCAGCAGAATTAATTATTGCCAACGAAGAACTTGTATTTCAAAATGAAGAGAAAGAGAAGCGAGCAGCAGAATTAATTATAGCCAACAAAGAGCTTGTATTTCAAAACGAAGAGAAAGAGAAACGAGCAGCAGAATTAATTATAGCCAACAAAGAACTTGCTTTTCAAAACGAAGAGAAAGAGAAACGAGCAGCAGAATTAATTATAGCTAACAAAGAACTGGCTTTTCAAAACGAAGAGAAAGAGAAACGAGCGGCAGAACTAATTATTGCCAATAAAGAACTTCTTGCATTTACGTATGTGTCAAGTCACGATTTGCAGGAACCACTGCGAAAAATACAAACCTTTGTGACAATTATTTTGGAAAATGAAAATGAAAAATTGTCGGAAAATGGCAAATATAATTTTCAGCGTATTCAGTTATCGGCAGGAAGAATGCAGCAACTTATTGATGATTTACTTGCCTTTTCACGTATTAACACCACCGAACTTAAGTTTGAAAAAACGGAATTGCATACAATTATAGAAGAGGTGAAAACAGAGTTGAAAGATACTATTCTTGAGAAGCATGCTACTATAGAAGCTATTGAACTATGTCCTGCTAGCATCATTGCTTTTCAGTTTCGACAACTTATGTACAATCTTATAAGTAATGCGCTTAAGTTTTCGCATCCCAAGATACCATTGCATATAATTATAAAAAGTAGAATTGTAAAAGGTAGTAAATTAAATAACGAAAAATTATCACCTGAGAAAAATTATTGCCACATAACCGTTAAAGATAATGGTATTGGCTTTGAACCTCATTTTAGTGAACGTATTTTTGAAGTGTTTCAAAAGCTTCATAGCAAAGAAGTATATAGTGGAACAGGTATTGGACTTGCTATTGTAAAAAAAATAGTAGAAAATCATAATGGTATTATCGTTGCAACAAGTGAGTTAAATAAAGGTGCAACTTTTGATATTTATTTTCTAGCTAACTAGATATAAAGGCACAAAAAAGTCTTTTTAATTTACTTCGAGCTCTGCAATTGCAGAGCCTTTTTTACAGAAAATTTATATAGTTAACGAGGTGGGAATAATGTAATTTATTTAAATTATTCCGTAATGCTTTTTTTCTTGTAAAAGCCACCTTTGTATCATACTAATTATAACCTTCCATATAAACGGAGTAAAACTAAATTAAAATGATAGATTCAACCACCACCACCATTGTTGCCCATAAAGGAAAATGGTATGAGCAAAAAGGCAAGCTCAAAGACGAGTTTCCTATAATAACTGACGAAGATCTATATTATGAGGAAGGTAAAAAAAATGAAATGTTAACTAATGTGCGTCTCAAAATTGGAAAGACAAAAGAAGAATTTTCCAGAATAATGGTGGCACTTTAATTTTTTTCATTAGCTCTGACAGTTTTAAAACTAATACTAAATTATACTTACTTAAATATATTAAAAATGAAAAAGAAAAACTATTCTACAAAGACGCTTTGTAAAGCAATTTTAATTACAACTTCACTGTTTGTCGGATTCTCATGCAGTACGGAGAAAAAATCTGAAGATAGCAAAGAAATTGCAGAAGATCGTAACGATGCAAAATTTGATAAAACAAACAAAGAAAAAGATGCGGAGTTTCTTGTCAACTTTGCTGAAATTAATTTGGAAGAAATTAAATTAGGATATTTAGCTCAGCAAAATAGTAAAATGACGGATGTTATAGAATTGGGTAAAATGATGGAAACGGCTCATAGCAAAGCTCTAAACGACGTTACAGTGCTTGCAAATAAAAAGTTTATTTCTATTCCAACTTCTATAACTAAAGATGCTGAGGAAGGATATGAAAAATTGAAAAATAAATCAGGGCTTCAATTTGATAATGACTATTGTGCCGCGATGGTAAGAGGTCACAAAGACGCAATAGCCATATTTGAAAAAGCTTCTACCGAATCGAATGATTCCGATATTAGAGAAATGGCAATTAAAACTATTCCTGAATTGAAAATGCATCTTGAGCATGCAATTGTCTGCCAAAAGAAATGTGAAAAAATGAAATAGATTTGAAATAGTAACTAGGAAAACATACAATTGTTATAACTTCTATTTTGTAGTTGTTATAACAGTTGTATGTTAATTATCTTTTGAGAATTTTGATAAATAAGAAGACGTTATTATAATTAATTTATGGAAATCTATATTCAAATTCTCTGGCTTTTTATATTAGCAATGCCCATTGCATGTATTGCTTGGACAGTGACACGCGAAGAAGTTTTCAGGGAAGTAAAGGAGTATTGTTCTAGCCAGTATGTAAAGGGTAGGATGTTATTGAAAAGGAAATTCTTTTATCTTTTTACTTGTGAATATTGCTTTAGTCATTATGTAACGATTCTCTTCCTTTTTTTAACAGGTTATAAATTGCTGATTGACGATTGGAGGGGTTATGTTATAGCAGAATTTTCATTGGTATGGGTTTCAAATCTTTATATGAACCTATATGGATTTATTAGACAACATATAAAAAAAGAAAAAACAGAGATTAGTGCATTGGAAAAAGAAATAATAGAAGAGTGATCGTAAGGCTTGACCAATGCTTTTATTAATAAATTTATATGAAAAAAAATATATTACTTACTATTTTTTTATTTAATTTTTTCGATGTTTGCACTCTGTTTGCTAAATCAGCCGTAGACACGGTCATTGCAAAAGTTACTATCATCGACACACGGCCTTACGCATTAATAGCTGGGGGAAGCAAAGGGATTGGCTATTCTATAGCCGAAGCATTGGCAAAACGTAACTATAATTTGGTTCTGGTAGCTCGGCATGAAGATAGTCTTATTGCAGTTAAAAATAGATTAGAAGGTGTTTATTCTGTTCATGTAGAAATTATAGTAAAAGATCTAAGTAACGAAAAAGCAGCGGAAGAAATTGCTCAATGGTGCATTGCAAAAAATATTCCACTAAAAATGCTTTGTAACGTTGCAGGCTTGGGTGGAGCGAGAGATTATTTATCTGTGTCATTAGATACCCTTCAATACATGGTACGTCTCAATGTGGAATCGGTAATGGCACTTAGCCTTACTTTGTTACCTTTATTGGAGAAAAATTCACCTTCCTTTATTCTCAATGTAGGAAGTATGGCTGGTCTTGCTCCAATACCAACAAAGAATGTATATGCCGCCACAAAATCTGCGGTTGTTTTTTTTAGTTATGCTCTGCGGTATCAATTGAAACAGAAAAATATAAGCGTTAGCTGCCTTTGCCCAGGTCCCGTTTTTACTAAGCCGTCTATTGTTAAAGATACAAAAGAAAAGCTTGGTTGGTTTGGGAAACAGATGGTTGTGCCAGTAAAAAAAGTAGGAGAAGTAGCTGTTCGTAAAACATTAAAAGGAAGAATGATTATAACTCCAGGCTTCTTATCAAAAACTATTTCAGTATTTATTAGAATTCTTCCCAGACGTTGGACCGCAGCTTTATATAGTCATGTTCGTAAGTAAGGTTACAAAAACTCTACTACCATTAATATAAGTAGGAAATTTTTATATTTCAGCATTGTAGTTTTGCAATGATTTATAGGTGTGAATTGTGTAATTTTATGCAAATAAATTGTAACATACATACTTAGTTATTACCTACATTTGTGTAGTAGAAATTAAATAATTACTAAAATAAATGAAAATGGAAAATACAATTGGATTAAAAGGAGACTGGAATCAGGTTAAAGGAAAACTGAAACAAAAATTTGCAATGCTTACAGATAATGATTTACTTTTAGTAGAAGGTAAGCAAGACGAGTTATTAGGAAGGCTTCAAGTCAAACTGGGTAAGACCAGAGATGAATTACAGAAAATAATAGCTGAATTATAAACTTGGTAATACCTGAAATGAATTTAAATTTAAACTTATTAAACTCAATCATAATGAAAAAATCAATTTTAGTATTAGTAGCCTCAACACTAGTAGTAGTCTCAATTATAACAAGTTGCAGTACACCTGCTCAAAAAGTCGAAAATGCCCAAAAGGATGTTAACGAAGCAAATAAAAACTTAAATAAAGCCAACGATGAATATTTGGCTGACATTGAAAGTTACAAGAAGGAAACGGCAGATAAGATTGCGGATAATGACAAAAGTATAGCTGAATTTAAAGCTAGAATGGAGAGCGACAAAAAAGAAGCCAAAGCTGACTATAAAAAGAAAGTGGCTGAATTGGAGAAAAAAAATAGTGATATGAAAATGAAAATGGATGAGTATAAGGCGGACGGAAAAGAGCAGTGGGAAAAATTTAAAGTAGAGTTTAGCCATGATATGGATGAATTAGGTAAATCGCTTAAAAATCTAACTGTTAGAAATGTTAAATAGTTTGTAAACATTAGAAATTTGAATCATACTCCTTAATTTTGAACACAATGAAAAAAATAATCTTAATAATAGTCGGTATTGCTTTTGTCATAAATGTTGGTAATGCACAAGATAATAAGACAGACTTACGTAGTAAGCTTATGTTTGGACTAAAGGCAGGTTTTAATTATGCAAATGTTTATGATGCAAAAGGAGAAGCTTTTAATTCAAATCCGAAAATTGGTTTAGCAACTGGTGCTTTTATCGCGATTCCGATCGGAAGGTACATTGGTATTCAACCTGAATTATTATTTTCTCAAAGAGGGTTCCGAGCCACAGGAATTATTCTTGGAAGTACTTATGACTTTACTCGTACCTCAAATTATATTGATGTGCCTATGTTATTTGCCTTTAAGCCTAGTGAATTTCTGACATTATTGGCAGGTCCTCAATATTCCTATTTGATAAAACAAAAAGATGTTTTCGCCAATGCAACTACATCTATTCAACAGGAGCAAGAGTTTAGTAATGCTAATATTCGTAAAAATATGCTGTGTTTCACTGGTGGTATGGATATTACACTTAAACGCTTTGTATTTACAGCAAGGGTTGGATGGGGTATTCAAAATAACAATGGAGACGGCACCTCCAATACTCCGCGGTACAAAGACTTTTGGTATCAGACCACAGTTGGGTATCGATTTTACCGTAAATAAATAATCAAAATAATCAAAGATGATAGCAGCTCTCTTCGGCACTATTAAATTGGATAGTGCCGAATAAAGAGTGGTCAATAACAATAATAACTTACTTATAATTATGAAAATAAAAACATCTATATTGCTTATTCTTACTGCGGTACTTATAGTTCCAGTAGTTCAGAGTTGTAAAAAGTATAAGGACGAGACGGTCTTTAGTTTAAGGTCAAGATCTGAAAGAGTTGCCAATACATGGAAAGTAGAAAATTATAAAATAAACGGAGACGATTATACTTCTTTAGTATCTAGTTATATCGAAACGTATTCAAAAAATGGACTTTATTCTTATTCGTGGGGAATACTAAACGGTTCTGGAAATTGGACATTTCAAAATAATGATAAAGAAATAAAATTGAATGGAAGCGACGATCAGTCATCACGAACATTGACGATTCTTAAGCTTGAAGAAAAAGCCTTTTGGTATTACTATATGAATGGGAATGATAAACATGAACTTCATTTAATATCAAATTAATTTCACAAATAATAGAAAAAATATTTTATCACAATTTAAATAAATAGAAACATGGGAAATTTACTTTATGTAGTGGCCGTATTCCTTATCATTATATGGGCAATCGGTTTTATTGGATATAGCGTAGGAGGATTAATACATATTCTTTTAGTAATAGCCGTAATAGCAGTTATACTTAGGCTTATTCAAGGTGGAAGAGTTATATAATTTTTTTAAATTAAAAAAAATGGGAAATTCAAATAATACGGGAAAAGTAGTAGGAGCACTTTTATTAGGTGCTGCGATTGGTGGAATTCTTGGAATTCTTTTTGCTCCCGACAAGGGAAGTGAAACACGTAAAAAGATAATAGACCATAGTGATGATTTAACAGATGCTGTAAAAGAAAAATTGCAAAAATTTCTTGACCAAATCGAAGCTATTAAAGGGAAGACAACTGAATGCGTAGATAATGGAACAGCAAAAGGCTAGTAGTTTTTATTTCTAATGTAATATATTCAAAACAAAAATATAAATTTCAAATTATTGTTATGAAAACAAGCTTAATAATAAAAGAAGAGTTTAATAAGAAAATGAATAATATTAAACGAGGAATAAAAACAATTTTGTCTGAGTATAGTTTTAAAGAGACTCAGGAGGATTTTAATTTAAAAATTCTTGAAATTACAATGAAGATTAAAGATAAATATCCTGAGTTATCTAAATATATCGAAGAAATGCAAGAAACAATTCCTGATGAAAAGAATCCAGAAATAACTACAGCGAATTTGAAAAAATATTATAATTCTTTAAATTCTATGTTGAATAAATATATCTTGGAACATCCTGAGAATATAAGGTAAAAGTTAGAGGTTCTTTTAATCCTCTGCTAGAAGTTATTAAGTTAAAAATATTTTCAATTAAAATTTGGTGAGCGAAGTGTGTTAACAATGTATTATATAATTTTTTTTTTAATACACTAAATAGTGATAAAACATATCTTTGCTTACTGAATATTAATTTATGCTTAAAGAGTAGAAGTTGTTTGTTGCGATTTGTTATAACTAAAATTTAATGGAAACTAAAGAAAATATAATCGAACCTTTGATTGAAAGAGTAGAGGAGTATACTAAAATAAGTTTTGAATTAATAAAGTTAAAATCTTTGGATAAGACTTGCGAGATTACTTCTACACTGATTTCTCGTTTATTATTAGTAGTAGTTCTATCTCTTTTTATGCTAAGTTTGACGGTAGCTGCTGGATTTTGGCTTGGAGATTTGTTTGGAAAAAATTATTATGGATTTGCAGCAGTAGCTTTATTCTATGGTTTTATTGCTGTTCTTACATATTTCATTCATCCGCTTATTAAAGCACGTATTAATAATTCAATGATTAAGCTAATACTTAACTAATTCGTTATGGAAAAAATCACGAACGTGGTAGAGTTGAAAATTGCTATCCAACAATTAGAAGATAAACAAGCAAAGGAGTGGCCTTTGTTGAAACAACAATTCTTTATTTCTTATGAAAATTCAAAACCGCTGAATATTATTAAAAGTGCGCTAAAAGAATTTATTTTAGCACCCGATTTAAAAACTACAGTCGTTAATGGTTTGCTTGGCTTGGCAACAGGATTTGTAACAAAAAAGTTGATAGTAGGCGACACAAATAATCTAGTAACAAAATTATTCGGATTTCTAGTAGAAATGATTGTTGCGAAAAAAGTAACGGGTAGTGCCGATGAAATCAAAGCATTCGGCAGTTCACTCCTGAATAAAATTATTAACTCGCACGACGATTCAAAAAATAACAATGGATAGCTTTACCAAAATGCCTTTTTATGCTAAAACAGCAATGACTTTTATTAGCCTTTTTGCCTTCGTTTATGCGATGTACATTGGTCAACACATTATTATTCCAATAGTTTACGCAACTATAATTGCGATTTTATTAAACCCTCTCGTTGATTTTTTAGTCCGAAAAAAAGTAAACAAAATAGTTTCTATCTCAATCGCAGTAATACTCACTATTTTCGTGGTATTAGGCTTTGTGTTTATAATTTCTACACAAATAAGCATGTTTAGCGAGACTTACCCACAGTTAAAAGAAAAATTCAATGCAACAAGTGTTGAACTAGTCAAATGGATTTCGGAAAAATTTAAAATTCGACAATTTAAAATAAATATCTGGATCAAAGAAACAGAAAGTGAGGCGATCAGTAATTTTGCATTTGGAGAAAAGCTTACAGAAGCGGGTAGAATGATAATGATTGGAGCATTATTGCCTGTTTATCTATTTATGATTCTTTATTATAAACCTCTGTTATTAGAATTCATTAGAAAACTTTTTGAAGTACGACACCATCTTGCGGTTGCGGAAGTATTAGCAAATGTTAAGAAGATTATTCAAAGCTATTTAGTCGGACTTTTTTTTGAAATGATAATTGTTTCAGCTCTTAATTCCATTGGACTTTTATTGTTAGGAATTGATTATGCCATCATTCTTGGAATAACAGGTGCAATTCTTAATGTTCTTCCTTATATTGGTGGAATACTCGCTATAGCGCTGCCAATGGTTATTGCTTTTATTACGAAGGACACGCTCATATCACCAGTACTTGTTTTTATAGTATATATTTTCATACAGTTTATTGACAATCATTATCTAATTCCTAAAATTGTCGCTTCGAGAGTACAAATAAATGCACTCATTTCTGTCGTTGTGGTGTTGATTGGAGGAGCAATATGGGGCATCTCGGGAATGTTTCTTTCTATTCCATTAACCGCTATACTTAAAGTTATTTTCGATCATGTCGACGCTTTAAAACCGTGGGGTTTTTTGTTAGGAAATGTTGTACCAACAGCTTCTAAGTTTTCTTTTGTCAAACAAAGAAAAGTGTGAAAGGTGTAATTTTTAGAAAAAGTTGTGTAATGCTTTTAAAGGTGAAGGGGAATATATTTGTATTCTTTAATAGTGAGAAATGAATTAATATAACCTAAATAAAAAGCATGGATACCACATCGAATCTAAAAAAAGAAAATCTCAACAGTCATAATCTGGGTGGCTCAAAAGCAAATACTCCTTTACATGTATTGACAGCTTCTTCTATCATTGGAGATAAAGTTGAAAATAAAAAAGGCGAAACGATCGGGAACATAAAAGACTTCATGTTGGATATTCATGATGGAAGAATTCAATACTTTATTATTGAGTTCGGAGGGTTTATTGGATTTGGACAAAAACTATTTGCCGTTCCGTTTTCAGCTTTAAAAGTAAATGCTAAGGATAAAGATTTTGTACTAGATATAGATAAAGAATTTTTAGAAAAAGCACCTGGCTTTGATTCAGAACATTGGCCTAACACGAATAGTCATTATTCTGATGTGGGCATTTATTGGGGATATTTGATTTAAAGTAGTACCAGTGCATATATTGTTTATAAATAGTATGCAGAGGCTAAATTATCATTCCTCAAATCATAAAGCTTTCACTATTAAAATTGCAACTGAGTAAAATTAACTACAATGTTTAAAGAAACAAAATGGTCGATAGTTCAAGCCCATACTGATATTTCCTTTAATATGAGCAATTTACTGACTGCTAATACTAAAGGAAATTTTAAACTGTTTGATGCAAATATTTATACAAAAGGTAAAGATTTTACAACTGCTGAAGTTAATTTATTTATAGATGCCTCATCAATATATACTGGTGATGAAAAACGTGATGAACATTTAAAGAGTTGTGATTTTTTGGATGTTAAAAATTATAAACAAATTATCTTTATTTCAAGTACTATTGGTAAATATATAAATGGTAAGCATGAATTATTGGGTGAATTAACAATGCTTGGTATTACTAAAAATGTGAAATTGGAGATACTTTTTGGAGGAATATTAACTGATTTTTTGGGAAACGAAAAAGTCAGATTTACAGTTACTGGAAAAATTAATAGAAATGATTGGGGGCTGACGTGGAATACCCCAGTAGCAGTTGGAGTGCTAATGATAGGTGAAGAGGTTGCTATTTCATGTAAAATAGAATTGATTAATATGAGTGTAAAAGAATCTATAGTAAAATTTAAATCCAAAAATAATGAGGAAGCGATTTTTTAATTGCGCATTGAATAAATTATAATTCTTAAATAATTAAACTAAAAAAATATGAAACCAGAAATCGGTATTACAGAAAAAAATTTGCACAAAAGTATTCATTTACTTTCAACTACTTTATCTGATGAAGTGACATTGTATACTAAAACAAGGAAATTTCATTGGAATGTATCGGGTAATAGTTTTATGGAACTACATAAATTATTTGAAGCCCAATACAAAGAGCTTGAAGAAACTATTGATTTGGTGGCAGAGCGTATTAGTAAGCTTGGAGGAAAAACTATAGGGACTATGAAAGAGTTTTCTAAGCTTACACGTCTTAAAGAGTCACCAGATAAGTACCCAATTCAGAAAGACATGCTGAAAGAGTTGTTAGGAGATCATGAATCTTTGATTGTTGAATTAAGAAAAGATATTGAAGTATGTAGTGAAAAAAATAAAGATATGGGTACTAGTGATTTCCTAACTGGAATAATGGAACAACACGAGACTACAGCATGGGTAATTAGAAGATATTTAAACTAGTTTTCATTTTTATGGAAATTGTAAGAAAATATTTTGAAGAAATTGCTCATTTAATAAGGTTTAATTTGCGCTTTTTTAAAGAGGTAATTAAGTGGCCTTATGAATTCAAAGAGCTTGTTAAACAATGTTATCTAATAGGGTATAAGTCTTTCCCTTTAGTTGGCATTACGGGGCTAATTATGGGGTTGGTATTGACCATTCAATCTCGACCAACACTTGCTCAGTTTGGTGCTGAGTCGTGGCTACCAGCAATGGTAGCAATTTCTATTATTCGTGAGATAGGCCCTGTAATAACGGCGTTAATATTTGCAGGGAAAGTAGGGTCGGGCATTGGTGCAGAATTAGCTTCTATGAAAGTAACTGAGCAGATTGATGCGATGGAAGTGTCAGGAATAAATCCTTTTAACTATTTAATAGTGACAAGGATTCTAGCCGCGACATTAATGTTGCCTGCATTAGTTATTTTTTCAGATGCTATTTCTTTGTATGGTGGCTATATCGGAGTAAATCTAAAAGGGGATGTTAGTTTTCAACTATTCGTTATAAAAGTATTTGAAAAAGTTTCCTTCACAGATATATTTCCTGCCATTATTAAAACCTTCTTCTTTGGGTTTTCAATAGGATTAATAAGCTGCTACACGGGTTATAATTCTAATAAAGGTACTGCAGGAGTTGGCTCTGCAGCGAATACTGCTGTCGTATTTGGTTCATTATCGGTATTTATTATTGATATGATTGCCGTTCAATTAACGAGTTTATTCATTCATCACTAATGGAAAATACAGTCATAGAAATAGAACATTTGAAAAAAAAATTCAAAGGTAATGAAGTGCTGAGGGATATAAATTTAAAAATTTCCAAAGGTGAAAATATTGTGGTACTAGGTAAATCAGGAAGTGGTAAGTCGGTACTTATAAAATGTTTAGTTGGTTTAATCGAACCAGATGAAGGTATTATTATGGTCCTTAATTCCGCTATCTCTGATTTGGAAAGTGGCCAATTAAATGTGCTAAGAAAAAAAGTAGGATTTCTATTTCAAAGTGCTGCTTTGTACGATTCTATGACAGTAAGAGAGAATCTTGAATTTCCCCTTCGGGATCTGAAATCAAAGCCAAAAGCAGAAATAGACGCATTGGTTGTTGAAGCATTGGAAAACGTTGGATTGATAGGCTCTATTGATAAAATGCCCTCTGAACTTTCAGGAGGTATGAGAAAACGTGTTGGTCTTGCTCGGACACTGATTTTAAAACCAGAAATAATACTTTACGACGAACCCACTACAGGACTTGATCCTATTACCTCAAGAGAAATTAGTCATTTAATTTTAGACGTACAAAAAAAATACAACACTACTTCTATTATTATTACGCACGATATGGAATGTGCTCGCATTACTGCGAATCGCATAATTATAATGAGAGATGGAGTATTTGTTGCAGAGGGTGTATATAAAGAATTGTCGGAGTCAAAAGACGAATGGATACGTTCTTTTTTTAGTTAATTTAAAAAAATAAAATTATGCAAAAGACAACAGGAAATAACATGAAACTTGGAATATTTGCCTCCGTTACAATTATTCTCTTTATTTTGGGAATTTATTTTATTGGGAAAAGACAACAATTGTTCAGCACTACATTTCATATAAGTGGAATATTTAAAGATATCGATGGGTTGCAGGTTGGAAATAATGTGCGTTTTTCTGGAATCAATATTGGGGTTATTGAATCCATTCAGCAAATTACAGATTCAACTGTAAAAGTAGACATGATTATAAACGAAGATACAAGGAAGTTTATTAAAAAAAATGCAACAGCAATAATTAGTTCCGAAGGGTTGATGGGAAATAAAATTATGTTGATTATTCCAGGTACGACTATTCAACAGGAATTATCGAATAATGATATTATTCAAACGGCGCAAGCGGTAAATATGGATGAGATATTACTTAAACTGAAAGTGACCAGTACAAATGCAGCAGATATAACAAACGATCTAGCCGCTATCATGCATAATATAAGAGAAGGTAAGG
This sequence comes from Cytophagales bacterium, assembly GCA_043732665.1. Lineage (GTDB taxonomy): Bacteria > Bacteroidota > Bacteroidia > Cytophagales > Cytophagaceae > JANYCO01. The sequence goes on along the minus strand of JAYTHK010000129.1, from coordinate 20,257 downwards.
GTACGATGGGTAAACTATTTATGGATAGTGCATTCGCTCAAAATGTAGACCAAGCGGTGGTTAATATTCGACAAGGTACGGGAGGGTTTAAACAAAATATGGATGCAGCAAGTCATAATATTCTGTTAAGAGGTTATCTAAAGAAAAAAACTAAGGCAAAGGCGGAGAAGGAAAATAAAAAGGAAGAGAAAGAAAACAAGAAATAAGAGGGTAAACAGTAGAAGTGTGAATGATGTAACAGATTATAAAAGTTGTGTAATAATTAAGTATACATAGATATTCATATTTGTACTATTAATAATTAGAATTTTATAAATGAAAAAAAATAATTTCAATATTTATAATCATGTGAATATTGCTGTCATCGGGGTTGACAGCAATTGGGCAAAGTAAGTTAAAAGTTTCTTGCGTTGGAGCAGCTGCTGAAAAGGTAAAAAAAGGCTTTACAATCCAACAGACAAAGATACTTCTTTGGTAGTAGAGATTGAGCCTACTTGTTGCGCTAAAAAAAATATAAAGATATAAATCAGAAAAGAGTTCAAACATGATTTAGATGAGTTTGCAGATGTGTTTAAAAATATTCGAGTGAACTAATTACAAATAAATAAGTAAAATTAATTATAATAAAAGTTGGAAATAATAGCACCTTCTTTTTTATTAAATAAATAAACAAATGAAAAAAGTACTACTATTATTATTGACGTTGATATCCATTCCTTTGTGGTCACAAAATGTGCAATGGTCGTTCAATGTATTAGAATATTCCTCTCAGAAAAATGGTAAAGAATACTCCGCCGCGCAGGTATTGGGAATGCCTAATTCACTACCCTCAACGAAAGAAAAAATTAACGCATGGCAACCAGAAGGTAGCAAAATAGAAGAGTATATTAAGGTTGGATTTCTTATTCCTATCAAAGCTAAGCAAATTATAATCGTAGAGTCTTTCCATCCTGGGTATATAAGTAAAGTTCTTGCTTATGATGCTGACGGGAAGGAATACGAAGTAGCTTCTTATGTGCCTAGGATGTTAAATGTAAATAGTAGAATTTTGCAAATAAATACTTCAGCATTAAATTTCTATTTTTTTGCGATTAAGGTTATTTTGAAATGCGAGAAAAATATTCCTGTATCTATCGATGCTATTGGCATTTCAGAGTCAGACAAGCCTTTTAAAATTCAAAAAAATAGCAATGATGTTATTAAATCAACTATGGTTATTTCAAAACTTGATACAACTGTAAATAGTATCTATCCTGAAATGGGACCTTTAGTTTCACCAGATGGTCAAACTCTTTATTTTAGTAGACGAGGAGATCCTTCTGATATAGGAGGGAAAAAAGATCAAGAAGATATATGGTATTCAGACTGGAATGAGACTGCTAAAGCCTGGGGCGTTGCAAAAAATATGGGACCTCCTTTGAATAATAAATATCCAAATTTTATCAATTCGATTTCTCCTGATGGAAATACGATACTACTTGGAAATTCTTATTTGCCTGATGGTACTATGGAAGATGGCGTTTCCATTAGTCAACGCACTACTAGTGGATGGAGTGTTCCAAAGAGACTTAAAATCGAAGACGACGATGAAAATATTAGTAAGATGGCTAATTATTTCGAATCCAATAGTCAAAAAATATTACTTATTTCAAACGACCGCAAAGGAGATAGTTATGGCGATCGTGATTTGTATGTAAGCTTTCTGAAAACCGATAGCACGTGGACGAAACCTCTTAATCTTGGTGCAATTATAAATACAAAAGGTACAGAAGCTGCTCCTTTTCTTGCTTCTGACGATAGGACACTCTACTTTTCTTCTGACGGTCTTAGTGGTTATGGTGGTAGTGATATTTATATGAGTAGAAGGTTGGATGAGTCTTGGATGAAATGGTCGGTGCCTGAAAATCTCGGTCCAATTGTGAATACAGCTTATGATGAATCCTATCTAACGCTTACCGCTTCTGGGAATAAAGTTTATTTTACTTCTCAGGTCAAAAATGAAAAAGATGTTGATATGTACATGTTGGTATTGCCTGAAATATTAAAACCTGCACCCGTTATGCTTTTGCTTGGGCGTGTTATGAATAGCAAAACAAACGAATATATTCCTGGAGTAAAAATATTTTTTGAAGATCTGACTACTGGAGTGGAAGTTGGAATAGCAGGTTCAAATCTAAATTCAGGAAATTATCAAATGATTTTGCCATCAGGAAGTAACTATGGCTACTTAGCAGAAAAGCAAGGATATATTTCGGTAAACTCGAATATTGATCTTACTAAGATGATGGAGTATAAGGAATACCATAGAGATCTTTACCTTACTCCAATTGAGGTGGGACAGACTGTAGTAATCAATAATGTGTTTTTTGATTTTGATAAATATGAGTTAAAAAAAGAATCATTTCTTGAATTGAATAGACTTGTTAAAATTCTTAAAAACAACAGTACCATGCAAATTGAAATTTCAGCTTATACAGATGATATGGGTACAATAAAGTATAACGATAAGCTTTCCATAAATAGAGCTGAATCGGTTGTTAATTATCTTCTTGCTAAATCAGGAATCGATAAAAGTAGGATTTTGATGAAATATTATGGCGAATTAAGACCTGTAGCTTCTAACGCTACTGCCAGAGGAAGGCAGTTAAACAGAAGGGTAGAATTTAAAATTTTGGTAAAGTAATTTAAATAAATTAATAAATTAACGTATGAAAACGATCGCAATGATTTTAATAGGAGCAGGTATTCTTGCTCTTGTCTACACAGGATTTAAGTATACGACCGAGGATAAAGTAGTTGATTTGGGGCCTATTGAAATTGATAAAGAAAAAAATCATACCATGAACTGGCCACCTATCACAGGTATTTTTCTTTTGGTGAGTGGTGTTATTGTACTAGCAATAGATAAGAGAAAATAAAAAACTACCTATATGACGACATTAACAAATATAAGAAAATTTCAGGCCGTGATATGCCTCAAGGACAATAAGGTCTATACTTATAACATAGATACAAATCCTTGTTTTTTGGATGATGATTTTGCATTAATAAAATGTTTTCTAATAAAAGACGATGGAAAACCAGACTTTTCTAAAGAAATAGAAATCTACGGAAAATACTTGGTGAGTGATTATTAGTAGGATGAACTTGGGTAGCCTAAGTATGCTTTTTGACTGTTTTATGAATGAAGGAAAGTTAGAAGTTTGGAAGTTAAAGGTTAATTATTTTTTTTAAATTTTAACCTCTAAACTTCTAACAAAAAAAATTTCCTTTGTTACATTTTTATATAAAGCGCTTCTTTGTTACGGCGTATTTTTTTAGCATTTGCTAATGGGTCATTATCTGTATCACGATATCCTAATGTCATCAATACTACGCTGTGTAAACCTTTCTCCCTCAACCCTAATATTGCATCTAGTGTAGAAGGATTGAAACCTTCCATGGGAGTAGCATCAACATGTTCGATAGCAGCAGCAATCAATCCGTAAGCTAATGCTACGTAAGCTTGTCTTGCAGCCCATTCCTGATTTATGATAGGTGAAAAAGCTAGCTGGCTTTCCATTTTACTTTTTTCTTCCTGTAAACTTTCTTCTGTAACGCCTCTTTCTGAGGCAATTTGGGTGACGTAATCGTCTATTTTTTTCTGAATAACATTTTCCCAAGCAGCAAATACCAGAAGGTGTGACGCTTGCGCAACTACTGGTTGTTCGTTAGCAGCAGATTTTATTTTTTCAAGTAAGTCCTTATTTTCAATAACAACGATGGTATATGGTTGTAATCCGAAAGAGGAAGCTGATAGTCGTATGGCTTCGAGTATTCTATTAAAAGCTTCCTCAGGTACTTTTTTCCCTGTCATGCGTTTGGTAGCATACCGCCAATTAAGGGCTTCAAGAAGATTTTCACCATTCGTGCTTGAAGCATCTTCTTTTGAACTATTGTTTAGAGTCGTTGTCATACTTGTATGGGTTAACTAATTTTTATTATCAAATATAAATTAGTTAAAGGCTACAAGTATTATATCACGAATTGAATGAATTGTATAATTCACATATTATAGCAGTTTAATAATGAAAAATTAGAGTACTGGAATCTCTTCTACAAGCATTATATTACCTGATTTATCATAGTATGCGCAAGTCATTTTCTTCAGGTCTACAATCCATTTTGCGACACCAGCTTCCGCTGCATGAAAGCAAAAGGTTGAATAATCCGTCTTGCCTCGTTGATGATTTTTAAGGAAATATTTTAGTTTTGAAGGCGATGCTTTTTCTGTTACTGGACACTGAGCATATTTAGTGTCAGCAGAAATGACAAAATTGTTTACGCCAAAGTAATTGATATGACCGTTTGATACATAATGTTCATAGGAATTTATACCTAATTCTTTTATTTCCAGAATATACTTTGGGAAATCTGCTCCGCTTTTTACTTTTGAGTGAGCGGCCTTTATTTGTAAGATTGTAAACATATTTTTGAAGTTTAGAATGCTCTTATATTTTTTAACTTGGTATAACAAAGGTTAAAATAATACATGAGGTGTAATTGTAAAAAATCGTTTTTATTATTTTTTGTGAAAAAAGGTTTCAGGTGTTTCTCCTGTATAATTTTTAAATTCTTTGATAAAATGTGCTTGATCGTAAAAACCAGCTTCGTATCCTAAATCTGTTAATGAATTTTGTGGGTTGTAATTCTGAATGGTATGTTTAAAACGGACAATAGAAGAAAATTTCTTAGGTGATGCGCCAACGACTTGTCTAAATCTTTTTTCTAACGGACTCTGACTGATATTTAAAAGTTGCATTAATTCTTTGATCCGAATGGTTCCTTTGCTTCTGTGAATAAGAGCCATGGCAGTTAGAACTAAATTATCAGGAATGACTTGTCTTATCCTTGAAATTAAAAATTGTTCTACAAATTTAATTCTATCAGTATCTTTTTTTGCTTCGCATAGTTGTTCTTCCAAAATAAGTAATTCGGAACGAAGCATGAAATTATCAAGTGAAACACTTTCTCCAAATAGTTCGTGTATAGGTTGTTTGAAAAAAGTTGAAGCGACAGCCTCATTAAAATAAACTAAAACTGTTCCGATGTTTGCAGAGTTTTTAAAAATGCGGTAACCATCTTGTAGTCCTGAGAGCCCTGATGAGTTAAGTTTAATATGTTGTTCTTTGACAAGTAATGATAAATTTCCTCTGTATTGAAATCCTATCACTAGGCTAGTATCTGGCAACACTTTGTATGTTTTTTCTTCAATAGTTTCAGAAATAATAAAAGTCTTAACATAGGTTTTTAAAATGGCACACGGTGTATAAGAGTCGAACCTCATTCAGTTTATTGTTATAGAATTATGAAGTTTTGTTATTAAAAATGTATTTATCAATTTATGTAAAAAAAAAGAATAATTTCAATTATATTATTAGTAGTGACTTCAATTTGTAGTGTATTTTTCTCGAGAGTTAGCTAATAAATTTAGTAGATATTGAATCACAGATTCTTCTTACTGCTTATTTTAGTGCATTATTTACCAAATAGCCTTTTTATAGTTGTATAAAGTATCGTATTTTTTTTTATATTTAATGAAATTTAGTAGTGTTCTTTTTTAGTGGAATAGATTGCTGCTAAAATAGTATAAAGTCCATCAAATCTTTTAAACCTTAAACAAAAAAACAATGAGCACAGTGTTAAACCAAAATGTCTTTTTTGTAAAAGAGCATGTAGGGATGTTTAAAGCGTCCAACAGTTATGACATTCTGAATCCAGAAACTAAAGAGTTAATCATGACTTGTCGTGAAGAAAATCTTGGTTTTTTCACTAAAATGTTTCGATTTACGAAATACAAAAGAATGACACCTTTTGATATTGAAGTAAAAACAAACTCAGGAGTATCTGTAGTGAAAGTAAAAAGAGGTGTTTCTATTTTCGTATCTACGGTCGAAGTATATGATGAAAATGATTTGTTAATAGGTAAGTTTAAACAGAAATTCTTCTCTATCGGAGGAAAGTTCGATGTTTTGGATGCTCATGATATGGTGCTTTGTACGCTAAAAGGAAAGTGGACAAGCTGGGATTTTAAATTTGCAAGCGATACCGTTGAATATGCAACGGTAACTAAAAAATGGGCAGGACTTGGAAAAGAATTATTTACCACTGCCGATAATTATGTGCTTACCATTAATGAAAGCGCGCCGAAAGACAGCGTTATGAGAAAGTTAATTCTTGCTGCTGTAATGTGTATTGACATGGTGTTGAAAGAATAAAATAACAGGACTTAAGTTTAATGTTCTATTTCAACTATTGATGTTGGAGTAGAACATTTTTTTGCAATGATATTTATTTTTGGCGAGACGCCCTAGCAAAGGAAGAGGGCTGTTTCTCAAGAAACAGCCCTCTTTTTATACTATTTTATATATTGTATTAATGTTGAATCAAAACGTTATAAAAGGCATTTCTATTTAATCCATAAACTATCCTAACGGTGTAATATCCAGAAGGAATATTTTGGGTAGGGATAGAGGCCTGCATAGAGTTGATGTTATACTGAGAAGCTACCGTTGTTCCAAGATTGTCGATCAAGGTATAACTTACCAATGAATCTTGTGTAGAATTTATATTTATGAAATTATCTGCTGGGTTGGGAGAAACGATTGGTTTTTGAATTGAAATTGATTTACACTCGTGACAAGAATCTCCTGATGTAGTCCTTATAAAATGACAGATATTGTAAGTATTATTTGCGATATAGTTATGAGTTATAGAGCTTCCTCCAGAAACGTAATTGCCATCGCCCATATACCAGACATGGTTTCCACTGGTTACGTTCGCATATAATCTTAACGTGTCATTTGATAAAGAATAGGTAAAGCCTGCAAAACAAGAATCAATAGGAGGAGCGACAATAGAATCGACTACTATATTTACAACTTTACAAACATTACAACCGCTAGAAGTTATGTTGACACTGTCTTTGCTTTTGTATTGACAAACGTTATAATTGCTAGAATTTGAATAGGTGTGTGTTGGGTATTTTCCATAGGCAGAAGTGCCATCGCCAAAGGTCCAATAAGAATAATAACTTGAATCAATGCTCATGCTGTCTTTTAAGGCAATGGATGGGCCGGAAACATAGTAATAGTAGTTTGCAGAACAAGAATCGGCAGGATGTGTACTAATAGAATCTACTACTACATTTATTATTTTACAAACATTACAACCCGTAGACGTTATGTTGATACTGTCTTTGCTTTTATATTGACAAACGGTATATGTGCCAGAATTTAAATAAGTATGTGATGGAAATTGACCATAAGTAGAAACGCCATCGCCAAAAGTCCAATATGAATAATTGTTGGAGTTCGTGTTTATGCTATCGATGAATGAAAAATTAGCGCCAGAATTATTGTAAAAATAGTTTGTAAAACAAGAATCGTTGTGATAAGTAATGACTGAATCTACTACTACGTTTATGTCTTTACAAAAATTACAGCCGCTGGAAGTGATGTTGGTGCTGTCTTTAGCCTTATATTGACAAACGGTATAAGTGCCTGAATTTAAATATTGGTGTGTCTGATATTTTCCGTAAGCAGAATTTCCGTCACCAAAAGTCCAATAAGAATAATTGTTGGAGTTTACAATAGATTGGGGTATAAGCGTTGCAAAGCCACCTGTTTGTAATACAGAAAATGCAGCGAAACAGCTGTCCGTGGTATACGTGGCATTAACGATAATATATTTTGAAGAAGTACAAGAAGAAATAACAGTATCTTGATTTATTATTGATTCTGTTTTTTTTACGAGTTTTACATTATACTTGCCCGATACTGGATAGGTGTGGAGTGGAGATATATCTGTTGAAATAGTTCCGTCTCCGAATTCCCATTCCCAGCTATAGTTAGCTACATTTATAGAATCTTCTGGATAAAATGCCCAAGTTAAATTTTGAAGTTCATTGGAACTAAAGGTTGCGTTGCAACAGCCTTGACTAAAGCTGTTCTGTACACATGTAAAAAACGTCAAAAAAAGAATACTGATAGATAGTGTTATAGTTTTCATTGAATTTATAGTTGGTTTCAGTAATAAGACAAGGATAGTCTTTGAAGGGTTGCCTGTAGATAAAAATAATTTATAAAAATGAAAAAATAATAATTAAGGTTATGTAAATCAGTTAGCTATATCTATTTTATTCTCTTGCTGGCGTCTCGCCAATAAGAGAATAATTACTTCAATAACTTTTGCAATCTTTTTAACGCTGCCTTATTATTGGTTTCAAGGATCGTTTGGTGAAGACTTTGTTTTTCACGTTGGGTAAGGTGCCAGCTAAGTGTAGCTCTATTTTTTTCGTAATTGTTAAGCTCCGTATACTCGCTTCTGTTTTTCTCCCAATATGCGTAGCGAGGTATGTATTGAAATTCTACAACATCATAATGTCCTTCAAACCAAGTTTGGGTAAACTCAAGAAGATTGTCGTTGTTGAAATCTTGAAAATAATCCCAGTCGTTATAAAGACTGCCAATAGGTGTTAAGATTTTTTGAAACAGCGACATTTCGGTATGCTGTATAATGTCGATGTCTTTTTCTGAATCGCGAATAATAACGAAAACGATACCGTCTGTGTTTTCATGAATCCAATCTTTGAATACATGCAAAAATCTTGCAGCATTACTTATTCCGAAATTGTCAGACAATCCTGCGTCCATTATTTCCATCACGGGAGTACTTGGTAAGTCTACGTTTGGGGTAATGTATGGGAAAGTAGCACTCATTCGTAGTGCACTTATGAAATGTAAATTTGCAGCATCTTGCTCTTTGAAGAATCTATTAAAGTCTATACCTTTTATTTTTTGTTTGAAATTTTTATTTTCATAATAAGTTGACAAACTCATGTAGGAAACTGGTTGTGGAGAGATAAATAATTTTCTGCCATCGTTTACTATAGTAGGAGAAATAAGAAGCATTGGTACAAGTGCTTCCTGTTCAGGTATTTTATATTCCATGACTCTTTTGTTGAGCATGTTTTCTGTATTTTTATTTATTTGTTGCTCGAATGCATAACCTCTGTCTTTAAGGTATTCGTACTTTCCATCACTGTATTTTTGGAACCTGAAAAAAATATCGTTTACTACTAAACTAAAAATTATAGGATTTAAAACATCCTTAGCCATGTTATCAAAATAATGTTTACTGTAAGGGTTTATTTTTTTATCCGTTAGACTTTTTCGATGTAATTCACGGAAATAAGCAGCGCCAATCAAGCCCCCAGAAGCTCCTGTCATGAGGGTGGTATTCTGCATTAATTTCCCAGAACAGGCACTGTCTACATATTGCAGTGTACGAACAGTCCACACCGCTGCACGTTGACCGCCGCCACTGGTGCATACGAACAACATTTTTGGTTTTTTGTCTTTTGGAAACTTAGCCCTCCATTTTTCTAAGATAGCTTTTGTTGCTTGAATATCTTCTTTCGCAATTGTTGTGTCGCTAATGGCATTTATCTCGTCTAAATTGTATAAAGCAGGTTTGCCGTTATAATTGATTCCTGATACTTGATAGGTAGAACTTATGAAATTGTTTTTTAGTAAGAAATTAAAAAAGAAAAGACCTGCAATTAATACTGTTATCGACCAATTTTTAAGCCAGTAGGAAAAAGCTCCAGAAAACATGATAATCATAGAAAAAAGCAATATACAACTCGCCGCAGCTGGAATTTGAAAAAAAGGAAGGTCTCGAAACAAGCCAAGTAAAATAATTACAACGATTACAAAAATTTCAACAATCACAGCATTCAAATGGTTTTGATCAAATATTTTGAGCAGCATCTGTTTGCTGTAACTATTGTATTCTGGTACTTTTTTAACAAAGAAAGGAAGGTTTAGGTAATAATGTACTTGGTATCTATTACGTTTTACGCTTTTCATTTTACGGAAAACATTCACACGGTTTAGTGCATTTTTTCTGAATTTATCGTCAAGATTTTCAGCTACTGCTTTGAAGATGTCTTTATTGGTAAAATTAAAATATAAATATAAAAAAAGGATAGTAAGCAGCATTCCGACTACAAGAGCTGTTACTTCGTAAAAAATTTCTATTGGATTTTGCTGGCCATTTTTCAGCTGAAATTTTACGATAGCAATAACATAAGTAGCAGAAAATAGGATTGGAATAGCACTATTGTTAAGACAGAAATTTGCAAAAGGATGTCTTAGACCCCCTAAAAATTCGAAGCGGTAGCTGTCGAGAATATAGGTGGTAATATGGAAAGAAGAAATGAAAATACCCGTAGAGACTCCAATAATAAAAAAACCTCTAAAGTCGGTAGCCCCCATATATTCTGGGTCTAAGAATAGATAAGGGACTCCTAAAATAGTAGCAACATTTTGAGATATAAAGCCAAAGAGCAATGCCCAAATAACAAGGAGCACTTGATTTTTCTTTATATTATTTGCTAGAAGCTGAACAGGAAAAGAATAATACAGATTTTCTAGTATTTTTTTTAATCTATTCATTTAGTAGGAATTACTTAGAGGTTTCTTCTACGTGGTGTGCAAGTTTTGAGCAAACTTTTTGTATTTCGCTTGCCATTACATCATCACCAGTGGCAGTTAAGATTGTGGTCGCAATTCCGTCTAAAGTCTCAATATAAAAACGTTTCATATCATAAACGGTCATATCTTTTGACCATAGATCCATACGCATAGTATTGAATTGAGTTTGATCCCAAACAGAGATAGAAATAGCTTTTGTTTCTTGAAATTTATCACTTGGGCCATCTGTAGCAAACCAAAAAAGGTTTTCTGGTACATTTTTATCGTCTACTTCTATTTTGAAGTTAATCTCTGAATTTTTCATTTTTTCCATTGTTTAACCAAAAATAGCCATTATTATGATATAATAAACAATTTAAAGCTCATATTATTCTATGTTTTTCTATTTTTGTAAAAATAAATAATACTGCCTTGTATAAAATTTTATTAAAACCGATATTCTTCCTCTTTGATCCTGAGAAGGTACACCATGTAACATTTGCTTTGATAAAGTTTACACATAAAATACCTGGAGTACCTGCTTTATATAGAAGTCTATATAAATTGGAAGACAAGAGATTGGAACGTGAAGTATTTGGTCTCACTTTTCCTAATCCCGTTGGCTTGGCAGCAGGGCTAGACAAAGATGCCCGTCTTGTAGATGAATTTGGAAATCTTGGTTTTGGTTTTGTAGAAATAGGTACTCTTACTCCAAAGGCACAGCTAGGAAATGACAAGCCTCGTTTGTTTCGACTGATAAAAGACGAAGCTATTATCAACCGCATGGGATTTAATAATCATGGAGCGGAGGAAGCCGCACTTCGGCTTAAAAAAAGAAAAACCAATGTATTAGTAGGTGGGAATATTGGAAAGAATAAAGCTACGCCTAATGAAGAGGCAGTGAGCGATTACGAATTAGCTTTTGAGGCTTTGTATGATTACGTAGATTATTTTGTAGTGAATGTGAGTTCGCCAAATACTCCGAATCTTCGTGCTTTACAGGAAAAAGAACCTCTAAAAGAATTACTTAAAGCGGTGAAGTTGAAAAATAGTATGAAAAAATTTCCTAAACCGATTCTGCTGAAAATTGCACCTGATTTGACCGATGGACAGTTGGACGATATTATTGAAATAGTAAAAGAAACGGCTATAGATGGCGTGATCGCTACCAATACAACAATAGATCGATCAGGTTTGACGGCTACCCAAGAGGAAATAGCGCAAATAGGAATGGGTGGATTAAGTGGAAAGCCATTGAAAGACAGATCAACTGCAGTTATAAAATATTTAGTAAAGAAATCAAGAAATGCATTTCCAGTGATCGGAGTAGGAGGGATACATAGTGCAGAAGATGCCTTGGAGAAATTAAATGCTGGCGCTGTTTTGATACAATTATATACTGGATTTATATTCGAAGGCCCAGCGTTGATAAAAGAGATAAATAAAGCTATTTTAAAAGTACAGAAATAGCTATCTTCATAAATGCAACTATGGAAATTCTTAGGGCTCTTTTTTTTGTCGATTTTTATGCCGACGGTTTATCTTTCCGCCCAGTTTAAAAATCCGTTGGATAGCTTGTTGTATTGCGATACATCGGCTGTTATGCGAAAAGTTATGTCGAATCCTGATAAATACAGGCTTCAAATAATTTATTCTCAACTCGATTATTCTAATAAAAAAACAACCATGACAGAGTATTCTTTTCGTCTCCGACCAGAAGAATATTTTTATCCAGCTAGCTTAGTGAAATTGCCAGAAGCGGCTCTGGCATTAGAAAAATTAAACACCTTAAAAATAAAAGGCGTAGATAAAAATACATCACTTGTTACAAATTCCAAATATGCAGGTTTTATAAATGATTCCCTTGGTTATCCTTCTATCGCAGATGATATTTTGCAGATGATGGTGGTTAGCGATAATTATGCATTCAATAGAGTGTACGATTTCCTTGGACAAGAATATACGCATTTTCGTTTATTTCAAAAGGGTTATACTGATACCCGTATTATTCAAAGACTCTCGTCGGCGACATCGGAAGAAAATAGAATATCAGGCCCTTTTAAATTTGTGGATACTTGTGGAAATGTTTTATACGAAGAGGAAGTATTGATGACGACTAAATTATTTCTGAATCCAGCACAAAATACAAATGTCGGAAAGGCTTATTATAATGGAAGGAAAAAAATATATGTACCAAAAGATTTTTCACCTAATAATTTTCTTCCCTTAAAAGATGCGCATCAAATGCTTATCTCTATTATGACTCCGGATTTTATTCAGCCGAGTTCTAGGTTTGAATTAAATAAAGACGATTATAGATTTTTGAGAAAAACGATGGGTATGTATCCTCGTGAATCTGGTGTAGTAGCCTGGAAGAACGATAGTATTTACTACGACTGTTTTAGAAAATGTCTTTATTATGGGAACTATACAGGTACTGCCGATCCTTCTATTAGGGTTTTCAATAAAGTAGGAATGGCTTATGGTTTTATAAGCGACGTAGCTTATTTTGTGGATGCTAAAAATAAAGTAGAATTTTTTCTTTCTGCAACAATTTATGTAAACGAAAATGAAATACTCAACAATGGTAAATATGAATATTATAGTATAGGATTTCCTTTTATGGAGAAATTAGGGAAAATGGTTTATAAGTATGAGTTAGGAAGAGATCCTTGTAATAGGAGAGATTAGGGTGTGTTAGAATGTTAATATATTTTTTCCTATTTCTGTTTATCTTCTACATCGTAAGATTTTATAATTAGAAAAGGAAACCTATAATTCTTCAATTCTATTAAATCCAAGTACGTATTTACTTATTCCCCCTTTAAAATCTATCTTCGTTACACAGTTGGAAATACATATAGAAACGATTCAAAATACAGAGCAGCAGAAGTAGTGTCTGAAACAGTGGAAATTCATTTTGCTCAACATCTTGTTGCTGCAAAAGAAAAAGGCGAAACGAATCCTGCTCCAGAACCTAAAGCACATATTATCGGAGCGATTATTGATGCGGGTTTTTGGACTAGCTTAAGCAGAGAGGAAGGGCATTCTCCTAGAATTTCAATTGCTTATTTACCTCCCCAATGGGCGGGAACGTCTTCTTTATTGGAACATCATTTGCCACTCAATGCAGACACGCTTACCAAACTCTCTCTAGGCCTTGAACGTTCTGATGTTTACTTAGGCGTCTGGAATGAAAACTATACTTTGTATTGGGGTACTACGCTAAAAATTCCCACTTTTTGTTTTGTGTTGGATGTTTCAGAACCAGCACTGTTAGTTATAAAACATAAACGCCCGAATGGCTTTGGAAAATATACCAATGTAGCGGTGCTCAGCGGAGATCAGGTAAAAATAATAGACGAAAATAATTCTACAGTTCCGCAATGCAGCGAAATTATAAGGTCTATGTTAGGGTATACTAGTTCTGCTTCTTGGAGTTGGAGTCACTCGATGAGCTTATTAGTCAAGCTGGGCGTGTCGATGCGTGCTCACAAGCGAGGTGGTAAATTACTTATGGTTCCGCAGGGAAAGGATGAATGGTGCAAATCGATTATTCGCCCAATTAAATATTCGATTGCACCTGTTTATTCGGGACTTGCAGAGTTAATGAAAAGCGAAGAAGCCGAGAAAAGTCAGTTTACCGTACCGCTTCATTGGTAAAAAAGTAAAATTGATGTTCTCCCAGAACAGTGTAGAGATCTTTTATCACTGCGAACGAATAGCCCTTCAAGACAGGTTAAAGACCTCTTACCATATACCACCCAGAAAGATCACTTGGCCTCTATGCACCACTTTGTCAGTGACTGGACACCTTAGCGATTTAACAGTTGGGCAGAAGGAATCCATGAATATGTAAAACTCTACATCCTGAAAGTTTTTGACCGTAAGCACCACCACGAATAAACTTATAAATCCTGTGTGGGAATACTAAGTTTTACGCATTGGAAAAATAAAATATAGTAAGCCTAAATCGAGCATTATCGCTTCTCACATTTTTGAATTTATTCATATCGATACTACTTTTTTGCCTACTCAGAAAGACGGTTCGATTCGTGCTGTTATTATTAAGGATAATTATTCAAAAAAATACTACAATACGGGATAGTAGAAAATAGAAATTCAAAATGGATTGCTTTGTTATTGCAAAAAATGTTTTCTATTTATGGATTCCATCATACCCCTGTTACACTAATATCTGACCGCGGTTCAGAAAATAAAGGGTAGGTATTTGATTCTCTGGAGGGAAATTATATTATTAAAAAAAACAGCCCGAACAAAAGAGTTCGTTTTTACCAATAATGAAATTGAAAGTACTTTTAATATTTTCAAAAATTAATTCCTTGCTGGAAAAAAATATTCTTCATAAACAGGAGGTTGTTGAATTATTGCAAAAATTTCAACTTTATAATGACAATAAATGTTTTCCTTTAGCCTTATATGGTTGCACTCCTCAAGAGGTTTTTGAGTGGGCAGTCCCAGATAAGTATCGATTTAGTGTGGATATTAAAAGGGCTGAAAAATCTCGATATTAACGAAATAAAGTTGGGAGGTTTTGTGATGTTTGTTCGGGATAGGTTTAATTCCTTCAACTATGCGAATATTTAAATTTTTGTTGCGCTTATCGGCTTTCTCAAAAATTGCTAACGCAATTTGACAGGCACAGCATGGTTAAAAATGAATAAGTAGAAAAGTTACCATGGTAGCGTTATTCAAGAGTTCGGATGATATTAAGTGTCACCCGAACTTTTCTTGTGATCTCATGTAAGCCTTTAATCATAAATAAGCTTTAAATAAAGGAAATTTTATAAGTGAATTAAATAAAGAAAAATATGAGACAATTCGTAGTGATACTTTCTCAATGGATTAAATTCCTTAGTAGACCTTACTGGGATGGTATTGTAATAATTGGAGAAGCTAATAATTGGTATCAAAATGGTAATGGAGGCTTTTATTCATTGATGCATCAAAATTAGATATTTCTCCTGTAAATTTTAATGATTTAAAAGTATGGGAACCAAAGTCATATAATTTTCAATCAATCGTTGGAAATGTAAAAATTGGTCTTGTATATGGTCATTTGGATCTTACATTAATTAATAAAGATGGTAAAGTTAAGATTGGAAGACCAAGTGGTTATACAGATACTTGAATCGACATTTACTCCTCAATAACTACTTTCAAAATAGTATTCAATTCTTCGTATTTATTAAGTACCATGAAATGCCCACCGTCTTTTATTTTATAGTCATACGTTACAAATTGTATGGGTAAAATTTTATCAGAAGAGCCATGGATATGGACTATATTGTAGTGGCTGATCTTGTTCTTCCACCGAACTATTTTTCCTATCGCCCATTTTAGAAATAATTCGTTTGTGTCAAAAAGTATTTGTTTTAATAAGTCTTTTTCAAAGGTTGAGCTTGTTCCGAAAAACCAATAGGTAATAAAATTAGTTCTTTTTAAAATTTTGACAGGTAATAAAATGTATAGTTTTAAAGCACCTGCTAGTCGGAAGTAGAAGGGGATTTCATTTTTATATTTTGCGGAGGGATTGCTATTATTTTTTCTGTATGGATAAGTTTGGCTACTTCTACCGCCATAATTCCTCCAAACGAAAGACCAATAAAAATAGGATTATTTGCCTTGATTTGAACAACTAGTCGAGAAGCGTATTTTTCAATAGGTTCATTTGGTTCTGGTAAAATCCATTTGACATATGTTGTATTGTGATCAGAAAAAATAAGTTTCTGAAAAACTCGTTCATCTGCGCCGAGGCCACTAAATATGTATAGGTTCTTTTTGCTAATGTTCATTTATGTCAAATATTTGTCAATCAAAGCAAACCGTTTTATCTCTTTTCCATCCATCAAAACCGTTTCCTCAAACATCTTTTTAGGTCTTACCCAAAGCTGTTCGTTTTTCTCAGAACGATAAAGTACTAATTTCTCTTTCGTCTCGCTGTGAAGCACTGTTCCGACAACTTCGTAGTAGTTTCCTTTGTAATGTAGATAACGTCCAGTTTTCATATTGAGTAAAATTAGTAAATTTGGATAACAATTGTCGAATTGGCTAATTTACTAATTGAAAAATAATGCAAAAACCTGAGTTTAAAGATATTTTCATGGAATTGGCGCAGAATCTTGCCAAACGTTCTCATTGTATAAAAGCGCAGGTAGGAGCTGTGCTTACAAAAGATACCCGAATTATTTCTATCGGATATAATGGTCCGCCAGCAGATACGCATAACTGTGACGAAGAATGGCCAGAAAAGGGATGTTCTACCGATCATAAAGGAAGCTGTTCTTTGGCGTTACATGCCGAACAAAATGCTATAATTTATGCACTCAATAATGGAATGAAAATCGAAGATTCTACCTTGTACATCACGCTTTCTCCATGTCTGGCTTGTGCTCGATTGCTTTACAGCGCAAAGGTGACAAAAGTAGTGTACCTGAATTCTTATGCCGAATATAAAGGTTTGCCTACAGATGAAGGGTTAGATTTTTTGAGAAAATTTGGTGTAGAAGTAGAAAAATATTAGGGTGAATTTATGGAGTGATCTTGCTAAAAATATGCCTGATAGTTTTAATTTATCAGGCATATTTGTTTACGGAAAAATGTTAACTAAAGAATTGTTTAAAAAAAATTAATTAACATTTAGGGCGATTAAAAATTCTACTCTTCTATTGCTTTGCCTTCCTTCATGGTGATCGTTTGTATCGGCTGGGTATTTCTCACCTTCTCCCTTTGTTGCTATTAACTCAGGTTTACAGCCAAGCTCGATCATCATATCACGAATAATATTAGCCCGTTTTAAAGAAAGTATTTCGTTGTATTTTTCGTTTCCCCAGTTATCAGTATGTCCTACAAGTAATATAGAATATCCTTCCTTTACATAGGTCACGGCCAGTGCGATTTGAGTAAGATCAATAATGTCTAAACGATACGAATCGTAACGGAAATAAACAGGAATTGGTAGTAATCTTAATTTCTCGGTACTAGTATCTTTTTTTTCTAAAACGCTCTCTTTTATAATTTCTTCTTGTTCAATAACTGGCACTATCTTATTGTCTTCATTTTCAGAAATAGAAGCAAGAAGAATTTCATTTGAAGGTGTAATTCTTGAAATTGTTCTTATTGCTTTAGAACGACTTTGCATATGTTTTACTTTTTGTATTCCAATATTTTCGCATTTGTACTTTTTTCTTAGAGACTTCTTTTTTGAATTGTTAATACCAAGAACTTGTCCAAAACCTGTTTGTATTGTCATTACTAATAATAGGATTATGGCCGCTTTGGTCATCCCGTAAATTCCGCTTTTCGTTTTCATCATTTTGTATTTTTTATTTCGATACAAAGGTGCAAAACTCATTTTGTTATATATAGTACAATTTGATATTATTTAACTGATTCATATAAAGTTACATATATATATTAAATTAATGCAATTAAAATGCCTTAATTTGTATTTTTTGTAGCTATTGTTTGGTTTAATATATAATCTTTTAAAGATATAGGATATTTTTACTATTAAATATTATTGGTTAAGTATAATTATTTGATTACTGTAAGTAATTCTTTATTTTGTACTATTTTATGTGTAAAGATGAGCTATAGAAAAGAGATAACTTGTATTTTATAGCTGTGCTAGGTTAAAATGCCAATAAGAAATGACTTCAGATTTAACGAAGATTAAAATTAGGATAAGCGTAAAAATGGAAAATAATATGCCTTTGTGGGTGTTTCGCCAGAGAGAGGTTAATATTTTATATTTTTTTAATAACAGAAGCCTTGTTATTTACCATCTTAAGAAAATAAGTTCCTGCGGCCAATGCTCCTGTATTTATAGATTTACGGAACATGTTGGATCGTGTATACGATATGTCCGTTTAAATCTAGGATACTAATTTCGGAATAATCGGTTGACAATTCTACAACTAGATACTCCCGAAAGGGCTGAGGATAGAAGCTAATGATTTCATGGTCGTTATTACAGCTAATAATGGTCGAGTTTTGACTGGATTCGTCTCCAAAAATAATTTTCAGATGATAATATATGATAGACGACTCCGATATGTTATCCGAAAATAAATAACTATTCATCGATTTTGACTCAGAAGGAATTTTGCTCAAGGTATTAAAAGTAATTCCATCATTGCTTTTTTCGAGTTGATAATAAGATACATTTTCTTCTTCGAGCACTTTCCAAGAAATACTATTTGTATTGTTGCCATGAGAAATTTTAAAGGAAATTGAATCAATAGGAAGAGGAACGTTTGTGTTTCCGATAACAAACTAATCCCTGACAGTTACTCCAGTTAATGTTAATGTATGGGTAACTGTATTAAGGGCTGCAGCAGTAGCACTCCAAGGACTAATACTGTTATCTGCTCTGAGATATAAGGCATCTGTGTTTTCATTTATCAATGCATCTGGGTATAATGAATAATCGTATACAGCTTTATAGGTAGGAGAAGTTCCGTTGGCTAAAAAAGTTCAAAAATAAATATTATTAGTCCTTAGTCCTCTAATTCCCTCAGTAGCATTTGGTACCGAATTTACTTGGTATACATGTATACCAGAAGGGGCACCTGTCACATTGCTCACTGTGAAATTCCCATTAAAAACTGAACTCATAGGTAAAGTCTGTCCTGCCCAACTTGCTGGGTAATTGTTTGCACTAGCATCGCCCATCGGTGCTCCAGAAAGAGCCCATGTAGGAGTGGAGCGGCGGCAGCTAAAGTGGGCACTTGCCAGCGACCCTCCATTAGAAGAATTGTTGCCAAGGGTTGTGCCAGCTCCCTCATCCATTCTATAGTTGGCAATAAGACCAGCTTTATTTCCTATTAATTTAGAGTACATAGTCGCTCTTGTTTGTAGTTGTGTTCGGGTCGTATTCCATATTCTGAATTCATCAAGATTACCTTTGAAAAAAGGGTCTGCAACATATTGAGATTTGCCTAGCCAGTTATTGGTTGTAGCTACAAGATTCGGTGGTTTTATGGTAATGCCAGAATTGTTAGCAACAGGTACCCCATCTATATACGTTACACTGGTGGTAGTAGCGAAATTGTAGGTAATGGTAATATGATGCCATTGATTAGTGGATAAGGCTGCGGGGGCAGTGATACGCTGCTCTCCTCCGTAGTAATGGCAGATCTTGGAGTGTCTGCCGCATTAAGGGTAATAAACATATTGGTGATAGTACCCAGTGCCAAAGCCACATGTTTTTTGCCAGTGACTTGATATTGCAAAATATACCTATGTTTCTATTGTAAAATCACTAAGCGTAGAAACTGGACTTGCGGGAATATTTACAAAATTACTTGTTCCATTTAACTGAAGCATATTTCCTGAACTCTGTGCTGTTGCTTCTTGACTTTTAGTAGTGATACATAAAGCGATTAAAACCCAAAAAAACCTTTTTATCATAAATAAACCAACTGACTAAGTAATTACCATATATTTTAAGTAAAGATATTTACGCACTAATAAAGAAATAGGTTCTTCTTTAGTTAAAAATAAGCGATTTAGTATTGTTTTATATTTAAATAATTATGTTTATAGGAAATCATGGATCAGAACAATTTACAGACTCTACTTTTTATTATTCTCTCCCCATATTTTTATCAGAATAATAAAATATGAAATTATTAACGGCCCTGCTGCCAATCCAAGTATTCCAAAAGCGGGAATGCCGATAATAACACCAATGATGGAAATAATCGGATGGACAT